>NZ_JAMOKJ010000002.1:0-276210 GCF_023656595.1 Coprococcus intestinalis | reverse complement strand
TATTTTAACTCCGTTTTCAGGGATTTCATATATCTAAGTCATTATTTTTCTATTTTGTATAGAATTTAACCCTGCAAAGTAGAATTTACTTCTGCAAAGTAGAAGTTACTTTTGCAACTCACCAGAAATTTTTTTTGCAGGTAAACCTTGACAAATCTCTTGATTTGATGCATAATAAACAAGTCGGCGGCGTGTGGCTCAGCTTGGTAGAGCGCTACGTTCGGGACGTAGAGGTCGCAGGTTCGAATCCTGTCACGCCGACTCCTTGGCAGGGGCAAGGCCGGAAGCTTTCTGAGTTTCCGGTCTTTTCTTTTTATCCTTGCGAATGATCGTCATGAAACGGCTATATAGATAATACCCATTCCCACAAAAGAAACGCCAACAAAAAAGTACTTCTATTTTCTAAAATCCATGTATAGAAAAATAGAAGTACTTTTTTGTTGGATTGTTTTATTTACAGGATGTCCTGCATACTTTTCAAGCCGATCATCAGTGTAGATGTGTTATGTAATAAGGCAGATGTTGCCGGCTGCAGAATACCTGCAACACCAAGTACGATCAGTCCTGTATTAAATCCGACGATGAATCTGTAATTCTTGTGAATACGTTTCATCAGGCCGTCACTAATCAGTTTCAGTGTAACCAGTTCATTCAGACTATCGGCACCAACTGTGATATCTGCTATCTCACGGGCAATCTCAGCACCGTCGCTGATAGCAATACCGATGTCCGCTGCAGATAATGCCGGTGAATCATTAATACCATCACCGATCATAATAACCTTACGACCGGCTTTCTTCTCCTCTTCAACAAAGGACGCTTTGTCTTCGGGAAGAACCTCTGAATAATATTCATCAACACCGACTCTTGCTGCAATGGCCTTCGCTGTACGGTCACTGTCGCCAGTCATCATAACAACCTTGCTGATGCCGGTTTCTTTCAGTTTCCTGACAACAGCAGCCGCCTCTTCACGCAGTGGGTCTTCAATGCAGATAACTGCAGCCAATTCGTGATCAATGGCCATAAACAGATGTGAGCATTCTGAAGGCAATTTATCAAATTCCTCCATCATACCATCCGGCACGGCACATTTCTCATCTTCAAATACGAAATGATAACTGCCGATAACAACTTTCTTGTCGTTGATCTTGGAAGAAATACCGTGGGCAACAATGTATTCAACCTTTGAATGCAGCTCCTCATGCACCAGATGTCTGTCAATGGCTGCTTGTACAACTGCTTTGGCCATGGAGTGCGGGAAGTGTTCTTCCAGGCAGGCTGCAATACGAAGGAGTTCGTTTTCGCTCATACCGTTAAAAGCAACCACCTGTTTCACAGTCGGCTGAGCCTTCGTAAGGGTACCTGTCTTATCAAATACAATGGTATCGGCTTCTGCCATAGCTTCGAGATATCTTCCACCTTTGACAGTCACATGATAGTTGCTGGCTTCGCGAATCGCCGAAAGAACAGAGATTGGCATAGCCAGTTTCAACGCACATGAGAAATCAACCATCAGCACAGAAATCGCCTTCGTCATATTTCTTGTCAACAGATAGGTAATGCCTGTTCCCAACAACGTATACGGTACAAGTCTGTCTGCAAGATGTTCTGCTTTACTCTCAAGTCCGGATTTCAGCTTCTCTGACTCCTCGATCATCGTAACAATCTTGTCAAACTTACTGGAACCGTTTGTCTCTTTGACGCGAATGGTCAGTTCACCCTCTTCGACCACTGTGCCTGCATAAACCGTGCTCTCTATATACTTTCGGACAGGTTCAGACTCACCGGTAAGAGAAGCCTGGTTCACCATCGCTTCACCCTCTGCAACAGTACCATCAAACGGAACCATATTGCCCATATGAACACGGACAAGGTCACCGGTCTGAATTTTCGTTGTAGGCACAAGCATCTCCTGGCCGTCATTGCACAGCCATACTCGACTGATATTCAGCGACATGCTTCTGGCCAGATCATCCACAGATTTCTTATGGGTCCATTCTTCAAGAATCTCACCAATACCAAGCAGGAACATAACAGAACCGGCTGTACTGATATCACCTCTGAACATGGAAACACCGATGGCTGTCGCATCAAGAACAGGTACCTCGATCTTACGCTGAAGCAGTGTATGAATACCCTGATAAATATACTTTACAGACTTTACACCTGTGATCACCGTTCGGATTGGCATCGGCAAAAACAATTTGTTGCCATAGTGAACAACTACTTTTGTTACAAGTTTATCCCAGTACTCGCGATTGGTCTCTCTTCCGGAATTCTGTCTGTAAACATCCGGAACATCTACTTTCTCATAATGAAAGCTTCTTAACAGAGCGATAACTGCCGATTTCTCACCTGTATAGCAGATTGTCGCATCCTGTGTACGCTCCTGAACTTTGGATGATGTGATCATTTCCTGGGAATCCAGATAATATTGCAAAGTATCCGCTTCTTCAAAAGTCATTCTTTTCTGACAAAAATGAACACGGATCCTTCCTTTTATTTCATGTTTTACAACGAATTTCATGCGAATTATTTCGCCTCGTTTTCCTCAGATGCTTCTTCTGCTGTTTCTTCAGCTTCTTCTACATCCTCAACATCTGTATATTCTTCTGCATCCTTTGCAGCTCTCTCTTCATTAATCTGCTGTGCTTCTGCATAGATATCTTCAGCATTTTCCTGGATTGTTGTTGCTGTCTTCAATACACACTCTTTCGCACGTAAAACAGCGGCTGCACAGTTTGTGTAGAGTTTCTTGGCATCTTTGCTGGAAAGCAGTTTAATACCTGCTGTTCCGAATAAAAGACCTGCTGCAAAAACACCTGTATCTTTCTTGTTAATCTTCTTAAAGCATTTTAACATGATATCATCCTCCTGATTTTGTTTGTAACCGGTAAAACAACGTTTTCTAGGTTTATCCTACATTTTACATATATTTTTTTGTGTTGTCCAGTAATTGATAAAATTTGTCATATTCTCAGGTTACATATTGCTAATCGCTGTTCATCCGGTAACCGACGCCCAACTCGTTGGTAATATAGGTAGCCTCTCCCGGCTTTACGCCGAATTTCTTGCGGATATTGGCCATATTCACCTGAAGTTTTTTAACACTGCCTTCATCCGGATAGCCCCAGACTCCTTTAATGATCGCGGAATACGTCATCATTTTGCCACAATGCTCGGACAGTAATGCCACGATATTATACTCCGTCTGGGTCAGCTTGATTTCCCTGCCCTTAATGAAAACCTGTCTGGCGTCGTATAAAATTTCCAGATCCTGTACAGAAAAACGACCACCCGGAAGTTTACCGGAATCTGCACTGTGAGAACAATTGCGCAATGCAGAACGGATTCTGGCCAGCAGTTCAGCTGCACCAAAGGGTTTTGTAACATAGTCATTGGCCCCGCTGTCAAGCGCTAATACTTTATCCCGTTCATTGGTCCTTGCCGAAAGAACAATAATCGGTGTCAGAGAGTTCTTTCTGACTTCTTTAAGAAATGTCATACCATCCATATCCGGCAGACCAAGATCCAGAATGACCAGATCCGGACAATAAGAAATAAACAACGTTTTGGCCATGGCACATGTTCCAGCCGGGATTACTTGATATCCTGCTGTCTCAAGCATGGTCATTACCAGTGTACTGATATTCTGTTCATCTTCCACAAGAAGAATTTTGTATTTATTATTCACTTTCTGACGTCTCCTCTCTGTTAAGTGAAAATCTGAAAACAACACCGCCTTTGGTATTGTTCTCAGCCACGATCACACCATCATGGGCTTTGATGATTGTCTGGCAGACAGATAACCCTATACCGGAATTGTGTTTTTGGCTGTCAGCGGAAGAAGCTTTATCCTCAAATAAATGGTAGCTGCCGTTAAATATACCGCTGAGACGATCTTTTTCTATACCGCATCCGTCGTCACTGACTTCAAAGACAACCTGCTGGCCCAGCACAAATACTTTCAAAATCAGTTCCGTCATCCCATCTGCATGCAGAACTGCATTCTCAAGCAGATTAAAAATTACCTGTTCGATCAAAATGGCATCCATTGGGATGATAATAATATCCTCTGGCAAGTCCAGATAAACTTCCTGCTGAGGGTAACGCTTGTGAAACTTGACCATAACAGAATCAATCAGTTCATCAAGAACGGTAGGGGTCTTGATAATCTTGATCTTTCCTTCATCAATGCGTGTAATGGACAGAAGATTTTCCACCATGCGCATCAGCCAATCTGAATCTTCTTGGATCCCCTTCAGGATCTTTATCCGCTGCTCTTTTGTATAATTTTCTCCGCTTTCCAGCAAGGTGGTACTGGCCCCATAAATGGTTGTCAGGGGTGTCCGTATATCATGGGATACCGCCCGCAGGAGATTGGCACGCATACGTTCCTTTTCACTCTCTACTTTGATTGCTTCATGCGTTTTGACCTGTGTTGTCAGCATGCCTGTCAATACAGCAATCGCCATCATGACAACTGCAGAAATCATGTTGCTCTGAAATCTGAAATCCAGGGCATAAAAGGGATAAGTATACGCATAGTTGACAGCCAGTGTTCCCACAAGTGCCGATACGATGCCGTAAATATAGCCATCGGTTAAAATAGATGTCAGAAACACTGCAAAAATAAAAATAGCGGTAATATGTTCATGCACACCTGTTTTCTGCAAAATAAAACTGCTGCCAGATGCAACCAGAAAAACCACCGCCATTATTAAAATATTTTTCCATATATGATGACGTTTCTTTTTCATAGTAAACTCCTTTTACCGCTATTTTATCATATTCATATTAAAGATACAGCAAAATCCGCTTATCTGTATCGAATTCTTCGTTTTGTTCGTCCTTTTGGCAGGCCGGCAGGATTATCCTATTCATTCTGATTCGCCCTTTTCTTCATCATGTATGTGACAATTTTGGAGCCTATAAATCCGGAAAAAATGCCAACAAGGATACCTCCCAGAATATCCGTCGGATAATGTACATACAGATACATTCTTGAAAAGGCAATCAAAATTCCAAGTACTATCGCAGCCTTCCAAATTTTTTTATCTCCTGAAAAATATAGCGCTGCCACAGCAGTAAAAGAAGCTGCTGTATGCCCGGAAGGAAATGAATAGTCCGTCGGATGTGAAATCAAAAGCTGTATGGCCGTGTTCACATCACAGGGCCTTGTGCGAGCCACAAGATTTTTCAAGAGGCCATTACATACAATCACATCAATGCAAAGCCCGACTAACATGGCCAGTCCATATTTTCTCATTTTTGGTAGTATAAGTAATAGGATTGTTAAAAAAATCCATATAATTCCCGCATCCCCCAGCTTTGTGATGCCTATAAAAAAATGATCGCCGACTGTTGTGTGCAGGTTTTGTATCATATCAAGAATCTTAATTTCCATTACACATTTCTCCTTTATTTGTTTTTCTATTTATTTTATGATATACTTGCTTTGATTACTTTACTGAAAAGGATTGAAGCATATGCTGCGAAAAATATTAACTTTTTTTCAAAAGGAAACTGTCTTATCTATTTCTGCCATTCTGGCAATCTTATCTATGTTTATTGTACATCCAAACGGCAAGTATTTCTCCTATATTGATTTTCGGACGCTCAGTCTTCTGTTTTGTTTAATGTCAATTGTCGCAGGCCTGAGTGAAATTGGATTATTTGATTATCTTGCCGAAAAAATATTGTCCAGAGCCAACAGCATCAAATCCATCATCGTATTGCTTGTTTTGTTATGTTTTTTCTTTTCAATGATTATCACAAATGATGTCGCATTAATTACTTTTGTGCCCCTTGCAATCATTATTCTAAAAAAAATGTCAGAAAAGCAAAAGAATTACTGGATTTTAAGAACGGTTGTTATGCAGACAATTGCCGCAAATCTCGGCAGTATGCTGACTCCCATCGGAAATCCTCAAAATCTTTATTTATATGCCAGAGCCAATATGTCTGCATTAGCACTCATCCGACTCATGCTGCCTTATTCTATTGCAGCCTTGGTGCTGCTTCTTGTGTGGATACAGATTGCTGCGCATAGAGAACCTGGCTCAACCACCGAGAATCATATAAGTGAATTATTTAGCATACACAAAACAAACGCTCCGAACCAAACATCCCTCATTGGATATCTAATTTTATTTTTAATTTGCCTTTTGGTTGTAGCACATATCATAGATTACAGAATTTCATTCATCCTGGTGATTGGCTATATCTTCTTCAAGAATTGGCATTTATTTAAAAAAGTAGATTACTCTCTTCTACTGACATTTACCGCTTTGTTCATTTTTATTGGAAATTTGAAATGTATTCCGCAGTTTAATCATTTTCTGATCAGCATCATAGATGGACATGAAACCTTAACAGCCATCCTTTCCAGCCAGATAATAAGCAACGTTCCCGCTGCCATTCTTTTATCCGGATTTACAAAGAACTATTCTGCACTCATTATCGGAACAAATATTGGCGGACTTGGAACATTAATAGCCTCCATGGCCAGCTTAATCAGCTTTAAATATATTGCTAAGGAAAAGACGACACTACGTGGTAAATACTTTATGATGTTCACCATTGCAAATATTGTCTTTCTGATTCTGCTGCTGTTATGCATTAACCTTCTATAAATCTGCTGATATCCTTGTACCAAATTTGTTCTCAATATTGAGTATAAACAAAAGCCCTTGCGTATTCTATTCGTAAACGGTAGAACCTAAGTACCTTGAAAAATATCAGGCTGCTTCTGCAGCCACGCTATTTTTCATCCATTTTCTTTGGTTTTCGTATATTTTCTGGAAGTGTTTCTGACCAAGGCAGAAGCTCTTCCAGAAAATTGTTATTTTTATCATCCATATGTTTTGGTATCTCTGTCAGCAGATATCAAAGTAAATATTTCTATCAACAGAACCTTTTATGACAACATCTCTTTCACACAAATACTCCGATAATCACTCGGTGATATTTTATATCTTTCTTTAAATACTCGGTTAAATGTTCTCTGACTTTCAAATCCACTATCCAGACAAATGTTTGTAATAGAATCACTCGTATTTTCCAAACGATGGCATGCATAGTTCAGCCTTGCATCGTTAAGATATTGATTAAAGTTTCTATGGAATGTTTTGGAAAAGAGTCTGGATAAAACATATTTGCTCACCCCCAGATCTTTTGCCATCTCTTCCAGAGAAAACTTCTTCTTAAAATTTGCTGATATATAGGAAACTGTCTGGTAAATAAGATCATTGCTCCCCACACTACTCTTTTCTACCAAATTTAATTTTCCTATGCAGCGTGCCAACACAATTTGAAGATATGCCTGTGCAACAGTAATATCCGACTGTTCTGTCTCTAAAATTGCATTTATACCCCTATATACCTCCGGTTCAACCTTTTCCGCTTTGATGATTGGGTATTCAGGAGCCATGGATTGCATGATATCTGCAAATTTGACTATCGTAAATGGCGATGCAATCAGATAAGTCGTTTTATTTACACCGGGTGTCAGTACCTGATAGTGATGAATAACATATGGAAATACAAAGCCTATATCTCCTTTTTCCATATGGTATAGTTCCTGTCCGACACCAAGTTCTAATGCTCCACTTGTTACACAAACGATCTCCAGTGCATTATGAAGATGTGGTTCAATATGTTTTGACTTCCTATTTATTGCTATAATCTCCTCTTTTGTGTCAACATATTTTAAATGCATGAAATACTCCCCTTTGCAACATTTGTCTATATCTTCTTTCGATTTGGCAAGCAATTCTTTTACACCTATCTTATAATCAACTTGTAAATAAGGAAAGGAGGAATTGCAAATGAGCAACCTAAAAAAATATCTGAATGACCTTTTAGTATTCTACACTGAATATTTTGAGCATCCTTACCATGTATAAATACTAAAAGGACTATTTTGTGAAAACTGTATATTTTCTTAAGGCCATTTCACAAAAATGAAGTGGTCCTTTTTTTATAAACTTTCAATAAATCTTTTGAATGCAGCTTTCCCTTCATCTGTTCTCTTGTAAACGCCTGCATCCTCCAGAACTTTCGCAAACACAATTCCAATTTCTTTCTGTATGATAGAATGAATATTACTATCTGTAATCTTATATTTTGGTATCCATCCCTCTGCCCATTCAGCATGGGCAGCCACTGTTTCATTCTGTCTCAGGTCTTCATGATTCAGAATTGCCTGTTCTAGTTCTGCCATTTCTTTCTTCAATCTGGCGGGTAATACAGCCAGTCCCATAACTTCAATCAGTCCAATATTTTCCTTTTTGATATGGTGATACTCAGTATGCGGATGGAAAAGTCCGAGAGGACAATCAATAGTTGTGATATTATTGCGCAAAACCAAATCCAGTTCATACAAATCTCCACGCATCCTTGCAATTGGCGTAATTGTATTGTGTGGGATGCCATCTGTATCACTGAAAATATTAACTTCTGGATCCGAATATCCACGCCACTTCGTAAGGATATGATTTGCAGCCGCTACAATACTATCCATTGCTCTCCCCTGTAAACGAATCACTGACATCGGCCACTTTACAATTCCTGCATGTATATCTGGATATCTCTCTAAGTCAAATTCCTGTTCATAAGGAGCTTTTGCCATAGCAAAGACATAACTGCCACCCTGAAAATGATCATGACTCAAAATAGACCCTCCTACGATTGGCAGATCTGCATTGGAACCTGCCATATAATGAGGAAACTGCTTAACAAAATCAAGAAGTTTGTTAAAAGTTATCTCATTAATCGCCATCGGAATATGATTCTTGTTAAATATAATGCAATGCTCATTATAATATACATATGGTGAATACTGTAAATAATACTGTTCTCCACACAGAGTAATTGGTATAATCCTGTGGTTTTGTCTTGCTGGATATGAGAGGTGACCTGCATACCCTTCGTTTTCCCTGCAAAGCAGGCACGCCGGGTATCCAGATTTTTTTGCAGTTCCATCTTTTGCAATATCCCTTGGATCTTTTTCTGGTTTTGACAAGTTAATTGTGATATCCATCTTGCCAAATTCTGTATCAGTCTCCCACTTTTCATCCTTTATAATCCGATCTGTGCGGATATAGTTTGTTGCCTGGCTGAAATGATAATAAAATTCAGTTGCTGCCTTTGGGGATACCTGATATTTTTCTTCAAAAATTTTTCTTACCACGGACGGTGCAGGTGTTAAAATACCCATGATCTTTGTATCAAGAAGATCCCTCATTGTCACTGTATCATCTTCAAGAATTCCCTGTGACAACGCAAACTCTAACAAATCATCCAAAATGAGCTGTAATTTTCTCGGTTTTCCTAGTTTCTCCGGTTCTTGATAATCTTGCCTTTGAAACAATTCCAATAAGCCGTTTGTAACATACACTTTATCTGCATCATCTATCAGTCCATTTTCTAGTCCATAAGCCACCAGTTCAGAAATCAGCTGATCAATCATTTTACCGTTTCCCCCTACTCATATGCATCTTGGTGAACAGCTTTACAAAAACCTGTTTCAAGATTATCAACAACTACAACATTTTCTCCTACCGCAATCAGCTCATATACAGTATGAGAACCAATATAACCTGCTCCGCCCAAGACTAAAATGCTACTCATAGATTATTTCTCCTTTTCTTTGTTTTTATGATTATAAAACTTTTATGCCACCATACTTACGAATTTTTAATACTTCACATGAACCATTTCCAAATATCTTATCCATCTCTTTTTGATAGTTGGACACCAGATAATTGGGAACAAATGCCTGTATGGTTCCTGCAAATCCTCCTCCATGTACTCTGCACACGCCTTTTTTTCCAAATATCACGTCACTTAATGCCAATGCAATAGACACATTCTGATGTTGCACATCGTGACATGTATATACATTCTGAAGGTATTTAAAAGAAGAATCTCCGGATTCTTTCACTTTGGTCAGAAATTGTGGAAAATTATTCTTTTTTAGTGCATCTACTTCCTCTTTGACACGCTCATTTTCGCATACAAAGTGTAATGCCCTGAGTGTAGCACGATCACCAGCGCAGTCACGTATCCGTGTGATATTATTGATAATCTCTTCCTTGGATACCTCTCCTAAAAAGTTTTTTCCAAAACATTCCGCTGCCTTTTTCATTTCCTGTGGAATTGCTGCATAGTCTGGGGTCAAATCTGTGTGAGTGCCTTTCGTATCTGTAATACATAAACTATATCCATATGTATTCAAATCAAACTTCAACTGTTCCACAATCGGATTTTCCGGATCTGCAAAATCAATATGTATCAGACTTCCTACTGAGCATGCCATTTGATCCATTAAACCACATGGTTTTCCGAAATACACATTTTCTGCATACTGACCAATCTTGGCAATTTCTATCGGATTAACTTCACCACCATTGTACATATAGGAAAGAATCGTTCCAATAAGTGTTTCAAAAGCAGCTGAGGAAGAAAGGCCTGCACCAATCAACACCTCACTGGTCACATATGCCTGAAATCCTCCAATTGCATGACCATCCATTTTCATCTTGGCAAGCACACCACGGATGAGTGCATTCGTGGTACCTTCTTCTTCTGTTTTTTTCGCCAGCTCATCCAGCTGAACGATAATCATACCACTATATCCATCTGACATCACTTTTACAATCGGTTCATCCAGTTTTCTTGCAACTGCGATTGCATCATTGTTAATGGATGCGGCAAGTACCTCCCCATGCTGATGGTCCGTATGGTTTCCTCCTATTTCACTTCTTCCAGGTGCACTGAATATCTCTATTTCACCTTCACCGAAAAATGTCTT
Organism: Coprococcus intestinalis; assembly: GCF_023656595.1. Lineage (NCBI taxonomy): Bacteria > Bacillati > Bacillota > Clostridia > Lachnospirales > Lachnospiraceae > Coprococcus > Coprococcus intestinalis. Next base: position 265,394 of record NZ_JAMOKJ010000002.1, on the reverse strand, counting down.
GTAACTGTCGATTGCTTTCCGATAACGTTCCTTCTCATATGGAATCCGGTTCAAATCAACATATAATTCTGTTAATTTATTATCGAAAAAAGTCCCATTCAATAATTCGATCGTTTTTTTAATTTCCATAATACCACCCCAATCACCTTATATATAGAAAAAGCACTGTCTCATCGAGCAACGACCAGACAACGCTTTCTCCTGTCAATTCTAATTTATGTCTGATGCATCTGTTATTTCATCTGCAGCAATTCCTTTTTCTGCTTTCAGTTTTTTATTTGCATCTTCTACATTCATTCTTGAAAGTACAAACATAATCAATACATCAAAGATTAACGGAAGCCAAAGATACATAAACTGCATCATATCAAGTGCAGACTGCGGCTGAGTTGCATTTGTTCCGACATATCCACTGAACTCAAGCATCCATCCAACAACAGCGGTTCCAAGACCTCCACCGATTTTTACGCCAAGAGAAGTACAAGAGTACATCGTTCCGTCAATTCTCTTTCCCTGTGTAAGATAAGTGTATTCAGAGCAGGATGCGATAACTGCATTCATATCTCCCTGCCATGGTCCCTGACCTAAGGCTGCAAGAGCTGTAAACGCCATCATCAGCGGAACACTGCCCATATATCCGGCAACAACAACAAGTGCTCTACCAATGACTGCTAAAACATAACCTCTTAAGTTCAGTTTGTACATACCTTTCCACTTACCAACTAAGGTTGGTGTAAAAATTAAGGCAATGATCAGTGGAATATTAACTGCCCATGCAAATTGTCCAAACAAATTCTTATTTTTCAGTACCCATGTCATGTAATAAATGCCAGCTCCAATCATGGCACCATATAACTGCTGTAAAATATATGTTCCACAAATCATCATGTAATATTTGTTTTTAACAAGAAGCTTGAATGCCTGTACCATTCCGTACTTTTCATTATCATCCTTTACTTCTCCTTCGTTAAGTTCTTCCTCAGGAAGTTCCTTAACAGAAAGTGCTGAAATCGTATTTATGACAAGGCCAATGATTGCATAGATAATAGCAACCGTTCTCCATGCCGCAGCATCTCCACCACATTTATCTACAAATCCAACTGTAATCGCCTGAATCAGAAGACTTGTTGAAAATGCAAAAATAAAACGGTAAGATCCCATCTGCACACGCTCTTTGCTGTTCTTTGTAATCAATGACGTAAGTGCTGAGTAAGCAATATTGTTTGCTGTATAAAACACACCATTTAACAGTGTATAAGAAATAAAGAACCATGCGTATTTAGCCGTTGTTCCAAAGCTGACTGGTACTGCAAAGCAGCAGACCAGCGTAATGGCACAACCAATGTATCCGTATAGCATCCATGGCTTCGCTTTTCCCATTTTACTGTGTGTTTTGTCAATCATTGATCCAAAAAATATATCCGTAAAACCATCAAATAGTTTTGATGCGGCAATCAGGGTACCTACGACACCTGCAGCAAGTCCTACTGAGTCCGTCAGATAGACCATCATGAAAGATGTCAGGAAGGCATAGACTACATTACCTGCAATATCACCTGATCCATATCCAATTTTGTTATACCATTTCAAATACTTTTTTTCTTCCAACGAATTTCTTTGCTCCTCATCTTCATCGCACTTAGAATCTCAATATGTCTAACCGTATGATGTCTAATTCTAATTTTTTCTCTGTTTTTGTCTGATTGCTCTGTATATCCGGACTTTACATTGCAATCAGACCATCCTTCTTTGTTTACGAGTTACATGAAACTTTATTATCCCTTTACATACGGTATCAGCGTAAACTGGAACCGGAATAATACATCATCAAATCGGTACTGATCCAATACAACTGGACCACAACTATTAGAACCAATGCCATTTAATGCGTAGTCAACGCAAAATACTACACTATCTGATTCTGTCAATTCATAATTATGCGTTTTCTTTTCAAGTTCTTCCTGCGTATAATAAGAAGCATTGAATGAGAAGGCATTTTCCGCGGATACCACAATTCCATATCGACTGTTGTTAAGTTCTACATATTCACAATCATAATGGCTTCCATTTTCCTGTGGGCAAATATAATCCTCATGCAAATCGTCTACATTTGCCTGGTACAAACCGTGGCTCGCAGCCTGATGTTTGTCACAATAGCTTTCCTGTGGTCCCATTCCAAAGTATCGTGCAGCTGAAAGTTTTTTATCCAGGAACATCCTCACACCAAATCTTGGCAGGTCCGGGAATTCATCATCTTTTGTTACTTCAATATCTGCATCAATCTTTCCAGCAGCTTCTATTTTCCATGTGATCGTCACATCAAGAATCTTCTGTACTGTCTCTGCCACAACGGATGCATGGCTTGTAATTTTCACACCATGCTTTCCCTGCACGACCTCTGTCGTGTAAGCTCTTGTATAAGCTTTATCATAATGGGCTTTCTTCCATTCAGACTTGATGTACATATCGTTATCTGTTGGAGCTCTCCAAATATTTAATTCCATCGGATGGTTCAAGTATTCCCGCCCTGCGAATTTCATCTCTGTAAAGAGTGCAGTACGTTTGTCTATGGTATAAGCAAATTCACGTCCCTTGATATGGATCTGTGTATCATTTTCATTTACCTGTAACTCAGAGTCCACTGCTGTTTTTTGTAGCCATTTCTCAGCAAGTTTACATTTTGCACCGTCTTTGCTTACCTCAATTTCATCGAATCCAAGAATATGGTCTTCATCCAACAGTGGCAATTCCTTTTTCAGATGGTAAATAAATTTTAAATAACATTTTCCACTCTCCGGCACATTGATTTTAAGGTTTATTTTTCCTTCACTGTGTGGTGCTGCTGAAACTTCTGGAAGTTTACCTTTGCTGATTACAAGCCCGTCCTGCGTCAGTTCATAACTGATCTTCACATAATCTTTCAAGTCATCAAAATCCATGTAGTTATGAAGCACCAGTTCTCCGCTTTCTTTGTCATAGGAAATAACCCTTGCCGGACGATAAACATTCTTGTATTCCAAAAGTCCTGTATGTACCGTTCTGTCCGGATATACTAATCCATCCATACAGAAGTTGCCATCATGAATTTCTTCGCCATGGTCGCCCCCATAAGCATATATAGTCTTTCCATTCTCAGCAGTTCCATGAGCAATCGCATGGTCACACCATTCCCAGACAAAGCCGCCACACATTTTATCATTATCCTGAATCATCTGGAAGTAATCTTCAAAATCTCCAGGTCCGTTTCCCATACTGTGACAGTACTCTACCAAAAGGAAGGGTTTGCTTCCATCTTTATCCAGATATTCCTGAATTTCGGAAAGCGCCGGATACATCCGGCTGTACACATCCAGATTGCTGTAATCATATGTTTCATCATAATTACGGTATCTTGCACTCTCATATTGTGTGATGCGGTCTGGATCAAAATTCTTTGTCCATTCCAGTGCTTTTTCAAAGTTGCAGCCATAAGCACTCTCATTTCCCATTGACCACATAACAATACAGAAACGGTTTTTGTCACGTTCCACCATGAGTTTTACGCGATCAACGATTGCCTCTTCCCATGCCGGATCATCTGCAATCATCTCATTCCAGCGTTTGAACCGATTGTAATCGGTGTCTTCTTTTCTGTAGATCATAAATGGACCATGAGCTTCAATATCTGCTTCATCTATCACCATGAATCCATACTTGTCACACATTTCATAGAAAAATGGTGCGTTCGGATAGTGGCTGGAACGGATCGCATTAAAATTATGCTGCTTCATTAACGTAAGATCGGTTGTGAGCTGTTCCAGACTGATTGTAAATCCAGTAACCGGATCGGAATCATGTCGATTGACACCACGGAATTTAATCTTCTGTCCATTTAGGTAAATGACCTGATCTTTAATCTCTATCTTTCTTAATGCAATGTGATCTACAATTACTTCATTCTCTGTTTCAAGAATCAGTTTATATAGATATGGATTTTCTGTATTCCAAAGTTCCGGACTTGCAATTTCTAATACAGCTGTTCCTTCTTCAGCAATACTTCCTAGTGCTACAACTGCTCCGTTTCTATCTTCAATCGAAATTTTTACATTTAGGGGAGAGTAGAATTTCATTTCAATTTCTACTTTCGCCAGCATATCCTCAATTCTTGTTTTAATATGATAATCACTGATTGCCTGTTTTGGGCGTTTCAAAATGTACACATCCCGGAAAATACCACTCATACGGAATTTGTCCTGATCTTCCAAATAGGAACCATCACACCATTTCATTACCAACACTGCCACCGTATTCGTTCCATCCTGAAGTACATCGGTAACATCAAACTCACTGGTCATATGTGAAACCTGGCTGTATCCTATGTAAGAGCCATTGATCCATACATAAAAGCAGCTGTCTACTCCTTCAAAGTTCAAAAAAGCTTTTGATGCTTTCTCATCTCTGCTGTACTCAAAATTATGTACATAAGCTCCACACGGAATATCCTGTGGCACATATGGTGGATCAAACGGAAACGGATACCGGATGTTTGTATACTGGTGTGTATCATATCCTGCCATCTGCCATACACTTGGAACCTGAATCTCATCAAAATTTTCTGTATCATAATTTTTCTCAAAGAAAGAATCCTGAATGTCATAGATGCTGTTAAAATACTGGAATTTCCAAGTTCCATTCAATAACTGCATACGATCTGATTCTTCTCTGTGTTCCACCAAGTTATCCATTCTTTTGGATGCCGGAATATAATAGGCTCTGGCTGGCATTGTGTTTTCGTGCAGTACGCTTAGATTTTCATAATAACGTGGCACAATCATAAATAACTCTCCTCCAATACATATACTTTTTTGTTCTTTGTTTCCCTAAAGCAAACCTTATACTTTACTTTTCTGTTTACGTTCCTTAGTTATGCTATATATAGCTTATCCTAATCCGCAAAATATGTCTATGAATTGGATTAGACAAAATATGCACTAAATGATACAATGATAAAAAGTGCGAAAAGAGGTGCTGTCCTATGTATTTGAACACCGGTTATTTGAACAACTCACATATGGATTTCAAAGACAAAAGTCATCCGCTGATTGTAGGTAGCTGTGGTACTTACCGTCTTTCCAGACATCCCAAACTTCCTACCTACCGTCCAAGGGGTCGTCTGGATTATCAGATTATATATATCACTGCTGGTTGTGGGCATTTTCATTTTGATAATGTAAATAACGAAACGATTGTTCCAGCCGGCAACATTGTACTGTACAGACCGAAAGAACTTCAGAAATATGAATATTACGGAGAAGATAAGACAGAAGTATACTGGATTCACTTCACAGGAAGCAATGTGAAAAATATCTTACGTCAATATGGGTTTCCGGATAAAGAACGTGTCTTTCAAGTGGGTACATCTAATGAATATGAACAAATTTTCAAACGTATCATTATCGAGCTCCAACGCAGTCAAGATAATTATGAGGAAATGCTTGTCCTTTTGCTACGTCATCTTCTGATTAGTTTCCACCGGGAACTGACAAGAGAGCATATATTAAAAAATGAATATCTTGATCATGAGATGGATAATGCTGTTACCTTTTTCAGTGAAAACTACAATCAAAATATCAATATTGATGATTATGCTGCCTCACGAGGCATGAGTGTCAGCTGGTTTATCCGAAATTTCAAAAAATATACCGGTTCTACACCAATGCAATTCATTGTGGGAATCCGTATCAACAATGCTCAGATGTTACTTGAAACAACAACTTATTCCATCAATGAGATTTCTAAGATTGTCGGATATGATAACCAGCTTTATTTCAGCCGGCTTTTTCACAAGCTGAAAGGATATTCGCCAAGAGAATACCGAAAAATAAGAAATAAGTTATGGAATCTATAATGTCATAAAAACTAAATGTCAAAAAAGGATGCCACCGAATCAAAACAGATTACGTGACATCCTCTTCTTTTTATTAGTGCTATTTTATAAATTCAACCGAATAGTAATACATGTACTCATTATCTGTATTTATATGCTCCCCTGCAATATCCTGTATTGGCAACGAACTTAACCCTTTTTCTCCATAAATCAGTGCTGCTAATCCTTGCTCTGTTCCATACTCTATCTTGCATTTGTTTTCAATAGTCGTTGCTGATCTTCCATAATATTCCCTGTTTGTAACTCCCTCCAAAATTGGTATTTCTGTCATATATTTTGAATATTTATCTGCTGCGATGAGCTTTGCAGTAAAATTATCAAAATCCGGTGTAATGACAATCAATCCATTTGTGGAAGATTTCACATCTTCATAGGAAAGTTCCAAAACTTTTTTATGTGAAACTCGTTGCCCAAGCTGATATTCTGACAAGTAAATAGATAACGTTTTAAATGTATCCCTTGAATTGTATCGAAACATCATTGTTCCATCAATTCCTGATAACAATTCAGCAGTTTTCATTTCTATACTATCTGAGTCTACTGCTTCAATATAGTTTTACCTAATATTTCGCATAATTCTAAGTATACTGATACATCCGGCAAACAGATTCCTCGCTCCCATTTAGAAACAGACTTATCACTCATACCTATTTTTTCTGCCAGTTGCTTTTGTGTCATCCCCAATGACTTTCGCTTACCTGCAATGTATTTTCCAATTTTGATAAGATCCATCCATCTACCTCCTTTTTTATATTGATCATACTCTTTTTTAGAGAAAAAACATACCCCTCGAAGGTAGAATATGATTTTTAAGCCTGTCTAGTTTGCCAGATAAACGAAAGAGCTTATATATCGGATTCATATATAGCCTTACAGTTTTTATTACTGTATCCTATATATTCCATACACTGCAAGGAGGAAAGGAAAATGTACACTATGTCCCAGATCAATCATATCAAAGATTTAAGCAATTGTGGATACCGGATCAGCGAAATTTCAAAGAAAACTGGTGCCGATCCTAAAACAATCCGCAAATATCTTTCACAGGAGGACTTCTCTCCGGTACCGCCGGTTGTCCAGGCACAGCCATCTAAGCTGGATCCGTTTAAATCAGTTATCCAGGAGTGGCTTGATGATGATAAAAAGCACTGGCGCAAACAGCATCACACTGCACAGCGGATATATGAACGCCTGGTTGAAGAGCAGGGATATACAGGCAGCTACAGTGTTGTCCAGCGCTATCTCCCCAACTCACTCCCCCAACTTTTTCCCAATTCCATGCATAAATAGCGGTAATTTACGATAAGTCAAAATTTATTCTCCAACACGCAAAAAAACCTTGAATCATCCCATTTTCATAGGAAATTCAAGGTTTTTCGTTGATTTACATGATAATCATACGGTTCAAATTCTTATGCGAACTGTAAGATTATGCGTTCATCTGATTTGCGACTTTTGGCTTACATTCCAGCCTGTTTAGCAACCTCAGCTGCAAAATCGTCTTCACGTTTTTCCATACCTTCACCTGTCTCGAAACGTACGAAAGATTTAACAGCGATAGGTGCACCAACTTCTTTAGCTACAGATTCAACATATTTGCCAACGGACTGTTTACCGTCTTCAGCTTTAACATAAACCTGATCAAGAAGGCAGATTTCCTTTAATTCTTTGTTGATACGACCTGTTACGATACCATCGATAACCTTAGCTGGTTTCTGAGATTCCTTAGGATCGTTCATGATCTGAGCAAGAAGGATTTCTTTCTCGTGTGCGATATGCTCTGCACTTACTTCGTTACGGTTTGTGAACTGAGGCTTAAGAGCTGCAACCTGCATACAAACATTCTTGCCGCATTCTTCAACTGCTTCAGCGGATGCTGTTGTATCCATGTTAACCAGAACGCCAATCTTACCGCCTGCGTGGATGTAAGAAGCGATAACACCGTTTTCGTTTGTCACTTTCTCAAATCTTCTGATGCTCAGTTTCTCACCAATCTTAGCAACCATCTGGGAAAGTTCCTGTTCTACTGTGAAAGAAGCATCATCGATCCATGGTTCAGCCATGAATGCTTCCATTGTTGTGTTGTTGGAAGCCAGTACCTGTGCAGCTACACGTGCAACGTATGACTGGAATACTTCATTCTTAGCAACGAAGTCTGTTTCAGCATTAACTTCAACGATAGCAGCGGATTTCTTGTCATCGGAAACAAGTGTTGCTACGATACCTTCTGCTGCGATTCTGGATGCTTTCTTAGCTGCTGCTGCAAGACCTTTTTCTCTAAGGAATTCTACAGCTTTGTCCATATCGCCGTCTACTTCGTTCAGTGCTTTCTTGCAGTCCATCATGCCTGCGCCTGTCATTTCTCTTAATTCTTTTACCATTGCTGCGGTAATTGCCATGATTCTATTCCTCCGTTATTCATATAATATATAAAAATAATATCATTTAGTTTAAAAAGCTGTCTCAAAGCTTATCCGGCCCCGAGACAGCCTGAACTATTTATTCAACGAACAAATCAGTCTCTATAATTATTCTGCATCAGCTTCAGCTGCTTCTGCTTCAGTTGTTTCAGCATCTGCACCCTGTTTTGCTTCGATAACAGCATCTGCCATCTTGGAAACGATCAGTTTAACTGCTCTGATAGCATCATCGTTACCTGGGATAACGTAATCCAGTTCTTCTGGGTCACAGTTTGTATCTGCGATACCGATCAGTGGAATACCAAGGATGTGTGCTTCCTGTACACAGATTCTTTCCTTCTTAGGATCTACGATGAAGATTGCATCTGGGATTCTCTTCATATCCTTGATACCGCCAAGGTTCTTCTCAAGCTTCTCCCATTCTTTCTTCAGTTCGATAACTTCCTTCTTAGGAAGAACTTCGAATGTACCGTCTTCAGACATCTTCTCGATTGCTTTGAGTCTTGCGATTCTGCTTTCGATTGTCTTGAAGTTAGTCAGCATACCGCCTAACCATCTCTGGTTAACATAGTACATACCACAACGTTCTGCTTCTGCTTTGATTGCATCCTGTGCCTGTTTCTTAGTACCAACAAAAAGGATTGTGCCGCCATCTGCAACGATATCTTTGATTGCATTGTAAGCATCGTCAACCATACCTACAGACTTCTGAAGATCGATGATATAGATACCATTTCTCTCTGTGTAGATATAAGGAGCCATCTTAGGGTTCCATCTTCTTGTCTGATGTCCGAAATGAACACCGGCTTCCAGTAACTGTTTCATTGAAATAACGCTCATTTTAATACCTCCATGGTTTTGTTCTTCCGCAGACGTCCTCTCCGGGTTCAACCCTGTGGGCACCATTCCCGAAATCAATCTGCGTGTCTTTTTTTACCGAATAGCATTATAACATAAAGGCCTGCCAATGGCAAGCCTTTTCATAAAATTCCTTCTGATTCGTGTAATTCTTACAATTAAATCTGTTAAACCCGATCAACTCAAGCCTATAATTTCTTTAATTCATCAAAAACCACGTCATTCAAAACCTTAATATATGTTCCCTTCATACCGGAAGAACGGGATTCGATTACCCCGGCGCTTTCGAACTTACGAAGTGCATTCACAATAACGGATCGTGTAATACCTACCCGGTCTGCAATTTTACTGGCAACAAGAATTCCTTCATTACCATCCAGTTCTTCAAAAATATGTGTGATAGCCTCTAATTCTGAGAATGACAGTGTACTGATAGCTGACTTGACGATCTGAACCTTTCTTGTCTCTTCTGCATTCTCCTCGTTGACGGAACGAAGCATTTCAAGACCAACGACGGTGGTGCCATATTCGCTCAATATAATGTCATCAATTTCATATGGCTTATCCTTGCGATAAATAAACAATGTACCCAAACGCTCAGCTGCAATATCTATCGGGGTAATAATAGCCTGATAGGTGTTGATGTCGTCGCTCTCAAAGCCAAGTGTCAGCAAATTGACATTCTCCTTTGTAGAAAGGACACTTAATAATCTCTCGTTCAGCATTTCATCAATATGTCCGCCTACAGCATCCACAATCAGTTCATGCAGTTCTGCAATATCCGGTCGATTCTTAATACCGAGTACTTTGCCTTTACGACTGATCACAAGAATGTTGGATTCCAGTATTTCACTGAGCACTTCGCATATGTCGTTAAAGACAACCATATGTGAATTATTGTTATGCAGTAATTTATTTATTTTACGTGTTTTATCTAACAATTGTACGCTCATATCAAATCCTTCTTTCTTTTAAGATTGCCATTATTACTTTCTCATTCTATCATGAAAATTCCAACATAACAAGGGGAATGTTGGAAAATTTCAAATTTTATTATTAATTAAGAAAATTATACCTACAATTAGGATGAAAAACGACATAAGCACAGACGTTTCCGCAAACTGAATGTTAAATTTAGGTAAAAACAGACAATACACTTTGTCACATTACAAAGAAAAACAAAAAAAGAATCTGTCCATAAAATCTTTTCAGACTTATCAGACAGATTCTTCTATCACTTAAGGACTATTGGTCTTCTTCTTTTGGATTGGCCATGACAAAGCCGCAGGTTTCATTCATACATACAAGCTTATTGCCTTTATGCAAAAGAACACTTCCGCATTCCGGACACTTCTTATCCGACGGACGCTGCCAGGTCATAAAATCGCATTCAGGATTGCCCATACAGCCATAATAACGGCGACCTTTCTTCGTCTTCTTAATGACGATATCCTTACCGCACTTCGGACAGCTTACGCCGATTTTCTCGAAGTACGTCTTGGTATTTCTGCATTCAGGGAATCCCGGACATGCCAGGAACTTACCGTGAGGACCATACTTGATGACCATCATACGACCGCACTGATCGCACTGGACATCTGAGACTTCATCTTCAATCTTAACCTCTTCCAACTCTTTTTCAGCCTTCTGAACTGCTTCATCCAGATCCGGATAGAAATTACGGATAACAGTCTTGTAATTCACAACACCTTCACCGACTTTATCCAGTAAATACTCCAGATTGGCTGTAAAGTTCACATCCACAATACTTGGGAAGGACTGTACCATCATTCGATTAACCACTTCACCTAATTCTGTAACATAGAGATTCTTGTTCTCCTTTGCCACATATCTTCGAGAAATAATGGTTGTAATTGTTGGCGCATACGTACTTGGTCGGCCAATACCGAGTTCTTCCATTGTCTTGACAAGGGATGCCTCTGTGTAATGTGCCGGCGGCTGTGTAAAATGCTGTTTTGCGTCAAAATTCTTGAAACTCAACTGACTGTCTTTATTGATCTTTCTGGCCAGCACATTGTTCTCAGCCTTTTCATCGTCCGGTTTATATACAGACATAAAACCTTCAAAAGCAAGTCTTGAAGTTGATACCGTAAACAAGTATCCTGCCGCTTCTATCTTGATGTTGGTTGTCTCGTAGACAGCCTCTTTCATACGGCTGGCAACAAAACGATTCCAAATAAGCTGATACAAACGGAACTGGTCTCTGCTGAGGGACTCCTTGACCTTGACCGGCAGCTGATCAAGATATGTCGGACGGATTGCTTCATGGGCATCCTGGATCTTCTTGCCAGACTCTGCGGTCTTAGGTGCTGCGGCGACATATTCCTGGCCATAATTCTCAGCAATGAAGTTTCTCGCGTTGCTGTCAGCTTCTTCTGAGATACGAATAGAATCTGTTCTCAGGTATGTGATCAGACCAACGGTTCCCAGTCCCTGAATATCGACACCTTCATACAGCTGCTGTGCGAGGCGCATCGTCTTCTGCGTTGAGTAATTCAGCTGCTTGGAAGCCTCCTGTTGTAAAGTACTTGTTGTAAACGGAACAGGCGCTTTTCTTGTTCGCTCACCGGTTTTAATGTCCACGATCTGATACGCGGCATCCTTGAGTGCATCCATGATTGCATCCAGCTCTTTCTGAGAATGGATCTCAATCTTCTCCTTTTTCTTGCCATAGAACTTGGCCGTCAGCGGCTTCTTTTCACCGCTGACATTTAAAACAGCGTCCAGTGACCAGTATTCCTTCGGAATAAAAGCATCAATCTCCTGTTCTCTGTCACAGATCAAACGAAGCGCAACTGACTGAACACGCCCCGCACTTAAACCGCGTTTAACCTTGCTCCAAAGAAGCGGGCTTATACGATAACCGACCATTCGGTCAAGCATTCTGCGCGCCTGCTGTGCATCCACCAGGTCCATATCGATCTTACGAGGATGTTTAATAGCCGTCTTAACCGCATTCTTTGTGATCTCATTGAATGTAATACGATTGGTATGTGCTTCATCCAGCTTCAATGCCGTTGCCAGATGCCATGATATTGCTTCTCCTTCACGGTCCGGGTCAGTTGCGAGATAAATCTTATCTGCCTTCTTGGCTTCTTTACGCAACATTGCCAATATATCCCCTTTACCCCTGATTGTGATATATTTTGGTTCATAATCATCTTCAACATCGATACCCAGTCGGCTCTTCGGCAAGTCTCTTACGTGTCCGTTAGAGGCTACAACATGATAATTTGAACCCAAAAACTTATTAATTGTCTTCGCCTTGGCCGGGGATTCAACAATAACTAAATATTTAGCCACAGCCTTTTCCTCCACATCTATATACTTAACACATATTGATTTTTTCCTACTCTGTGTATAATTCCCTTCAATTCCATCCTAACCAGACAGTGAATGATACACTGCACATCCATACCGGTCAGCGCAGCAATCTCATCTGCACTTCTGGGAACTAAACATATGCTAGCATACACTACTTTTTCAGAATTATCAAGCGTAATATTATTTTTTTTATATTCCCTGGCCAGAATGCCGAATTCTTCAAGAATGTCCGATGGCTGCATCACCAGCTTGGCACCGGCCCGAATCAGCTGGTTACATCCTTCACTTAAAGCATCATCTATCCTACCCGGAACAGCAAAAATATCCTTGCCCAGATCCAAACCATGTTCAACGGTAGTCAGAGTTCCGCTCTTTTGCTTGGCTTCTGTGACTACAATACCCTTTGCCAATGCAGCAATCAGACGATTCCTTCTCGGAAAATGATATCCCTCCGGTTTTGTCCCCGGAGGAAATTCAGAAAGAATCCCACCGTTTCTGCTGATCTCCGTATAGAGATCAATATTCTCCCGTGGATAACAGACATCAACACCGCATCCAAGAACAGCAAAGGTACGTCCGCCTTCTTCCAGTGCGCCCCAATGAGCAGCGCTGTCACTGCCCCTGGCCATTCCACTGACAACAGTCAGACCGGAAGCAGCGATACCGCGTGCGAGCATCCTGCTGACCTGTCGGCCGTAACTGCTGCATTGTCTGGCTCCGATCAGTGCGATCATCCACTCTTCCGGGGCTGGTATGCTTCCAAGAAAATATAAAACAATGGGCGGATCATGAAGTGATTTCAACATATCAGGATAATGTGTATCCACAATGGAAAGGCATTGAATGCCCTTTGCCTTCATCTGTGCATAGGCACGGCAGATTCTGTCCCTGTTTCTACTATATATAATACTCTGAAGCTGTTTTTCACTCACAATATGACGACCGGCGATTGTTTTCTTATCAGCTTCATATAATACTCGGATATCTCCGTCGAAAGCATTTAACAACTTAAGCGCTGTTACGTTCCCAATACCGGGAATTGTTCCAAGCCAGAGCCAGTATTCATCCTTTTCCATTGCCGCTTCCCCAATACCTCCCATCCAAACACTTATAGAACACTGCTTCACTTATATCATCTGTCGTAATCCTCAAATGTCCCGAAAGATCTGCAATGGTCCGTGCAACCTTCAAAATCTTATGGTATGTCCGCGCACTCAGATCATACTGTTCATAAATATTCTTCATCAACATCCGTTCTTCTGCTTCAAGCGCACAATATCTCTCCACATCCCTGTCATGCAGCTGTGAATTATATCTATAACAGGTTCCGCTGTAACGTGCATCCTGCATGGCCCGGGCTTGTTCCACCCGCTTCAGAATCTGAGCTGAACGCTCTTCATCTGACGCAGCTTCCTGTAAAGACTCAATTCTGGCCGGAAGCACCTCTATATTCAAATCAATCCGATCCATCAGTGGTTGGCTGATTCTGCCAATATAACGTCTGATCTGTAAAGGTGTACAATGGCACTTCCGTACGTCAGGGATAATAGCCGCATCGGCATGGATTAATCGCTGCCACCAGCATAAATCCTGCTGGAAACACACACATCGCCTGCAAACGATTGATCATTATATGGCCGGTCTCTATGGGCTGACGCATTACTTCCATGGCCGCGGAACTAAATTCTGTTAATTCATCCAAAAACAGTACCCCCCTGTGAGCCAGGCTGATCTCCCCAGGCTTTGGCAATCTGCCGCCTCCAGCCAATGCCACATCAGAAGCCGTATGGTGCGGACTTCTGAAAGGCCGTGTCGTGATCAATCCCTCTGCAGGCTTCAGCAATCCTGCAGCACTGTAAATTTCAGACACTTCCAGACATTCTTCCCATGTCATCTTCGGCAAAATTGTCGGCAGGCGTCTTGCCGCCATGGACTTTCCTGCTCCGGGAGGCCCGATCAGCATCGTATGATGCATCCCTGCAGCAGCGATCTCAAGTCCTCGCTTCATCGTGTGCTGCCCGCAAATGTCACTGAAATCCAGCTGTGATATCTGCCCTTCTGATCGTTCAAGCAAAGTATCCCTGTCGATATATGCCGGCTCAATAACCAGACGTCCATCCAGGAAGCCAATGAGTTCCTGTAATGTATGTACACCATAGACCTCTATACCATCAACAGCTGCCCCTTCAAAGGCATTCATTGCAGGTACAATACACTTAGTCATCCCCATCCTCTTCGCCATCAAAACAACAGATAAAACACCATTAACAGGGCGCACACTGCCGTCCAGACTCAATTCACCGATCAATACGGTATGTTCCAGACTTTCCGGCATAATAAAGCCATAAGCACACAAAACAGCCGATGCAATGGCTAGATCACAGATCGTTCCCGACTTGCGTACATCTGCCGGTGAAAGATTCACAATGATACGTCTCGGTTCCAATTTGAAACCGGCATTCCGAATAGCAGTTCTAACACGCTCCTTCGCCTCCTTCACCTCTGCTGATAAATAGCCTACCATCTCAAAATAAGGCAGTCCGCCGCTGACATCTGCCTCAACAGTGATCATATCACTTCTCATTCCCAGCAGGACTGCACTGATTGTCTTACTAAACATTTCTGCACCTTTCCTGCAGCAAATACTTCAATCCCCTGACTCACATTATATCTGACAGACAAAAACGTCGCAATTATCATTCATCGACAGTTTTCACAATATACTTTGAGCTTTGTCGACAAATGACAGGTGATTTATCGGATAAAGTCTGGTATAATGTCATCATACATTCATTTTCAGTTTTTACTGATAGGAAAAGACATTTATTGGAGGTTTGTTTATGCGAGCAGTTATACAGCGCGTATCCCGCGCAAGTGTTGATGTTGATAATGAGACCATCGGAAGCATAGAAAGAGGCTTTCTTGTTCTTCTCGGTGTTGCTGATGATGATACGGAAGAAGACATGGCGTATCTTGTGAAGAAGATTACTCAGATGCGAATATTTGAAGATGAAGCAGGCAAGATGAATCTTTCTTTAAGGGATGTCGGCGGTGAGCTCCTGATTATTTCCCAATTCACACTGTTTGCCAGCACGAAGAAAGGCAACCGTCCGAGCTTTACAGAAGCCGGTGCTCCTGATTTTTCCAAGGATATGTATCTGAAGTTTATTGCAGCCTGCCGTGATTGCGGCATACATACAGAAGAAGGAGAATTCGGCGCTCATATGATGGTTTCACTGGTGAACGATGGTCCTGTGACGATTACGATCGACAGCAAGCAGAGACATTGATTCACAGCATCACTGTTATACATATGATGAACCCAGCGTCTTTGAATCATTATGCATAAGCAGCAGGAAGACATCCTTATTCGAGGATGCCTTCAATTTCTATTACTTTTTGATAAATTGCCTCTGCCAGCAATCGATGACTCTCAGGGTCCATATGTTCCTGATCGGCTGCACTTGGCTTTGCATATGCAGCCGCATTAAGAAATGCAATATTTTCTTTTTCTGCAATCTGACGATAAACTTTTGCCAGATGCTTTGAGACAGCGACAGATTTCTCCGAGAACTCCGGATCATATCCCGGTTTCCAGACTTTCTCTCCCAGCCAGATGGGCGATATGAGCAGAATTTTACTGTCAGGTGCACCCCCTCGTATTTGCCCGACAATTTTTTCAATACCTTTTCCAATCATTTCCGCTGACGCGCCATAGGCTGCCTTGCAGTCATTGGTTCCCAGCATGACGATGATCAGATCTGCGTGCTGATGTGTTTCAAGCAAAGCCGGGAGCATACGAGAGCCATTTCGATTGTCCCGCAGCGGATCCTCGAAGATGGTTGTCCGTCCGCACAGTCCTTCCTCTTCAATATGATATTTGCCATAGCCCAGCTTTTCATTCAACAAGCTGGTCCATCGTACACCCCAGGGATATCTCTCCCCGTTTTCAGGAATATACCCATATGTATTAGAATCTCCAAAACACACAATCTGCTTCATATCTATCTCACCTCTTGCCTTTATCACTAAATTGTACGTGTCATTTCTCCTTGGATATGCATTAATCATACTATCCAGATATGATATAGTCAAATAGATATTTTTTATAACCTGCTATTATTAAAAGCGGGCCCTGAATTTCAAGACCCGCTTTAAATGTGTGATTACATTGAACTGTACTAAATTTCCATCTCCATTAAGGCCATGCCTAATGCTTTACCATGTTTATCAATGGCCAGTGAACGTGTAACACCACCGCCAAGTGTCTTATCAAGCACAAAATTCATAGCGCAGATGCTGTCAATATCATAGCGAACAACTTCACCTTTGCAGATTTCACCAAAATATGCTTTTACAACTTCCGGTGTTACCTTTTCTTTCAGCATTTCATAATCTTCTTTTTTGTATGGGATTAATGAAATGTTTGAAATATCACCTTTATCACCTGTTCTTGAATGTGCAATTTCTTTTAATTTCATAATAATTAAACCTCCTTATAGCCTACTTCAATCTTGATAATATCTCTAGGTACAAATATTGAACAAATTGATACGATTTCTGAAACTTTCTTTGTTGCGCCGGCACCGCCTGCTGGACCGTTTGTATAAAGTGCTTCTACTTCATTTGCGATTAATGTTGCATTTGCTTTATCTTTTGTTCTGCCGCTGACACGGAGTCTGATTTCAGGGAATACATCCGGTGCATACTGGTCAGAGATCTCTGATTTATAAAGAGAATTATAACCGATATAGTCAATACGGAACTCTTCCATTTCAACACCAACCAGTTTCAGACGCTTTTCTACAATATCCGCAGCCAGCTTTGCACGATTCATACAGTTCATACCACCGTAGCTGATCTCGCCTTCACCAATAAAGCAGTCTTTATAACCAACACTGACTTTTAATGTCTCAGGTTTGCCATGGGAAGTTGCATGGGCAGCTTCAACTCTGTCTTTGCCTACCTGTGTAAATGTGACATGTGAAAAGTCGGCAATTGTATCCGGTGTCAGATATCTCTCAGGGTTATGGATTTCATAGATCATCTGCTCTTTGCATGTATCCTCACATACCAGACCGCCGGATCCTTCAACCTTTGTCACAACAAATTTACCTGTTTCATCGATTTCAATAAGCGGGAATCCCAGTCTGTCAAGATCAGGCACATCTTTATAACCAGGATCTGCATAATAGCCGCCGGTTACCTGACCCGCACACTCCAGAAGGTGGCCGACTAATGTAGCCTGTCCCATCTTATCAGCATCATCTTTAATATTCCAGCCGAATTCATGTACAAGGGGTCCAATTGATAAGGCCGGGTCAGATACACGACCGGTGATAACGATATCAGCACCATTTTCAAGGGCTTCAATAATACCTTCTGCACCAAGATAAACATTGGTAGAAAGAATAGATTCTTTGATATCCCCCAGTTTGCAATCCAATTCAAGGACATCATTATCATAATATTTTTCAATCTGAGGTGTAATATCATCACCTGTTACATAAGCGATTTTTAATCCGCTGACGCCCAGTTCTTTTGCAATTTCAGCTGTCTTCTCAGCAGCAGCTACCGGATTGGCTGCACCCATGTTTGTGATAACTTTGATATGATTATCTTTGGCGAGCTTAAGGATCTTTCTCATTCTTGCCTCAAGAAGCTGATTGTAGCCTTTTGTCGGGTCTTTCATCTTATCCTGCTGGCCAATGGCAATTGTTCTTTCAGCCAGGCATTCAAAGATAATATAATCCAGATTTCCTTTTTCCATTAATTCTACTGCAGGTTCAATACGGTCTCCTGCATAACCTGCGCCACTTCCGATTCTGATTTTTTTCATAATAAGGTCACTCCTTTTTATTCTGTCATAGCTTTGCTTAAAACAAGCACTTTAAATACTTTACGTTATAATTAAATTGAAATTGAACCAACGATTACTGCTACAATCAGCATGACGATTGTTGTCATAAATGCAAATGGAATCGTATGTTTCTGATGTTCACCAAGATCAATGCCTGAAAGACCTGTCAGCAGGAATGTTGCACCAGTCAATGGGCTTACAGGGAAACCTGTTGTCATCTGACCGATAATAGATGCACGTGCAATCATGATTGGATTCACACCCATCTGTTCAACAGCAGATGCAAGAACCGGCATAACACCATAGTAGTAGGAATCCGGATCAAACAACAGACTGGCTGGCATTGAAATGATACCTACAAGTACCGGCATCAACTGTCCAACTGAAGCAGGAATAATCTTGACAATCGCTTCTGCCATTGCTGTCAGCATACCTGAATTCTGCATAATACCGATAAAAGAACCGGCTGCAAAAAGCATACTTGCCATCATTAAAGCAGATTTTGCATGCGCATCCACACGTTCAGACTGCATTTTTTTATCAGGATAATTGACAAGCAATGCAATCGCTGTTGCAATCATAAATACCGCTGCCGGAGGCAGAATAGATTTGATCAATACGACAACCGCAATAATAATCAAAGCAATATTAAAGATGAAAAGATGCGGACGCTTTAATTCATCAGCTTCTGTCGCTTCATGATGCGAATCATCCAGTTGAACCGCATCAAGAGCAGCGCCCAGACGCTTTTTCTCAGATTTGCCAAGAAATACTGCGACACCAAGTACAAATGCAAGGCCACAAATCATAGGAATAACCATCGGAGTAAATAATTCCTCGATGTTAGATGACATTGCTGTAATGGCACGAATTGTCGGGCCGCCCCAAGGCAGCATATTCATAACACCGGCTCCCAGTGCAACCAGTGTTGCCAGTGTTGTTTTTCTCATTCCCAGTTTCTCATAAAGCGGCAGCATGGCTGGAATAGCAATCAGGAATGTTACTGCGCCGGAACCATCCAAATGAACGAGACAAGCTAAAATGACTGTACCAATGCAGATCTTGACAGGATCTTTTCCGACTACCTGAAGAATTTTTTTGATGATCGGATCAAAAGTTCCTGCATCCGTCAGAATGCCGAAGAATAAAATTGCAAAGATAAACATAACGCCTGTCGGAGCGATGCTCTTTAAACCGGCTGTAATAAATTCGCCCATGGTCTTGACGGTAAACACACCTTCCTCAAGAACAATATTGCCGGTAAATCCTGCAACAAGGCATCCAATGATTGGTACAATGATCAATGCCAGTAATGTTTGTAACTTTTTTGTCATAATGAGTACAAGCATGATGACAATGGTAAGTACGCCAATGAGTGCTAACATGAAATTTCCCTCCCGTGAATTCATTTGTTTTTTGTTATTTAAGCAGTTGGCCATTTGCTTTTTTCTTACACTTTAATATATAGCAAGATGCGTGCCAACTTTATTTTGCACTATTTAGGCCATTTTACGTTATTTTTCTATCAAAAAATTCCAGATATTTGGAATTTAGCATGGAATAATTCTAAATATCTGGAATTTCAACAATCAAGTTTCGCTTTTTCCTATTTTATTATAAAGAGAAGACAGGGAAATTCCCAATGCCTTCGCCGCTTTCTTCTTTCCATCCGTTGTCCGCCCGTATATATCCAGTGTATGCATAATCTCATTCTTCTCAAATTCACGAATTCTCTGATCAAGAGGAATGATATTCTCTTCCTGCATAACTTGCTGTCCCTGCAAAAGGCTCGGCGGTAGGCAATCCAGCGTAATCTCTGTGCTCAGTGCCATAAGTGCACAATACTCTACGGTATTTCTTAATTCACGGACATTGCCCGGCCAATCATAGCAATACATTCTTTCTTTTACTTCATCCGTAAATGTATAATTTTGTTTATTCTGAATTTCTGCAATATGAAGATAATGTTTCATTAAAGGCAGAATATCTTCTCTTCGCTCTCTTAAAGGCGGAATTGTCAATGGAAAAACAGCAATTCGATAAAATAAATCCATTCGAAACTTCTTTTCTTCTATGTACTGCTGCAAATTGACATTGCAGGCACTGATCAGTCGGATGTCAGTGTCAATTTCCTGGAGTCCGCCGATTCGTCTGAATTTCTTTTCCTGCAGCACACGCAGCAACTTTGCCTGTAGATCATAATCCATTTCTGATATTTCGTCAAGAAAAAGCGTCCCGCCCTTTGCCGTTTCAAAAAGTCCAGGCTTGCCGCCTTTTCTGGCTCCGGTAAATGCACCATTTTCATAGCCAAACAATTCACTCTCAAGCATCGTCTTATTAAGCGCCGCACAGTTGATGGCCACAAATGGCGCATCCCGACGATCACTTTCATTGTGAATAGATTGAGCAAATAGTTCCTTACCACATCCACTTTCCCCCTGAAGTAAAATATTAACAGGGTGTCTGGCCACTTTTTTGGCTTTTGCAATAGTTTCTAATGTTTTGGGACTGCTGCAGATAATTTGTTCAAAACTATAGTGCGTACCGTTTGTTCTGCTTAAACGGTCCTTCATGACTTTCTCCTGTTCTTCCAATTTAAGCATCTTGTCCTTAATACAGTTAGCATTCATCATCGATGTAACAACGGATACACTGCCGACAACCTGTCCATCTTCCATGACCGGATAGACATCAGCAAAATACTCCTGATCATTTTCAACTCTAAACAATGATTCCTGGGGTTTTCCATTCGCAATAACATCCGGCACAACAGCTCCGGGACGAATATCTCGAATTGGCTTACCGCATATTTCTTCCAGACGATAGCCTATAAAACGACTATAGCTGCTGTTAAAATATAAAATTCTGGATTTTTCATCACACAATAGAACCCCCTGATTCATAGCCTCATATATATCCTTTTCTCTCATCCCTATCCCCTTTTCTCATCCAATATTTGTAACTGTTCAGAGCCAAGCAAAATTTCAAAAAAGAGGTTGGCTCTGAAAAGTTACCAATATTTTATTTTTGGAGTCTGCCTGAAACTGAAGCTCATTTGAAATACAGCATTCATTCAGGCCCTCAGATATGTCCGCATATTCTGAAGTGCTGATTTTTCTATTCTTGAAATCTGAGCCTGCGAAATGGCCAGTTCATCCGCTACTTCCATCTGGGTCTTTCCTTCATAAAAACGCATTTTGATAATCCTGTTCTCCCGATGACTGAGTCTTTTCATTGCATCATTCAGCGCCAGATTCTCAACCCAGCTGTTTTCACCATTTTTCCTGTCGCTGACCTGATCCATAATACACAACGCATCTCCACCATCGGTATAAACCGGTTCATATAAAGACATCGGGCTCTGAATGGCATCCAGGGCAAAGACAATGTCTTCCTTCGGAATGCCCGTTTCCTCAGCTATTTCCATTACTGTCGGTTCACGATTATTTCTTGTAATCAAAGCCTCTCTGGCGTATATCGCCTTATAAGCCGTATCTCTTAAAGAGCGACTGACTCGTATAGCACTGTTATCCCGCAGAAAACGACGAATTTCTCCAACGATCATAGGTACAGCATAAGTGCTGAAACGTACACCTTGTGTTAAATCGAAGTTGTCGATTGCTTTTATAAGGCCGATACAGCCCACCTGAAAAAGATCATTGACATTTTCATTGGTACCCGAGAAACGCTGTATAACACTGAGAACCAGCCTGAGATTACCATTGATAAAACGCTCTCTGGCCCGCAGATCATGGCTCTTGATCCTCTTCATCAACATTTCCTTCTCGTCTTCTTTCAGGAGCGGCAGTTTTGCCGTATTGACACCGCAAATCTCCACTTTGTATCCAGCCATACAAATACCTCCGCATCATTAGATTGAGAATTCATCCCAAACATAATGATGCGCATGATGAGGTCATTTTATGCAATGCTGTATCAGGAAATATCTGCCGCCTTCTCAAAAGAAATTGTGCCGCCAAAAATATCCAACGCACTGCCAATTGTCACATCCAGACGACGGTTGCCAAGTTTTTTTAATAATTCAACATCATCAAGAGATCCGACACCGCCGGCATAAGTAATCGGAATGCCATCCCAGACGCCAAGCATTGATGCAAGTTCTTCCTCTATTCCGGAGGCTTTGCCTTCCACATCCACTGCATGAATCAGGAATTCACTGCAGTAAGGCGCCAGAAGATTCAGTGTCTCTTCGTTCACAACATGTTCCGTAAACTTTTGCCAACGATCTGTGACAATATAATAAAGTCCATCCTTTTTTCGACAGCTCAGATCCAGAACCAAATGTTCTCTGCCAACGGATTCATGGATTGCTTTTAAATGTTCAAAATTAATCTTTCCTTCCTTAAACACATAAGAAGTGACAATAACATGTGAAGCGCCGGCGCGAATAAACTTCATCGCGTTATCACTATGAATGCCGCCGCCGATCATCAGACCGCCCGGAAAAGCCTCAAGTGCTCCCAGGGCCTGAGCAAGGTCTGCATCATAGTACTCAGAGCCTTCGGGATTTAAAAGGATAATATGACCGCCAATCAGTCCTTTCTCCCTGTATAACCTGGCATACCAGGCTGCATCCTGTTCTGAAACAAAATTGTCAATGGCCTGATTCATTTCATCCTTTAAACTGCCGCCTACAATCTGTTTCACCTTTCCATTATGTATATCAATACACGGTCTGAATTTCATTGTTCCGCCTCCATTTACGCTTTTGGCCTTATTATATCCAAAATAAAATAATTCTTCAAGCCGCATCATATATTTTAGAGATAGCATTATCGGAGAATTGCTTTATGCGTATCTGTGAACTCCGCGAAAAAGAAGTTATTAACATCCGGGACTGTCAGCGTTTGGGTCGTGTTCTGGATATTGAATTTGATCTTCATACAGGCGTCATCTGTCAGCTGATCCTTCCGGGGCCCTCCCGTTTCTGCGGTTTCTTCGGCCGAGATGCCGAATATCTGATCGGTTGGAAATGCATCCGCCAAATTGGTGCAGATATCATTCTTGTGGACGTTGATCTCGAAAAATGTATGCAAAAACCGACGAATTAAATTGACCTGTGATTCACAATTGTTTATAATAAACGGTAGCAGGGAGTTTTCCCTTTTGTACAGGAGGAAGAATATATGAAGTGCCCATTTTGCAGTGCAGAAGATACTCGTGTTATTGACTCACGTCCGACTGACGACAACGCTTCTATTCGACGTCGCCGCCAATGCCCGGTTTGCGGCAAACGTTTTACGACTTACGAGAAAATCGAGACACTACCATTAATCGTCATCAAGAAAGACAACAATCGTGAACCCTATGACCGCTCCAAAATCGAAGCCGGCATCGTTCGTTCCTGTCATAAACGCCCGATTTCAACCGCTCAGATTACAGCGATTGTGGATGATATCGAAACGACTCTTTACAACAGAGAGGACCGTGAAATTCCGACAATGGTCATCGGAGAGCTTGTCATGGATCACCTGAAGGATCTGGATCCTGTAGCCTATGTTCGATTTGCATCCGTTTACCGTGAATTTAAAGATATCGATACATTTATGGATGAGATTAAAAGCCTTCTCTCATCTAACTAAACGAGATGAAACACATTTTGCGAGTTTCACTCGTTATCGCAACAGTCGCCAAGGTCTTGTGCCAGCACAGTCTTTTGCTCGTTGTTAGCGTAAATCAAAAAGGAAGCTATTCCATCACCCATTCCGTTTGATAACAGAATGGGTTTAGAATAGCTTCCTTTTTTATTTCTTTTTTATCTCCCTTTGAATTCTGCAGCATATCTGCACACACTGTTCATAGGTTTCCTCCGGCAGCATATCTTCACCGAAAGCTGCCTGATAGAGTTTTTCCATGAGAAAAGTCAATTCCTCCGGCTTTACCGTCTGGACTCTGGACTGAAGCCATTTAATATAAGCCCAGTCATCCATTTCCTTATCTGTTCGAATACCTGACTGATCCAGCTCATCCGTCAAGTGTGCCCACATTGCAAGCAATGCTTTATTACGATTGACACGGCTGTAATGCCGGGGCTGATTCTTTCTGCGCCTGTAAACATACACACCCAAACCGGCAATAACAATCATCAAAGCCATGCCGAGCACTATTTTTACTGCGGCAGAAATGCCCTGATTTGTCCTGGAAATATCGGTATTTACACCGGTCTTTGTCTCCTCGGTACGATCATTATCATTACGACTCTCTGAAACAATTTCTGTACTTTCAGTATGATTTCCAGTATCACCGATATCCGAGATTGTCTCTGTACTGTCTGTATAATGATTGCTGACATTATCGGTACTTTCTGAATGGCTGCTGTTTTCCTGAGTTGGCGGATAATTGGATGTCTGCACGCTGTCCGCTGGGGTCATATCCACTGGCACCCATATACCCTGTGACGCATTATAAACTTCCACCCAGGCATGTCCTCTGTATCCGGTCACATCTGCCATATAACCATCTGAAGCACTGTCTGCTTTGAAATCATCCGGCCAGATGACATACCCTGTCACATATCTGGCAGGAATACCCGCCATTCGAAGCATCATCACCCCTGCAGATGCAAAATGCGTGCAATAACCTTTTCTCTGTCTGCCAAAGAAATCCTCAATCACATTACTGCCATCAGGTACAGATTCAAGGTTATCTTTTTGATAGGTGCAGGTTTCCCATAAAATATTCTGTATCTGAGCAACCCACTGAGATACCGATAAATCCCCATTCTCGTCCTGTATGACCTGCACTGCGGCTTCTAAGGAAGGCAGTCCATCCGGCACATTCAGATAATTGGCTTGTACATACCGATTGTAGATATCGAACAACTCCGCTCCATCACCTGCAAAAATACCCGATACGTCTGCATTTGACAATAAAGCATCGTTATCAGTCAACGGATACCCCTGAAAGTCTCTGTTTGATGATGATTTAAGATAACTGTCACCTTCCATTTCTATCCCATCTGTATCAATGCCATAGGGCGCCCATGTGCATGTTTTGCCTGCGGACACATTAGAGATAATATAATTAACAGTACCCGTTTCATCAGATAATCTATCCAGATAATCATACAGCTGTTTCGCCCACAGCGCCTTTGCTTCATCATAGTTCAGACTGTCAGATACCGTCCAATTCAGATATTCATTCTGTAAGCTGTTATCTGTAATCACATTCCACTGTTCTGTCTGTGTATTAAAGCCATCACCGACAAACCCCTTCAGATATATGGCTGCTTCCGGCTTTTTATCCGTCCATATTTTCAGCTTGGTTCTGCCGGACTGTACCGGAGAATGATTCGACACCTGCCACTCCCTGTCACCCAGAAAGACTGATAAAACCTGCTCCGAAGCTGCCATCATTTTCTGGGGATATTTTTTGACTGCTTCATAATGACTGCGCATATATTCCGCTGCAAAAGTATCGGCAATATAATAACTCGATCCAAATATAACTGCCATCAGCACCAAAGCAAAGAGACCGTTTTTCATGGCTTTTGCATTGAATATCCGGCTTCGTCCCGAAACGCTCGTTGATAAAAAAGCCGTCAGTCCTCCACAAAATACTGTTGTCATCACCATCATCCGAATATCCGGAAAACGATTCAGCAGTAGCGACATTGCAAGCACCAGACCGGTAAAAAACAACGGCAGACGTTTTAAACGCCATATGCTGACTGCATATCCCACTGCCAGCACTAATATTCCCAGTACAAGCACATAAAAAAACATACTCTCTGCGGCCTCGGTTTCCCCTGCGGACAACTGCAGATCAATCTGATAATAATTGCGGACAGCATCTGAAAAGCCGTTCAGCCATGCATTCAGCCCGGAGACTGCCTTTGTATGATTAGTATATATGGAGACTGCCAATATACCCATCGCAGCCGGACATGCGATGCTTAGTTTTTGAAGTATCTGGATAATTTCAAATATCAGGCAGAAAATCAGCGCCGCAGCCAATAACATTAGAAAATCAGGGGATAGTCCCACATTTTCACATACCCAGCAAAGCCATCCGGCAGACCAGAATCCAAGCATTATTCCCTGCATGGCCGCTGCCGCAATCAACGTCTTATGTTTATTTCCCATCTTTTTTCCTTTTATTTATCACTATAATCCATTGATCAAACACGGAGCATGCATTTTCCCATGGATGTCTCCATATCTTTTTCATCAAAATGCCCTACCGGTTCATCTGCCGTAAGGATATCCCCGGATAATCTGAGGGTAATATCTGCCGCATACAAACCATACGGAAATGCTTCTTTATACATTACTTTCAGATCCATATTCTCATCATAGCAGACTGCTGACATCAGATAGCCTGTCACCTCATAAATGTCCTCTATTTTGCTGATACGCTGTTTACAAAGATGTCTGCCTTCCAAATCATACCAGACAATAAAATGCCGGCAATTCTGTTCCAGTAAAGCATTCGAAACAGACAATGCTGCCTCAATCAAAGCCGCCATATGCTGCTTTTCTGCTTTAGATGCAGCATAAAAATCTATAAAAATGCCTACTGCAAGGCAGATAGGTTCACCGGCTTCCCTCACATAGAGTTCATCATTTCGCGCTGTCAATTTCCAGTGAACCGTCTGAAGTCTGTCCCCCGGACGATAAGGACGAATTTGATAAGTCTGCGAAGCATCATGACCGGCAGCCTCCGGTTCGTCCTCCTCAGTCTCTCCTGCAAAGTGCCGTACTCCCTCCGAAATTTCAGCTGCTGTATCATAAATCTGCGGTAAAATAGTTATCTCTCCAGTCAAATTGACTTTTTTCGTCAGACAGAATAAATGAAAAATATCCCAAATCTGAATCCTGCCTGCAAACACATGCATCTTACCGCAGTTGTCACCGAAAATCTGACATACTGTAGTCACCGCCGTCCCCTGTTTTCGGCCGTTGTCAAAACTTACGGCATACTTCTCTTTCTTTCCTGTAAAATGGGATAAGCAAATAATTTCCGCATGAATACTCCCGATTAAAAACGGCAGTCTGTTCTCCAATCTGAAAAGAAGTTGAACACCTTTATTCTTCTCTGCCACCGGAACAGGGATTTTCATGGAGACTTTCAACATCTGTCGCTGTATCAACAACAACAGCAATAACAGTACAAAAAGTAGCAATGCCGCCACAAAAAACATGGTCACTGCAGCATCCTCAAAAACAACAGACTCATAAGCCGCAAATATCAGCAGTCCGAGATAAATCATCCATCGTATCATCATACATTCTTTCTCCGGACGGTGGGCCGTTCTGTTTCATTGATAATCTGTTCGATCAATCCCTCTGCCGTTACATGGTTAATTCTTGCTTTGGCATTCAGCCGGATACGATGAATCGCCACATCATAAAAAATATCCGCCACATCATCCGGATAGACAAATTTTCTTCCTCGAAGCCAGGCACTGCTTTTGGCCATAGCCGCCAGCGCCACTGTTCCTCTCGGGCTTATGCCCAGCTCGATCATGTCGTTATTTCTCGTCCTATTCACCAGCCGCACCATATATTTATAAATGGCATTATGCACATAGATCTGCTCCGCCTCACGGCGCGCTTCCAAAAGAGATGCCGCATCCATGACTTTCATCACATCATTTAACGGGTCTCCTGCAGATTTGCCCTTCAGAATAGCAATCTCATCTTCAGGATTCGGATATCCCATGGTCAGACAAATCATAAAACGGTCCACCTGGGATTCTGGCAACATCTGCGTACCGGCGCTCCCCACCGGATTCTGGGTGGCCAGTACAATAAAAGGATTCGGTACCGGTTTGGTGATGCCATCCACCGTCACACCGCCCTCCTCCATGACTTCCAGAAGCGCCGATTGGGTTTTCGGCGATGTACGGTTAATTTCGTCCGCAAGAAATAAATTGCACATAACAGCTCCCGGCTGATAGACAAATTTTCCGCTGCTTTTCTCATACATGGAAAATCCTACAATATCTGCCGGAAGAATATCCGGTGTAAACTGAACACGATTCTGCTTTAAATCCATGGCCTTTGAAAAAGCCAGTGCCATGGTGGTCTTTCCAACTCCAGGTATATCATCCAGTAAAATATGCCCGCCGGCAATCATCGCCGCCATAACTTTCAAAATGCAGGTGTCTTTTCCGATAACTGCCTTTTTAACTTCCGCCATTACAGCATTTGCCTTTTGTAAATTTACAGACTGCATCCGTATTTTCTCCATATTTCCTCCATATTGATTGGCCTTTTTTATCATTTTACATGATTTATTCGGTCAATTCAATCCTTTCAACACTTTAGATGCATTTTAGATGCAGCCGTCAAAACGTCCTGCAGCTACAATCCTTTTTCTGACCTCAGGCTCCTTCCATACGGACAATATCTTTTTTCAGGCGTCCGATAATCTTTTTCTCCAGCCTTGAGATATAGGATTGGGAAATGCCGAGAAAATCTGCTACTTCCTTCTGGGTTTTTTCTTCACCGTCAGCCGTTCGTATGCCAAATCGAAGCTGAATGATTGTCTTTTCTCTCGGCGACAGCTTTGCCAGAGCTTTATACAGCAGATGATAATTAACTTCCTCCTCCATTTTATTGTAGATCACATTTTCATCCGTCCCCAGAATATCAGACAAAAGTAATTCATTGCCGTCCCAGTCTACATTCAGCGGTTCATCAATGGATACCTCCATTTTCAGTTTGCTGCTGCGTCGCAGATACATCAAAATCTCATTTTCAATACATCTTGACGCATAAGTGGCCAGCTTAATATTTTTATCGGGATTATAAGAATTAATGGCTTTGATCAGCCCGATGGTTCCAATAGAAATCAGATCTTCCATTCCTGCACCGGTATTATCAAATTTTCTTGCAATATAGACAACCAGTCGCAGATTATGTTCAATCAGAATATTACGTCCGTGCTCTCTTTCTGCCTCCGTTGCCAACATAGCAATGGCATTTTTCTCCTCCTCGCCCTCTAACGGCACAGGAAGTACATCCGTCCCGCTGATATAATGAATTTCTCCGTTTGATTTATAAATAATGCTTCTGAATCCCCGCACCATACGATATCCCGCATAATTGATTGTCCGCATCACGTCATTACCTCCTGATTTATGATGATTTTACCTATCTGATGCGCTCAGACCATATTCGGATGCAAGATGATCTCATAGCCATCCGTTTTACCAAAAGGCTGCTTTGCTACAGCCAGTACCGGATACGACGTTTGAAAAAAATACCGGCCCTCGAATACAATCAATTCATCCGCGACAAATCCCCTCAGCAGGCCGTTTTCAACACCAATACTGCTGTATGGAATCAATCGAAACCGTGTGTCCCACTCCATTTCTCCCTCAAAAAGACGTGCAGCCAGTTCTTTCCCAATAATGCTGACCGGCTTTCTTCTGATAGGTTCGTACAAACAGTTCCCCGTATCATAAAGCCCGATGGTTTCTATTGTTTTTAGTCCCAATTTGATTTGTACACGGTAAAGAGTCTTCCGCTTATGACGGCAAAGTCGCCTGCATCGTTGACGCAGTTTCCCTGCCAAGTGATGATTCATGAAATGCGTATAATGGAATTGCAGGAAATCATTGTACCTATATATTTCATCCCAGGTGGCAGTCCGGTTTAAAATATTTCTTTCCTCCTGATTTTTGGTACGGATTTATTATAGCGTATGTCCCATAAATAATTTGTCAAAACAGGGCCGTATCATCTGAAATATTTCGACTAAAACTGCCGGATTCATCACGCCAAAGTTTTGTGATGATAAAAAAGAATGATAATATTGAAGACAAAAAGGCACACCCTGACGGATGTGCCTTAAAATTCAAATATTCAATTCATTATTTCTTCTGTAAGAAGCTAGGAATCTGAATGTTGCCTGTTGTACCTGCAGGTTTCTTCGCAGACTGATTCTGCTGAACGAATGAAGGTGGTACAGGACTTCCTGTCGGCGCTTTGTATGTATTGCTGCCAACGCTTGTCTGGTAAAGCGGTTTCTTTGCATAACCAGGTTTCTGTGGTGTTTCCACTTTCTTCTCTTCTTCAAGACCTGTTGCAATAACAGTGATTGTTGCTGAATCCGGGTTAGAATCATCATACATTGCACCGAAGATAATATTCGCAGATTCACCTGCCAGCTCTTCAACATACATAGCTGCTTCATTGGCTTCAATCAGACCGATATCACCGGAAATATTGATAATGATATCTGTTGCGCCTTCAATCGTTGTCTCAAGCAGAGGGCTCGTGATTGCCTGCTTAACAGCTTCAAGTGCTTTATCATCACCATGGCCTTCACCAATACCGATATGTGCAATTCCCTTGTCTTTCATAACAGTTGAAATATCTGCAAAGTCAAGGTTGATCAAACCAGGAACATTGATCAGATCAGTGATACCCTGAACGCCCTGCTGTAATACTTCATCTGCCTTCTTCAGCGCTTCAGGCATAGATGTTCTTCTGTCAACAATCTCAAGCAGCTTGTCATTCGGGATAACGATCAGTGTATCAACATTCTGTTTCAGTCTTTCAATACCCTGGATCGCATTGTTCATACGCTGTCTTGCCTCAAATCTGAATGGCTTTGTAACAACACCGACTGTCAGACATCCGAGATCTTTGGCAATGCCGGCAACAACAGGTGCTGCACCTGTACCTGTACCGCCGCCCATACCACAGGTAACGAATACCATATCAGCGCCTTTGATCAGCTCTGTAAGCTCGTCCATACTCTCTTCTGCCGCCTTTGCACCTACTTCAGGCTTTGCTCCGGCACCAAGACCTTTTGTC
The DNA here is from genome assembly GCF_023656595.1 of Coprococcus intestinalis. Lineage (NCBI taxonomy): Bacteria > Bacillati > Bacillota > Clostridia > Lachnospirales > Lachnospiraceae > Coprococcus > Coprococcus intestinalis. Next base: position 234,194 of record NZ_JAMOKJ010000002.1, on the reverse strand, counting down.
AGCTTCTCGCCGATCTGTACTAACTGTGGTGCCTTACATAACTGCAGTGCCTGACGGTCTGTATTAACACCGATGAATTCAACACCGAGAATATTTTCATCTACCATTCGGTTGACAGCATTGTTACCTGCACCGCCAACACCAATTACAAGAATTTTTGCTGCTGCTTCATTTTCATTTGGTTTTATCTCAAGCAAGGTTCTTCCTCCTTCATATTTTACCTTTTATCGTACCATACCATTATATAATATTATTTTTTTTTAAAAATATCAACCTTTATTTATGAATCTTTTGTAAAAATAATTGAATCTTTTGTCGAATCGTACTCCTCAAGATGCAGTGTCCCGGACAGACCTTCCAGTTTCGAAAGCAGATCATTCAGTTCAGAAATCTTTTCTTCCATATATATATCTTTGCCGAGAAGAACCTTAACCTTGCCCATGACAATATAATAGCCGCCGTCATCTGACTTGCCAAGACTATCTGCAGTAATCGCTTCGCTTCGAAGAATAGCTGCAATATCCAAAAAATCTGCAAAGACACCGGTATCATCAGACACCAGTTGTTCACCTACTTCTGCTGTATCAGCTGTTATACCGCTTAAAAGAAGGACATCCTGAAGCTTCTCTGTCTGTTTCAAAACAATTTTGCCGCTGTCATTGACATAAATGTATTCATCTTCTGACTGAACATATCCCGACAGTTTTTCTTCATTCACCTGTACAACAATTGTCTGTGGATTTCTGAGCTGTACATGAATGCTGTTCAACAATGGCTCAGAGGATATATCCGTTTTGCGGTTAAGCAGCCACAACAGCAATGAATTGTTCTGACATTTATCATATTGGATCAATGTCTGGATCGTCTCATCACTGACACGCTCATTCCCTGTAATCCGGATAGTCTTAATCCTGCAGCCAAACACCACCGCCAGAATAAGGCCGACAGTAACAATCAGAACCAGCCACCCCTTCATGCTTTTCTTCTTTTTCTTTTGTTTGCCGGGACGCTTCCTTCTCTGACTTTCTTGCATCTCTCTGTCTGTATCTGTCAATCAATTATCCTCCCATCTTCGTTCTGTATGATCAGTTATACAGCAAATCTCAGCGCCTAATTGCCCAAGATCCCTGCATATATCCTGATAGCCGCGTTCAATATGCTCACTTCCGTGAATCACCGTCTCTCCCTCTGCCGCAAGACCTGCGATGACAAGTGCCGCCCCGCCCCGCAGTTCTTTCGCCTCCACCGTTTCACCATGCATCCGGCAAGGGCCATGAATCACTGCTCTTCGCTGATCAACGGTAATATTACCGCCCATTCTTATCAGTTCCGGAACGACTTTGTATCGATTCTCAAATATATGCTCCGTCACGGTGCTGTCCCCTCTGGCCTGACACAGACATGCCAGCATCTGAGACTGCATATCCGTCGGAAATCCCGGATAAGGTTCTGTTTCAATTCCTTTAACAGCCAAGAGCATAGACGGTGCTATTATTTTAATACTTTCTTTGTAAATAATCAAGCCACATCCTGATTCTACCAGCACATCTGCAACAGCACGCACATTTTCAATATGAATTCCCTTTAAAACAATCTCTCCGCCAACAGCGGCGGCAGCAGCCATGTAGGTACCCGCAGCAATCCGATCAGCCATGATCGTGTACTCTGTATCATGAAGTGTTTTTACCCCTTTGATCCGTATCCTCTCTGTGCCTTCTCCTTCTATGCACGCACCGGATTTTTTCAGAAAACGGCACAGATCTGCAATTTCAGGTTCCATAGCGGCATGGATAATTTCAGTAACACCGTCTGCAAGTACAGCAGCCAGCAAAATATTTTCTGTCACCCCTACACTGGGATAAGGCAGTTCAATCCTGTTTCCCTTCAATCCTGTCGTTTTGCATTCAATTTTATTTTCCTTCAGATCGATCTGTACATTCATCTTTCGAAGTGCATCAATATGCCAATCTATAGGCCTGGCCCCTATGGTACAGCCGCCGGGATAAGGCATTGTAACTTCCTGTCCTCTTCCCAGCAGCGCTCCCAAAAGGATGATCGATGAGCGCATTTTTCCGGCATCCAGAGAAGAAACGGCAACTGTATCCATCTGATCTGTTTTTACCCAGACGTCTCCGTCATCCCACATAATCCGGGCACCCGACTGCTGAAGAATACGCAGCATATGATGCACATCCATTATCTGTGGGCAGCGACGAAGACGAACCATTCCGTTATTCAAAACAGAGGCAGCAATGATGGGCAGCGCAGCATTTTTGGCGCCCTGAACTTCAATCTCGCCATGTAGACTGTGTCCGCCGCGGATCTTTATATGTGACATATCTCGCCTCCACGATTACAGGTTTGTGACTTCCCGTCATAATTTATGATATGTATGTTTTTCCCTGTTGTGCAATGTTTTGTACAATTCCGATTTCACACATCAAAAATATCAGCGACGTTCCGCCGTAACTGATAAACGGCAGTGGGATCCCGGTATTTGGAATACTGTTTGTCACGACAGCAATATTGATCAGCATCTGAAGCCCCAGATGTGCTGTTACCCCCATCGTCAGCAGTGCCCCCGGTATATCCGGTGCAGAATTAGCCGTAATCAGACACCGCCAAATCAGAAAAATAAACAGTGCTGCAATAATTCCTGCACCAAGAAGTCCCCATTCCTCGCATATAACAGAAAAAATCATATCATTATGTGCCTCCGGTATATACGCCAGTTTTTGAATACTTTTCCCATAGCCCCGGCCAAAAAGGCCGCCTGAACCAATGGCATACAAAGACTGTCTTGTCTGATAACCTTTTGGATGCGTTTCAACATTCAGCCATGCCTCGATCCTTCCTAACCGGTATGAGGCAAGCTTCAAAAATATCCCCATGAATCCACCACCTAATCCCATCAGCACAAAAAACGGCAGCCATTGCCTGCTGGCTGTAAAAATGATAATGAAGGCAATTCCCATAATGATAATTCCCGTGCTGAGATTTGTCACCATGACCATTCCCGCCACCGGCATCATCCATAAAAACACGAGCAGTATGCCCTTCCATTTTTTCATCATGCTGCCGGCGGCTCCGCAGATGGATGCCAGGAAAATAATCAGTACAAATTTAGCAAATTCCGACGGCTGAAAACCAATAGAACCAATATAAATCCAGCGTTTTTGGCCATGGCTGGCTGTCCCCACAACAAAAACCGCCGCCAGCAGCAAAAGCGAAAGACCATACAGCGGCAGAGCCATTTTAAGCAATCGGTGATAATCCATTTTCATCATCAGAAACATCGCTGCTGTCCCGAGAAGTACGGTAAAAATCTGTCGTTCCACATAATAAAAAGCATTCCCCATATGCAGCCGGGCAGTATAATTGCTGGCACTGTAAATCATCAGCAGCCCAAACAGAATAAGCCCGAACACCGTGCCGAGCATCGCCCAGTCGCCCACAAATCTTTTTCTATTCATTGCCGTCACCCGAATCACTTTCTATGTCCGGCCATTGCCCCAGGTAATAAGGCAGAACATTCTCAAAAATCTCTCTCATGACCGGCGCCGCAACGGTTCCTCCATAATAGGCACCGGTCGGCTCGTCAATCAGAACGATGCCTATGATCTCAGGGTTATCCGCCGGGGCAAAGCCGATAAAGGAGGCAATATATTTGCCGGATCCCCTGGGCAATTTCTGGCTGGTTGCCGTTTTGCCACCAATCCGATATCCCTCAATGAAGCATTTTTTGCCTGTACCTTCCGAAATAACCTTTTCAAGCAATGCCTTCATTGTATCGGAGACTTCGGAACCAATGACATGTGCTTCTTCATTATAGTGCAGTCGGATCATATTGCCTTTGGCATCCACGATCCGAACCCCCAAATGCGGTGTGATCAGTTTGCCGCCATTAATGACAGCACTGACTGCCCGCAGCATTTGAATAGGTGTAATCTGAAAAGACTGTCCAAAAGAAATCGTCGCAAGTTCCACATCCCCCACATTGTCAATCTGATGCATGATCGAACTTGCCTCTCCCGGGAGATCAATGCCGCTCTTTTCCATAAGTCCAAGCCTGTCAAAATATTGGTACATTACCTGAACGCCAGTTCTAAGACCGGTTTCGATAAAAACAGGATTGCACGAATTCATCAGTCCTTCCACAAAGGATTCAGAGCCATGTCCGCTGATCTTGTGACATCGTATCCGCCGGTCATCGACAATCTTATATCCCGGGCAGTAAAAACGGTCATTTTGTGAAACCGCGTGGGATTCCAGCGCAGCTGTAGAGGTAATGATCTTGAAGGTGGATCCGGGTTCATAGGTATCGTTCAGGCAGCCATTTCGCCACATCTGGTTCAACGCATCCTGTATAGCGTCTGTTTCGGCATTTTCAGGCAATAAATAAGGCGCATTCAGATTGAATTCCGGTTCATTGGTCATGGCCAAAATTTCTCCGTTTTTCGGATTCATTAAGATAACAGAGACGGATTTTGCTTCCTTCTGTTCCATGATTCTTTTTGCAACCTGCTGGACATAACTCTGGATCGTATAATCCAGACTGATATAAAGATCACTTCCGGGAATCGGTTCCACCCGCCCCTCGGATGTATTTTCGACTTCAATGCCTCTTGCATCCGTCATTGTCAGAATTGTCCCCTCTATTCCCTGCAAATAGACATCATATTGAACTTCTAACCCAATAATGCCCTGATTGTCGCCGCCCGTAAAACCCAGCACTTTGGAGGCCAGCGTTTTGTATGGGTAATAACGGGTATAATCTTCATCCACCATAACCCCATCCAGTTTGTATTCACGGATTTTGTCCCCCAGCGCTTTGTCAACATTAGCCTTAATACGTTCAATAGATGACACTTTTTCGACCCGTGCCCGTACTTTTGCTTCATCCAGAGACAAGACCTCTGATAAAACACGGATAATCTTTTCAGGTTCTTTGATCTGATTGTGTATCACAGAAATTGTACAGACAGATTTGTTGTCCGCCAAAACCCTTTGGTTTCTGTCATAAATCAGCCCCCGTGCCGCCTTGATGCTTCGCTCCCTTTCATGCAGTGCATCGGCCTGGCTCTGATAGTACGCCGACCGAAATATCATCAGATAAGCCAGCCGCCCCATCAAAACCAGGCCGATACCCACAATAAAAGCGGCCACTATGAGCATCTTTCGTCTATGATAGATTTTAATATGCATACATACGTCCGCTTTATTTTTTATTATATTATGTTGTCGTTATTCCTATTAGAACAGCTGTTATTCATCATCATCTGATGTGCCGTTATCCGAATTGTCCGCACCTTCATCGAACTGATCATCATCAGAACCGTCTGAGGTGTTCTCATTGGTTGTCTCTGTCACTTCTTCCGTCGGGAAGATCTGCAGATATGGTAATGCCTCAGAGAATATATTACTTGCAATTGTGGAGGCAAAGGAGCTCTGCCCCTGATCCTCTGCATTGGCCTCATCGACAACCACATAGACAACCAGCTGCGGATCATCAATCGGTGCTGCGCCAACAAAGGACACAAGACGTTCTTTGCCGCCTCGAGGAAGCTTCTCAGCTGTACCTGTCTTGCCGCCAATCTTGTATCCGGCTACCTGCGCTGCCTTACCTGTACCATCCTCTACTGTCTCATACAGAGCATTCTTCATCCATTCGGAGGTTGTCTTTGAAACAGTTGTCCGCATCAGTGTCTTATCAAAAACCTGCACCGTATTGCCATTATCCGATGCAATCTCAGATACTACATGCGGCTTATAATAATAGCCGCCATTAACAATCGAGCAAAAGGCTGATACAACCTGTACCATCGTTGCATTGTATCCCTGGCCAAAGGAACTTGTCCACATTTCAACAGGTCCCATATTGTCTGCTGTATAAATCGTACCGGCACAGCTTGCTTCTCCCGGAAGATCGATACCTGTCAACTGCCCAAGTCCAAACAGTTTCTGCATCTTCGTAAAGGAAGTAATACCGATTCTGTCGCTGAGCTGCATCATGACATCATTGCAGGAATGTGTAATACCGCCCGTCAGATCTAATTCACCATGCACACTGTTGCAGGAAACAAAAGTACTGTCGTTCTCATAGGTCTGACCACCGTCACAGTAGAATTGTTCGTTCGGGTCTACAAGTGCCTGATCCAGCGCATAGGAAACCGTCATAGTCTTGACGGTTGAACCCGGCTCATAGCTATCATTCACACAGAAGTTACGCCAGAGCGTATAAAGGGCATCCGACATTTCCTTATCCGTCATGTCCGCCAGCTGATCCTCTGTGTAACCGGCCACTGTTAGATCTCTCGGGTTATTCAGATCAAATATCGGAGCACTCGCCATAGCCAGAACCTCTCCGTTATTCGGATTCATAACAATAGCAGCCACGTTTTTGGCCCCGGTTTCTGTCATGAACTGGCTGATATATTTCTCTGCAATACGCTGGATATTGATATCAATGGTTGATACAACTGTCTTGCCATTATGTGGTTCCTCTGTAACGGTCTGGAGATCCACATTATCCGTGAGATAACCGTACTTTCTTCCATTGGTTCCGGACAATGTATCATTATAATAGCTTTCAATTCCCCAGAGACCGCTGTTATCAGAAGCTGTAAAACCAATCAGATCACAGGCCAGCGTCGAAAAAGGATAGATTCTCTGATAGCTTTCTTCAAACCAGATTCCCGATGAAACAGCCTTGATCTTCTGCGCATCATTCTCATCCTCTGAAGCAAGAAAATCATCATACGGCTTTTTCTCATCATATGTCATTTTCCTCTTCAAAACGACATATCGGCTGTCCGGCTGCTGCGTTAAAATCGTATCCACATCATCCTTGCTGATTGAAAAATATTCTTCCAGAACTTCTTTGGCGTATTCAGAAGCCTTATCGATATTGCTGTGCGTAATGACATACGGATCTAACACCAGATTGTAGATTTTCTCACTTGTTGCAAGAACGGTTTTGTTTCGGTCTGTAATATCCCCTCGTTTATAGGGAATTGTCTGTCCATCATAGTTGAGCAACGAGAGTACATTCTTCTCGTAATCTGTACCGTTTTTTACATTGATCTGCACAAGTCTGACCACCAGCAGCACAAAGCAGATCAGCACAAACAAGAATACAACGAGCAGTCTTCTTCTGTTCGTCTTTGAAAATTTCCGTATTTTTTTATCCGCCATCTATTAATCACCTAAATTTAATGTCTATTTTATTTTCCGCCAGGTATAGATTCATACTGTCGTATATAATCATTATTGCTGCTGTCATAATAAATTACCTGATCTTCACCGGCATAGACCATTCCCAGTCTTCCGGTTGCAATCTGGTAAATCTCATCCAGATCAATGGTCTTATTCAGGCTTTCCTTCAGTGAATTATTCTGTTCCTGGACGGTCTGCAGCTGACTCTGAAGGGCTGTCACAGCCTGTTCATTCTTCTTCAATACAGAACTGGAATGTAAATACATAAAACAGGCAGCTAGGGTAATGCCTACAGATGTCACAAGAAACAGTGTATACTTCAGATCAAAAACCGATACACGCTTCTTATGCTGTACAGTCCGTTGTTTCGGCCTGGACTGTACAGCTTTATTTCTTCTTTTAGGTGTTTCAGGCTGTTCATTCAGCCTTCTTGCTGTGTTTCCATCTATATAATAGCGTTCGGGCTCTCTTCGATAAGCCATCGATTGGTTTGCTCTCTTCTCTGCCATCCAACGCCACCCTTTCTTCATTAACAGGACCGTCTGCGCCTGCCGCATCCGATCGTTTTCTTATTCTCTGATTCTTTCAAAAACTCTGAGCTTCGCGCTCTTTGAACGACTGTTCACTTCCAGTTCTTCTTCACTTGGAAGTATCGGTTTCCTGGTAATCACTCTGCCCTTTGACTTCTTCCCGCAAACACATACAGGAAAAGACGGCGGGCATGTACACGGCCGTTCATTAGTATTGAAAATGTTCTTAACAATTCTATCTTCAAGTGAATGAAATGTGATCACACATATTCTTCCATGATCATTCAGCAGATCGATCATCTGATCCAGCGTATTCTTCAAAACATCCAGTTCATGATTCAATTCAATGCGGATTGCCTGATAAGTCTTCTTGGATGGATGACCACCCTTGGCTCTGACCTTCGCCGGAATAGCAGCCCGGATAATATCATTGAGTTCCCCGGTTGTCTCGATCGGTTTCTTCTCTCTGGCCATAACGATATGCTTGGCAATATTGCGTGCAAACTTATCTTCGCCATAATCTCTGATCATATGAAACAATTCTGTTTCTGTATAATCATTCACAATGTCTCTGGCTGTCTTCGTCTGACGCTGATCCATGCGCATATCAAGAACAGTATCTTCTCTGTAAGTAAATCCTCTCTCAACAGTGTCCAGCTGATAAGAGGATACGCCAAGATCGAGTACGATTCCATCCACACCATGAATGCCCAAATCTGCAAGAACCTGAGGCATTGCACTGTAATTGCTGCGGACAATGGTCACTTTGTCGCCAAATGGTGCCAGCCGTTCTCCGGCTGCTTCTATAGCTGCTGCATCCTGGTCGATACCGATCAGACGGCCTGTCTCACCCAGGCGCTGCAAAACAGCACTGGCATGACCGCCTCCGCCTAAAGTACCATCTACATAGATGCCATTCTCTTTTATATCTAATTGTTCAATCGTCTCATTCAGTAATACAGAATAATGCTGAAACGTCATAATGTCCTCCTATATATTCACACCGAGACTCGCCATATGGGCAGCGACTGCTTCCATATCCTCATCATCCATGTCATTCTCCACATCCCACTTCTCTGCACTCCAGAGTTCAATTCGGGTATCCATACCCGTCAGTACAACATCTTTCTGGAGGTCTGCATACTTGCGGAGTGAAGCCGGTACAAGAATACGTCCCTGCTTGTCAAATTCGCATTCTGTTGCTCCTGACATAAAAAAACGTTTGAACTGTCTGCTCTCTTTATCAATGGTAGATAATTCTCTTAACTTTGCAGTAAATTCCCGCCATTCATCCATCGGATGAATCCAAAGACAACCGTCAAGGCCTTTGGACAAAATAAATGTATCCCCCAGGTCTTCTCTGTACTTCTGGGGAATGATCACTCTGCCCTTTGTATCTATTGTATGATAATACTCGCCAATAAAGCCATCCATTCCATGTCCACCTTTGTCTTACGGAAATCTTCATGTCTGCCACAACATAAAGGTATTAAGTCCCACTTAAAACCACTATTTACCACAAATCACCACTTATGTTATTTATTTTAGACTATTCCACACAATATATCAATAGGTAAAATGCAAATTTACTTTTAAATTTTTGTAACTGTTCAGAGCTAACCTCCAAAATGCTACGCATTTCGTCGGTGTGGCGTATCCGCCAAATAAAATTTCAAAAACAGTCTTAAAAATGCAAGCATTTTATACCTGTTTTTTGAAATTTTGCTTGGCTCTGAACAGTTACAAATTTTTGTAAACAGAATGCAGTTTTATATACAACAAAAACACACTGTCTGATGGGATCATCCCCCACCTGACAGTGTGTTTCATAAGATTCAAAATATTCTGTTATGCAGCTGTCTTTGATGCCTTTTTCAGCCGGCTTCGCTTGTAAATCATAACGATCAATGCAAAAACAGACAGACAGGCTGACAGCACCTGTGACACAGGCAAACCTATATATGGAAGCAAAAGCTGATCTGTTCGGAATTGTTCAATAATAAATCGCCCGATACCATATCCAAACAAGTACATCATGAAAAGTTCCCCATTAAACTTCTTGTGCTTCCTGTAAAGCAGGATGATCACCAAAACCCCCAGATTCCAGAGAGACTCGTACAAAAATGTCGGCTGAACCTGAATGTACTGAACACCATCAACGGTAACTGCCTTGTCTAAAAGATCCTGGGTCGTATAAGCAGCCTCATCCATTCTGATCTGCATAGCCAGCAGACCGTCAGAATAACCGCCGAAAGCTTCTCTGTTAAAGAAATTGCCCCATCTGCCGATGATCTGCCCGATCAGTAGTCCCGGCACAACCGTATCTGCCATCAGAAGCAGACTGGCCTTCCTGATCTTCGAGAAAATAATCATGCAGACGAACCCGCCGATAATGCCGCCGTATATAGCCAAGCCGCCCTGCCGCAGATTAAAGATCTCCAAAGGATGCTGACTGTAATAGGGCCACTCAAAGGCCACATAATAAATTCTGCATCCGACAATCGCTGATATAATCGCACACAAAGCAAAATCATAATACATCTCCGGATTCTGCTCTGTCCGTTTGGCTTCATGCACAGCCATTGCAATACCGCACAGCATGCCGACGCCGATAATAATGCCATAATAGGCAATATCAAAACCAAATATAGAGATACTCTTTCCCAGATGTTCAATCACAATCCCCAAATGCGGGAACCGGATACTTGCTCCTGTCATCAATGCTCCTCCTTCTGTAATTATTCTGTTCCGATCCGGACACTTCCAAACAATTACATAAATTCTATTTTTCCATTGTAAACTGCTTTATTGCAAAAATCAAGTCATAAAATAGCTGTTCTTTTTACAGGAACTGTGCTAAAATAATACGGAAAACTGCATTGAAAGTGAGGAAATAGATATGAAATTAGGTATTGTTGGTCTGCCAAATGTCGGAAAGAGTACATTATTTAACTCTCTGACAAAAGCCGGCGCATTGTCTGCCAACTATCCGTTTGCAACTATCGACCCAAACGTAGGTATTGTTGCTGTTCCGGATGAAAGAATTGTGAAACTCGGTGAATTGTATCACACAAAGAAGGTAACACCTGCCACTATCGAATTTGTGGACATTGCAGGCCTTGTAAAAGGTGCCAGCAAAGGTGAAGGTCTGGGCAATCAGTTCCTTGCCAATATTCGTGAAGTAGATGCTATCGTCCATGTTGTCCGCTGTTTCGAAGATGACAACATTATTCATGTTGACGGTTCTGTTGATCCTGCCAGAGACATTGAGACGATTAACCTGGAATTGATTTTCTCTGATATCGAGATTCTTGAACGCAGAATTTCCAAGATTGCCAAACAGGCAAAGATGGATAAGGCTTATGCCAAAGAACTTGAACTGGCTCAGGCTGTCAAGGCGCATCTTGAAGACGGCAAGATGGCAAGAACATTTGAAGTATCTGACGATGAGGACGAACAGATCTGGTTTAAGAATTACAACCTGTTGACTGCAAAGCCAACTATCTATGCTGCCAACGTAGCTGAAGATGATCTGGCTGATGACGGCGCATCCAATCCACATGTTGCCAAGGTAAGAGAAATGGCTAAGGAAGAAGGCGCTGAAGTTTTTGTTATCTGTGCTCAGATCGAACAGGAATTAGCTGACCTTGATGACGATGAGAAGAAGGAATACCTGGAAGACCTGGGTGTTTCCTCCAGCGGTCTTGACAAACTGGTGGCAGCAAGCTACAGTCTGCTTGGTCTGATCAGTTTCCTTACTGCCGGCGAAGATGAGTGCCGTGCATGGACGATCAAGAAAGGTACAAAAGCCCCACAGGCTGCCGGCAAGATCCATACAGACTTTGAACGTGGTTTCATCAAAGCCGAAGTTGTCAACTATCAGGATCTTCTTGATAACGGAAGTCTCTCTGCTGCCAAGGAAAAAGGCATTGTTGGTATGGAAGGCAAGGAATATGTTGTCAAAGACGGCGACGTGATTCTGTTCCGCTTTAACGTTTAAATCATAAATAAGACTGCCGCATGACGGAATAATGCAGTGCGGCTTCTGAAACAATATATGGATTCAAAAAGAGTTATTCAACACAGGCACACTCTCGTTGCCAACGTCTGGCAGCGGTACATAAGGCAGTACAATACACTGCCTAAGTACCGGCCGGCGTTGAAGCACCTGTGTTCGAATAACTCTTTTTGAATCCATTCAGATATAGTTTTGCTTATTCCACGATATCAAGCAGTTCTTCAAAGGTGTGAATTTCTGCATCGAAGGCTTTGACCTGGCCAAAGCCATAAGCAGCATAAATGAACGGAATGCCGGCCTGTGCAGCTGCATCGGCGTCTCCCTGGGTATCACCGATGTAGACCGGAGATTTGAGTCCGTTTCTTTCCATGACCAGGCGGATGTTTGCTCCTTTGGATTTGCCGGTCACACCGATGCATTCACAGTCTTTAAAGTACTTCGCTGTGTGATTGCCGCTGTAAAAGCTCTGGATATAGCCGTCCTGACAATTGCTGACAATAAACAGCGGATATTTCTCTGAAAGCTTCTGCAAGGTCTCTTCCAGCTTCGGGTAGAGAATACCGCCATGTTCTGCCAAATAAATATTCTCCTGTTCACAGCATTCATCCATCAGACGCATTCTCAGTGCTTCTGTCTGTTCAGGAAACATATTGCGTGCTATCTGATCAAGGGGTAAGCCGAAATTGGAAGCTAATTCCTCCGCTGTCACTTTCTTGTGAATCTCCGGATAATGTTCCAAAACAAGCGCCCATGTAGCAACTATTCCCTCTGAAGAGTCCCAGAGTGTACCATCTAAATCAAAAATCAAACTATCTATCTTCATCTTCTTCTCCATTCTGTATTTTCCTGCGGCATTCACCGCAGCAGCCATAAAAAACAGTCTTACTCTCATCCACTGCGAAATCCTCTTTCGACATCATTTCATCTGCCAGTTGCCGCATGTGTTCACTTTCAAAATGAATCAGTCTGCCGCACTCACTGCACATCAGATGATAATGATGTCTGCATTCAGGATGCCCGCCGCTAAACTGATAGCAGGCCGGTGACTTTTCACTTAATGTATACTTACGAATCTTCCCCTCTGTCTCCAAAGACTTCAGAACTCTGTATACGGTTGTCTTGCCAACCCGTTCTTCACCTGCATTCAGATCATGAATAATGTCTTCTGCACGGACATGAGTGTCCTGTCTGTCTTTGAGATATTCAAGAATCATCGATTTCTGTCTTGTATTTCTATTCTGTTTATCATCAGACATTCTCTGCATCCTCCGAATATTTATTCTTATCTCATATAATTTTCTCTTCCTATTATAATAGCTTTTCTTTTATCTGTACAGTACAAAATCAGGCGTAAAAATACCTGAGAGATACTGTGTTCATTCATTTCCCTCAGGTATTTCCTATTCTGTATTGAATTTCTATCCGTTGATTCTCAATGCTGTATTACGCAAGTTCGACTTTTGGAGGCTTATCTCCTTCAGGATCTTCTTCCAAAATTGAAAATGCAATATTCGTTGCATGATCCGCAACTCGTTCAAGATTGGAAGCTAAATCCGAAAACATCATACCCACCTGAGCACTGCATTCGCCTTTTGTCAGACACTTGACATGTAAATCCTGAAGCTCACGCTCTTTCGCATCAATGGCATTCTCCAGATCCAGAATTTCCTGAAGATGGCTGTCATCTTCAAGATTGAATATATCCATCGAAAGATGAAGAATCTTCACCGTCATCTCCTGCATTCTGCGGATCTCATCTCCGGCCATGCCATTAATATCTTCTTTCATATCAATCAACTTCTCAACATCTTCTGCAATATTCTCTGCATGGTCACCGACACGTTCGATATCGCTGACAACATGGAACAGGGCCCCCAATTTCTTGCGGTCTCCTACCGGTAAGCTGATCTGGTTGGCTTTAACAAGATAATCTGTGATTTCCTTGTTCATATAGTCGATACGCTTCTCAACCTCAAACACTTCCTTCGCCGCCTTGTCATCCTTAGTCAGGAGTGCATCCAGCGCCTTTTCCAGATTGCCAATGGCAATTTCACCCATATGGCTGATCTCACTGCAGACCTGCGGAATAGCCGTCGCCGATGAAAGTCTGTCGCCATCACCAATATACTTCATTTCATATTCATCTTCTACATCATTATCCTCACCAGGTACAATGAGATAGGTCAGTTTGACAATCCAACTCATAAACGGCATCAGAATGATAACCTGGAAGACCTTGAAGATGGTATGCGTATTGGCAACACATCGGCCGAGATTGCCGCCGGAAATATGCATGATCAACGCTTCAATCCAATCGGAACCGATCAAAAGAATGACTGCCATAATGATGGAACCGATAATATTGAATAATAAATGAATCAAAGCTGCACGTTTGGCATTCTTCTTGCCGCTGAGACTGGCAAGCATCGCTGACATGCAGGCACCGATATTACATCCGAGAATAATAAAGAAACAAATCTTCAGCGGAAGTAATCCCTGCTGTGCCAAAAGGAGCACAATACTGACTGTCACAGAAGAACTCTGTACAATCGCCGTGATCATCAATCCAAGCAGCAAAGCAAAGAATCGGTTGTCCAGAGACATGAACAGATTCTGGATAGCCGGAAGTTCTTTCAAAGCACCCATAGAAGAAGACATGGTACTGATTCCCAGGAAAAGGATACCAAAACCGATGACAACCTCTCCGGCTTTTTTCACCGTTGGATTCTTGAAGATCATCAGCATCAGAACGCCTGCCATAATAAATACCGGCGCATACTGAGACAGATTAAATGAAACAAGCTGTGATGTAACGGTCGTACCAATGTTAGCACCATAGATAACGCCAATAGCCTGATAAAGCGTCATCAGACCGGCATTTACAAAGCTGACAACCATAACCGTTGCGGCACTGGAGGACTGTATAATCGCCGTAAACACAACGCCCACAATGATACCCACATATCTGTTCTTCGTGAACAATTCAAGAATACCACGGAGTTTGGCACCAGCTGCCTTCTCCAGACTGTCACTCATCAACGTCATACCATAGAGGAAAAGACCTAAGCCTCCTATAAGGCCTAAAACCATACCTGAAATATTCATCTTTTTTTCTCCTTGATTTTACTTATGTAAAACTAATGTAAAAACATACCAGTAACCACTTTAATATATATTGCGTCGCTTGACAAGTCTTTTTTTTAGAAATTTACTTTATGTTAGCTTTCAGAAACTTTATTATGTCAACCCAATTCAACAAAAAAGAATTGAAGCCCACACACTTTTCCCTGAAATTTCCTATTTTTCAGCTTCTAAATTATGTCAACTCCCCTTTTTTATTTTTTTGCCTGCCGTTTTCAGAAAAAAGTAGCAAAAAAAGAATCGGATCTCTTTTGGAATCCGATTCTTCTTGATCTGTATAGACACTCATACACTAAAAATTTCTTATATTAAATGCATCTGACAGTCTGTTTAGATTACTGGACTTCTGAAAGAATTTTGTCCAGTTTCTCATACATTTCATCCACATTTTCTTTTGTGATAACAAGCGGCGGTACAAAACGGATGATATTAGTACCTGCAGAGATGATCAGAAGACCGTTGGCAATAGATTTTGCAACAATATTCCCAACAGGGATTGTAAATTCAAGACCTCTCATCAATCCAAGACCTCTTGTTTCTTTGATGAAATCATAACGCTCAACTAACGATGCCAGTTTTTCTCCCAGATAAGCGCCTACTTCATTGACATTGTCAAGAATATGACGGCTTTCAAACATGTCAAATACAACATTCGCTGCTGCTGTAGCTAAAGGATTGCCGCCATATGTAGACCCATGATCACCGGCTACCAATGCCTTCTCAACCTTTTCTCCGGCAACAAAGGCGCCAATCGGCACACCGCATCCCAGTGCTTTGGCAACGGTCAGGATATCCGGTTTTACATCGTAGTAATCATAAGCAAACATCTTGCCTGTACGACCCATACCGCACTGAATCTCATCAAGAATCAACAGAATGTCCTTTTCATCACAGAGCTTGCGCACACCCTGGATAAACTCACGTGTCGCCGGATAGATACCGCCTTCCCCCTGTACAGTCTCCATAATAATAGCACATGTCTTATCCGTGATCTTAGAGGCAACATCCTCTAAATTGTTATACTCGGCAAACACTACCTTGTCAATCAGTGGTTTGAAGGCTTCCTGATAATGAGGATTGCCTGTGACAGAAAGAGCACCGATACTTCTGCCGTGGAATGAATGGTTCATGGCAATGATCTCATGATCTGTGGAACCATTATCTCTTGTCCATGCATACTTACGGGCAAGCTTGATGGCACCTTCAATGGCTTCTGTACCACTGTTGGTAAAGAATACCTTTTTAAGGCCGCAGGCATTCACCAGCTTGTGTGCCGCTTCTGCCATAGGCTGTGTATAGTACAAATTGGACACATGGATCATTTTGTCGATCTGAGCCTTCAGAGCATCATTGTATTCTTTGACATTGTAACCAAACGCACATACAGCAATCCCGGCTGCAAAGTCAAGATACTTCTTGCCTTCCACATCATAAAGATAAACGCCGTCACCGTGATCTAGCACAACAGGGAAACGATTATATGTATGAATGATCGCCTCTTCTGCATAATCCATAATTTCTTTATTGTTCATGATAATACCTGCTTTCTTCACTGCCCAAAATTGCAGTACCAATACCTTTGTTTGTAAAGATTTCCAGAAGGAGGCAATGCGGTATACGTCCATCCAGAATATGTACGCGTGAAACGCCGTTTTCAATTGCCTCAATACAGTTGTTGAGCTTCGGCAGCATACCGCCTCCGATAAACCCTTCTTCAATCAGTGCATGGGCTTCTTCACATGTCAGCTCTGAAATCAGTGTATCCGGATCCTCCGGATCCTTGTAAACACCTTCAATATCAGTGAGGAAAGCCAGTTTTTCTGCATTCACAGCCTTTGCAATCTCACATGCAGCATCATCCGCATTGATATTGTAAGTATTGTAATCTTCATCCATACCGATCGGGCATACGATTGGAAGGAAATCCTTCTCCAGTAAATCGTAGAGAATCTTCGGTGTAACTTCTGTAATCTCACCTACAAAACCGATATCCTCTCCATTGGAGTATTTCTTCTTTACCTTCAGAAGGCCGCCGTCCTTGCCGCTGATACCAACTGCTTTGACACCCAGCTCCTGAACCATCTGGACAAGGCTCTTATTCACCTTATTCAGAACCATTTCTGCAATTTCCATAGTTGGCGCATCTGTCACACGAAGGCCATTGACAAAACGTGCTTCCATGCCTACTTTATTCACCCAACGGCTGATTTCTTTGCCGCCACCGTGAACGATGATCGGCTTGAATCCGACAAGTTTTAATAAAACAGCATCGGCGATGACATTCTTCTTCAGTTCGTCATTCATCATCGCACTGCCGCCGTATTTGATCACGATAATCTTACGGTTGAATCGCTGAATATAAGGCAAAGCCTCAATCAGTACTTCAGCCTTTGAAAGATACTGATTCATATCCTTTTCCATTTTTCTATTTCTCCTTTTCCCCGTTAATTATGAACGGTAATCCGCATTAATCTTAATATAATCATACGTCAGATCGCAGCCCCAGGCTATAGCTTCCTGATTGCCCATCTTGATATCTGCAATCGCAGTTACCTCAGGCTCGGAAAGAATCTTTGTTGCTTCTTCTTCACTGTAATCCGCAGCCACGCCGTCTTTCATGATCTGAATCTTGCCGGCTGCACTTTCAAAGAACAGATCCACTTTTTCAGGATCAAACTGTGCGCCTGAATAACCCATTGCGCACAGAATACGGCCCCAATTGGCATCATGGCCGCAGATAGCTGTTTTAACAAGACTGGATGTCACAACAGACTTGCTCAAAATTACTGCCTGTTCCTTTGTTTCAGCACCGATGATCTTCACTTCAAAGAGTGCAGATGCACCCTCGCCGTCTCCTGCAATCTTTCTGCAGAGACATGCATTCACCGCATGAAGTGCTTCACAGAAAGCTTTGTAATCTTCATTCTTTGTATCGATCAAAGGATTGCCTGCCTGACCATTCGCCAAAAGCAGCACCGTATCATTAGTAGATGTATCGCCATCAACAGAAACCATATTGTAAGTATCCTTGATATCTTCGCTGAGTGCTTCCTGAAGCAGTGCTTTGGAAATGTTGGCATCTGTTGTAATAAAACCAAGCATGGTACACATATTCGGATGAATCATTCCAGAGCCTTTGCACATGCCGCCCATGGTCACTTTCTTACCGCCAATCTCAAACGTCACAGCGACTTCCTTCGGAACAGTATCTGTGGTCATAATGGCTTTTGCTGCCAGATGACCGGCGTCGATACTGCCGTCAAGAGCAGGTGCCAGCATATCAATCCCTGCTTCAATTCTGTCCATTTTCAGCTGCATACCGATAACACCTGTGGATGCCACCAATACAGCATCTTTCTGAATACCAAGGACTTCCGCAGCCTTCGCTGCTGTTGCTTCGCAGTAAGCTATTCCCTGCACACCTGTACAGGCATTGGCAATACCACTGTTGCAAATGACTGCCTGCGCATATTCGGATTCATATACAACCTGTCTGTCCCATTTCACCGGAGCAGCCTTTACAATGTTGGTTGTAAAAGTGCCTGCAGCCACACATGGTACATCACTGTAGATCATGGCCATATCTGTACGCCCCTGGTATTTGATGCCTGCAGCTGCACTGGAAGCCTTAAATCCTTTTGCTGCTGTCACGCCGCCTTCAATATATTCCATTTCCTGCCACCTCTTTTATTCATTAAACACAGTCATGTTGGCCTCGTTCAGGTTCAGATCATAATAATTCCGATCATCCTGACACTGCCAGCCGACCTTTTTCCAAAAGGCATTACCGCCCTCGTTTCTTGTAAATGCAATCAGATAGACTTTATTGATCTGCTCTGCCTTCAATGCTTCAATCGCTTTGGCTACAAGCTTACGCCCAATGCCATGCTGTCTGTATGAAGCATCCACACAAACATGATACAAACAGCCCTGACGGCCATCATGTCCGCAGAGAATGGAACCCACAAGCTTGCCATCCATCTCCGCCACCACACTGGTGTTGGGATTTCTGCGAAGAAATCGCTCAATGCCCTCTCTGGAATCGTCAATGCTTCGGATACCAAAGCCCTTGATACCGGCCCAGAGCGCCGCCACACGATCATAGTCATCAATCGTCATTGTTCTTATTATAATATCATTCATTCTAATATTCTACCTTCATTTTCTTATGGGAACATAGGCACAAGGTTCAGACCTGTACTCTCATCCAGGCCAAAGGCAAGGTTCATGTTCTGAACTGCCTGTCCGGCTGCGCCTTTGACAAGGTTGTCGATGGCACCCATCATAATGACACGGTGTGTTCTCAGGTCCACTTTGAAGTTGACATCCACATAATTGCTGCCTTCTACCCAGCGTGTCTCAGGACATACACCCGGTTTCAGTACACGGACAAACTTCTCATTGGCATAATATTTGTCATAAGCCGCTCTGATCTGCTCTTCTGTCACGCCCTCTTTCAAAGAAGCATACGCTGTAGCCAGAATACCTCTGTTCATCGGTACAAGATGCGGTGTAAAGTTGATGGTGATCGGATAACCGGCTGCATAACCGAGCTGTTCTTCAATCTCAGGTGTATGTCTGTGTGTTGCGACGCCATATGCCTTCATATTCTCATTCACTTCACAGAAAAGATTAGCCGTCTTGGCACCGCGGCCTGCACCGGATGTACCGGACTTGGCATCAACGATAATGGTATTCGGGTCAATGAGGCCTTCCTTTACTAGTGGATAGCATGTCAAAATAGAACATGTTGTATAACATCCCGGATTGGCGATCAGTCTTGCACCCTTGATGTCTTCACGATTGATCTCACAGAGTCCGTATACAGACTCTTTAATATAGGAAGGACTCTTGTGTTTAATGCCGTACCATTTCTCATAAACTTCTACATCTTTAATACGGAAATCTGCGCTGAGGTCAATAATCTTCACTTTATTTAAAACATCCTCATTCACAAGAGAGGCACATAAGCCCTGTGGTGTTGCTGTAAAGATAACATCTGCCGCATCTGCCAGTGCATCCATGTTGTCATCCATGCACTTGGCATCTACAATCTGAAACATATTCTGGAAAACATCTGCATACTGCTGATCAATATAACTTCTTGAGCCATACCAGACAATCTCAACATCCGGATGCTGCATCAGAAGACGAACCAGTTCCTGACCGGCATAACCGGTGGAACCGATAATTCCTGCTTTAATCATTTTTCATAACTCCTTTATTTTAAACCGCTAAAAGGCAGTTTTTTCATTTTTCGTTCAACACCTATCTATATTAATACATATCTTCAATTAAGTAAAGTACAAAAATCAAAAAAATATTCATAATTATGCATGCAAAATTAATAAAAATACACTTTTTGCTAAAAAACTATTGCATTATTCATACTTCTGGTGTATATTAATTGAGTGCTCGCAAGAAATATACACTTTAGCGAACACATCATCACAAATGAATGAACATGTTTTTTATATAGGAGGATTTTACAAATGAAAGAGAAAGTTGTTTTAGCATATTCAGGCGGTCTTGACACTACAGCCATTATCCCATGGTTAAAGGAAACATTTGATTATGAAGTTATCTGCTGCTGTATCAATGTTGGTCAGGGCGAAGAATTAAACGGTCTTGAAGAAAGAGCCAAGATGAGCGGCGCTTCCAAATTATACATCGAAGATATCGTTGATGAATTCTGTGAAGACTATATCGTTCCTTGTGTTCAGGCCAATGCAATTTATGAGAACAAATATTTACTTGGTACTTCCATGGCTCGTCCTGGCATCGCCAAGAAGCTTGTTGAAATTGCAAGAAAAGAAAATGCTGTTGCGATCTGTCATGGTGCAACAGGTAAAGGTAATGACCAGATTCGTTTCGAACTTGGTATCAAAGCACTGGCTCCTGACATCAAGATTATCGCTCCATGGCGTATGACAGATGTATGGAAAATGCAGTCCCGTCAGGATGAAATCGATTTCTGTAAAGCACACGGCATCGACCTTCCATTCTCTGCAGACAGCAGCTACAGCCGTGACCGTAACTTATGGCACATCAGCCATGAAGGCCTTGAACTGGAAGATCCATCTCTTGAGCCAAACTACAATCATGTACTTGTGCTCACAACTCCACCGGAAAAAGCACCTGACAAACCGGAATATGTCACAATGACATTTGAAAAGGGTGTTCCTACTTCTGTCAACGGCAAAGAAATGAAAGTGGCTGATATCATCCGTACACTGAATGAACTTGGCGGCAAGCATGGTATCGGTATCGTTGATATTGTTGAAAACCGTGTTGTAGGTATGAAATCCCGTGGTGTTTATGAAACACCGGGTGGTACAATTCTTATGGAAGCACATCAGCAGCTGGAAGAACTGGTTCTTGACCGTGCAACTGCAGAAGTTAAGAAAGAAATGGGCAACAAACTGGCTCAGGTATGCTACGAAGGCAAATGGTTCACACCATTACGTGAAGCAATTCAGGCATTTGTTGAATCCACTCAGGAATATGTGACAGGTGAAGTTAAATTCAAACTTTACAAAGGCAATATCATCAAAGCCGGTACTACTTCCCCATATTCACTGTACAGCGAATCTCTTGCATCTTTCACAACAGGTGACCTCTATGACCACCACGATGCAGATGGATTCATCACACTGTTCGGTCTGCCATTAAAAGTACGTGCAATGAAAATGGCTGAAGTAGCCAACAAAAACGCTGATAAATAAAAATGTCTCAGTAATATCTGATGGCAGAAGGAAATAAAACATCCCTGAAACAGGCGCATCGCCAAATGTTTCAGGGATGTTTTTATTCAAAATAATAGCACGCTATTATTAAATTATCAATAGCGTGCTATTAAAATAGATCCAGCATATTATCCAGATAAATGGCTTCTCTAACATTAATCTGATATTCCGGCTTTGTCATATAGTACAGAAGAAATTCCAGAACCAGCGCACTGCCCAAGCCCCGGCCTTCTATCTTAAAATTGGAAAAACCCATCGGCATATAGACATTTTGTATATCAAAAATATCGATAAATCCCGGATTTTTCATTGCCTTTGAAAAACGATAGCCTTGTCCGGACTCCGGTGCTATGCAATGATGTTCTAAACAATTTTCACCCAGATTCTTGCGGCTCACCGCTTCATAACATGCTTTTCTGTCCCTGCATCCAAACCAGCAGCATTCATTGCACAAAAACTCCACTTTATCTTTCTGTATCTGTGTCAATGTATCCAGCTGATCCATCTGTTTATTTAAACGAAAATCTGGCACAACATAGCGAAAATCATCGCGCTCCACCTCATGCCGGAATGCCTCAAAATCCGTCAGCACTTTTGTTGTAGAAGAAATGAAGTATAATTTCGGGTAATTCTCTTTCAGGTGATCCAGCAGCAGATCCGAATGAATGATCACGCCATTTTGTACACGGCTGCTCTCTGAAAACAATGCACATAAAGTATTACATCTTTTATCTGAAAGATGCTCTTTTCCCAGCAAGGAATTACTGAAAGTAAGCCTTGCCGAGATGCCATATTTCTGCATAAGGGCTAAAGCATCACTCGGATCACAGGTTTCATCTTCCACACGGCCGCCGCCCCAGATGCAATCCGATGGTGCTCCGTAGATAGAGCCAATCTCACACCAGTCATAAAAGTATTCTCTGTGCTCATGGAATAAGGACAGAAAAATACAATACAATTCATAAAATTCAAACAGCCCAGGGAGGTGAAAATAAGCTGTGTTTCTTTTTGTCTTATCTTTACTCATATTTTCTCAATACTGTTACGCTTTCGCAATAGACATAACAACCATAGCTTCATAGATATTTACTTTCTTTATGATAACATGAAATGAACCATCTGCCAAGTAACAAGCGTGTGTCCAAAACAGAACACACGCCACCAAATTTACTTGTTATTGACACTTACAATCCGATAATAAACTCCGGATGTCATTTTGTAAACGATAATATAGAACACTGCAAACATCAGATAGCATCCCAGTGCCACCATTGCCAGAAACTGTGTCCGATTCAGCCCAAATAACAACAGCAATTTAGAAATCATCGGAAAAGCAAATAGCAAATGCAAACCTGCCAGCAAAAGCGGTGCAAAGAAAACAATCAATATCTGTGAATTAATACTCTGCCGGATATCTTTCTTCGTCATGCCGACTTTCTGCATAACAACGAATCCTGACTGATCCTCATACCCCTCCGTCACCTGTTTGTAATACATAATCAGTATAGCCGCAAAGACAAAAACAATTCCGAGCAGAATGCCAAGTACCAGCAATCCGCCAAATGTACCGTAAAAGCTCTCTTTATTAAAGGCATAGCTTTCACAACGGACATAATTAATACCTTCCTGCTGTGATGCATCAAGGGCGGCAAATTTATTATTTAACACACCCTCTGCAGCCATCTGTGCATCATCACTGCCGTCTAAATTGCAGCCGTAATAGCATTTAAAGTAGACGTTTTCCATATTTTCTGTCATATACCGAGCCAGATTGTACTGAGCCAGTTTTTCTGCCACCTCATCAAAATCCGGCACAAAAATATAGTAAACCTTCGTTGATACTGAACCATCCATATGAATCGCCTTAAAATTTGAAATCACCTTTTTTACATTCAACTGAATGTCATTGTGAATGGATAATATGTCTGTATTATTTTCATAAGAGCCGCCATACACAGCAACAAGCGCTTCACCCGCATTAAGTGTCTCTTTTTCTCCGGTCACACGATTATATACGCTGAGCGGCGCCACATAAACTTCATCGACATCGAAAGCTGTTGATTCATTCGTTTCCATATCAATCAACTCATCTTTCATTCTGAAATTATGACCTTCAAGTTTCCCATAAAAAAAAGCGGATGTATATTCCAGAACATCGGAAGCTGTCAGATGGCTTTCATGAAGCGTCTCCTCCATCAGCTGACGCCAATTAGCCTCACTTTTTTCATTCAGATATTTTGGCGCACTGACATGAACCTCATAGGACAGGTCTCTCGGATAACGCTCACGCATAATGTTCTCTACTCCGGCATAAAGACAGATGGTTGATGAAAGCATCACCAGCACCATAGTGCTCAGTACACAGATGGAAGCCAGACCGGCACCATTTCGCTTCATGCGATAACTCATTGAGGCAATAGATATAAAGTGTTGTTTCCTATAATAAAAACCTTTATTCTTCTGCAAAATCCGGCAAAGGGTTACTGATCCGGCAATAAAAAGCAGATACGTTGCTACGATAACAAGAATAACCGCAGCAAAAAACCATGCCAAAGCCACAACCGGGTCTTCTATTGTTACCGCCAGACCATAAGCAATGGCAAGCACCACAACACCAACCAACGCCAGTAACCAATTGCCCTTCGGCGGTTTTTCACCGGTATGTTCGCTTCTCAGCAATTCCATTGGACTGGCCATGGTCATTTTTCTTAAAGCACTCAACAGAATCAGAATAAAAATAACAAGAAAAACCAGAATAGTTTCTCTGATGGCTGAACCTTCAATTCTCAGCTTGAAATCCGTCTGACCATTCAGAATATTCACCATCCACAATTCTGCAAGTTTTGAAAAAACAATCCCGAATATAAGCCCCGCTACAAGGGAAATACCTGCAATAATGGCCGTTTCCCAGAAATGAATATGTGCCAGATTGCGTTTATCCATACCAAGGACATTGTACAAACCATATTCTCTGCTTCGCCGTTTATTTAAAAACGAATTTGTATACAAAAGGAAAATCAATGTAAATAGACCGATGATCCATTTCCCAAAATTCAGCATGCTCTGCATTGTTTCTCCGCCCCGGATCCGGACCAGAACACTACTAACACTCAGTGCGTCAATAATATAAAACATCATGACCATGGCAATACATGTAAAAAAATAGGGAATATAAAGTTTTTTGTTATGGCTGATGCCTGACCAGGCCATTTTCGGATAAAAAGATTTTCTCATGCCCGATCACCGCCTGTCGTAAGAAGAGTCAGCGTATCGGAAATCTTTTGATACAATTCCTGACGTGTATGATGTCCCTTATAAATCTGATGAAAAACCTCACCGTCTTTGATAAATAAAACTCTGCCCGCATGACTGGCCGCTTTGACAGAATGTGTTACCATGACGATGGTCTGTTTATCCTGATTGATTGCTGAGAAAAGATCCAGCAACTCATCCGAGGACTTGGAATCCAATGCTCCTGTGGGCAGTGTTAAGTTAGTACAAATATAAAAAGGCTACACACTGACTGTGTACCCCTCTGCAACGAACCCCAGCAAGCCTGCTGCCTGCCGGGGTTTTGTTATTCTCCCATATTGTCTGGCACGTCTTCTTCCGTGACCGTTCTTTCTCTTGCAATCAGCTTCAACGGCAAAAACGGACATTTTCTGTATGTTTCGTACTTGTCACCCTCTCTGCACATGAAGCAATTTGACCGCACGCAGTTTTTATTTGCAAATTCTGCCGCCGCTTCTTTGTTTATCATTCAATGCCCCATTCCTCCCGGCAAGCCTACCACCTGCCGGGAATGTCTTTTTACATTCTGCCTACAAATTCCAGTGTCTTTGTCTGGCGGTCAGCATAGAACAGCTTTTCTGCTGTTACTGCTTCTGTGAAGCCGTCCTGCTGTAAAGTGTTCGTGTTAATCTGCGTGTCATACTGTGTAATCACAATCTTGCTTTTTGTTCCCTCTGTAATTCTCCACGCTGTCACTACGTTCTTGCCGCCTGCGAACAGGTTTCTAAATTCTTCCTCTGAAAAACCCTGCTTAAATTCTGTGAACGCTGCTGCCTTGATTTTGTTTAATGCTTTCTTTGTCATTTCTGCCATTTTGATTTCCTCCGTATTGAATTGTATTGACTTTTTGCGTTAAGCACTATTGCTTTAACTGCCTTTATTATATACTTACGGAAGTATATTGTCAATAGTTTTTAATTATTTTCCATTTATTGTCATTCTAACAGTTTTATTGCACTTCCTGCATTTCTGTATTGGTCTTGTTTTCACCTCTCCAAACGGTTTGCAGTACCCCGTTTTGCATACCGGGCATACATAGTAATTATGAATTATGCAGCACCGCTTTTCTTCCACGCTACTTCCTCCCCAGTTCTGAATTTATAATGTCAATCACATTATTATACATGAGGTCCATTCCATTTCTGAAATGCTTTTCTTCTTTGTATAGTCCACACCCTTTTAAATCTGTGTAGGCGTTTTCAACCTGTCTTTTCACGTTTTCCAGTGTTCCCGGCTTCCATTCTTCGCCCAGCACCTCTGCTCCTGCTGCCATTGCCGCTTCTCTGGCTTCTTTCTTCTGCTCCTCCAATGTCTTTGGTGGTTCCATAATATCTTTCATTCTATATTCCATAGACTATTCCCCCTTTCTGTTGTGTCTTCCTTGTGTAGTGGTGGCAATGGTGGCACGGCGCTTCTGCGTCATTGTAATATAAGCACTTTTCGTCTGTATAATATATACATTCCGAACCGTCCCAGCCATGCAGAAAGCCCTCTTCAAATTCCTGTTCTTTTACTCTTTCTGCCACGTTAATTCCTCCCCGGTGTCCCGCTGGTACTTCTCTTTTACCGCTTCTACAACGTAGTTATTCTGTGATGAATAGCCCTGTTCTTTTGCAATCTCTTTTATGCGGGCTTTCATGCCCTTTGGCACCGCAAGTTCCATGCGGTCATAATTATTGTCACGGTATTTGTTCTTTGCTGCCGTGGCTGCTGGTCCTCTCGGTATGGTCTTCTTTTCTGTTGTATCTGGCATTTTCTGCACCTCCTGTGGTTTTTAATCAGTATATCACACTTTGTTTTCTTACGGAAGTATACATTTTATACAATCTTACGGAAGTATATTTGTATATTTTGCCGATTGCTTTTATACTTCCGTAAGTATATAATAAAGACAGTTAAGGAAATCAAACACACGGAGGTCAAACGATATGGGAAAAATCATTTACATGGAAGATAGAATAAATGGGCTGCACTGCTACACCCCGGAAATGGGGCAGCGCAAGCCAGAAGTTAAGATGGAAGCCAGCCTTTCATATTATGGCAAACATTATTTTGTTGATACCCCGCTTGAATTAAAAGGCAGGGGCATTACTGAAATTGAAGCCCACTGGATTGATGGTTGCCAGAAGAAAATTGAAAACTGGCGCAGCTACCGGGTCACAAAGGCGGCTTTTGAAAAATTAAAAGCGCAATATCCAATTTCAATGGAATGTTGCCTTGACTAATAACTGCACGGGCGGCGCTGCTGCCGCCCAGAAAGAATGGTGATAATATATGGGAAAATCTTATAATAGACGTTTCAGAAAGAACGGGCTTTCATTCATGGTGCAGGACACGCACCCGGCAGACCGGAAAAGTGATACTGATAAATACTATCTGACAGTAAACAAAGGCGGCATATACAAGATTGTGTATGACAGTATCACATGGGAAATACCAAAGTTTCCAACTATACACGCAGCCCAGTTCTGGGCGCTTACCAGTTCTGATTTTATCGGTACAATGTAAAATGCTTTTATCTTACGGAAGTATACATATTATACAATTATACTTCCGTAAGTTTGTGCATTGTGTCTATTGCTTTTATACTTCCGTAAGTATATAATAAAGACAGTTAAAGAAATACAGAACACGGAGGGCAAAGCAATGACAGTAAAACTTCAAGGAATATATAACAAGCAGGAAGCAAAGGCAGTAAAAGAATTAAAGACCGGGGACGTTATCATGTGGAACTACGGATATACAAGCACCGTGGTTGACCTTATCCCAAGCAAGACCGGAAAGACAATCACTTGTCTTCTGAAAAGCAATCAAGATGGCGTTGTCCGTGAAAGAAAAATGGGTGCAGAAAGACTGGTTGCTATTGCATAGCAGCCAGCCAGAAAGAAAGGTGGAATGAATGATGGAAGCAAAAATGATGATAGCTGGAAGCTTTGATGAATTTGTGGAAAAGATAACGCAGGCAGAACGCAAAGTGCTTAACACTCCTTTTGGGCAGGAAATAACAGAACGGCTTCTGAAAATGAAGCTGGAAGAAAACCCAGATATGACAGTGGAAGAATGGCAGGACACAAAAAGCCAGTTCTTGACTTTCCTTTTCGCAATGTTCGTGAAAGGAACGCCGCAGGCTATGGCAGAACTTGCCCAGCATACATGGGACGAATTGCAAGCAAAAGAAGTATAATGCAACCGGGCGGCATTGCTGCCGCCCAGAAAGAATGGTGAATGACTATGAAAACAGATATTGTTATTTGCAGCAAGTGCAATGGTTCCGGTAAATTCATTTATAAATCCGGCATGACTGGTCCTTGCTACCAGTGCAACGGCAAAGGCTCTGTGAAGCGCATACCTCACAAGTCTTTTCAAATCTCCATTGTGGACAATGACGGTGTGCGCATTGATTGGCTGAATGTTAATGCAGGAAGTGAAAATGCAGCTGCCAGCAAAGCCCGTGTGATTGCTGCCCGTGGCTGCTATAAAGACCAGATAGACAGTATCAAAGCTGTTGAAAACGGCATTGATTACACATATAAACCGATATAACGTCGTATTTGCCCCGTAAACGTAAAAAGACCGCAAGTGGTGTATTTATCCACTTACGGTCTTTTCTTCCCATTCTGGCTTATTCTGCAAAGCGTCAGCGGCATTATTTAGGGTCTGCCAGTGTGTTTCCCTCTTCGTCAACAATCTTTGTGACTTCTGCTGCCATCTTCTCTGCTTCTTCCTTTGTCACGCTCCCGGTAATGTTCCCGGCTGCGTCGTAAAGGTTCACTGTGCCGTCTGCGTTGGTTTCCGTGGCACCCTCCGGCACATTGTCTGTGGCAATAGCCACTTTCTCTGTTGTTGTCACTGGTGCCGTGGTGTTAATCACTACCGTTGCAGCTGGTGTGGCTGTGAGTGCTTCCAGCGGTTCTGCGGTGCTGCTTTCTTTCTCTCCGGCTTTCATGGCATTGTATGCCGTCTGTGCAATGGCTTTCAGCTGGTCTTCTGTGACATTCAGCCCGGCTTCATCAGCAATCTTCTTCAACTGCTCCACAACTGCCGCCATCTTCTCTTCCCCGGTCTTATCCTTTTTGAACTCTTTTGCCCATTCCACAAACTTTGCTGCCCACTCTGACAGTTCGCCCAACTTGTCTGTGACGGTCTTTGGAATGTTTGGGCAAACGTACTTTCCAATTAAGAACGCCCCCAGTGTTACGGCAAAATATACGGCTGCATAAATTACATTATCCATTGTCTTTTCCTCCTGTTGATTATGCAGGCAGCTTCAATGTCTGCCCAGCGTAAATGGTGTTACTTGTAAGACCGTTCATGGTCTTAATTTCATTGTATCTGGAACCGTCGCCCAGCTGCTTTGCTGCGATTGCCCAAAGGCTGTCACCACTCTTCACGGTGTATGTACGCACGCCGCTTCCCGGAATTTTGATTTTCTGCCCAACGCTAATGACGTTAGGGTTTGCAATTCCGTTGTAGCTTGCTAACTTCTGGTATGTGGTGCCATACTTTGCAGCAATGCCAGAAAGTGTGTCACCTCTCTGCACGGTGTATACCTGTTCCCCGGCTGTTCCCTGTGCAGGCTTTGCAGGTGCCGCAGGCTTTGCAGGTTCGCTGGTTGCTTTCTTTGAGAAGTCCGGCACGCCATAACCTCTGATATAACGCCCGTTGACTTCCAGTGTTCTTCTTCCAACGGCATTGGACTTGTTGCCCTCAACAACTGTGATAGTGTTACCGTTGCAGCTTTCTACAACGCCCACATGGTCTGAACTGCCTGTGCAGTCACCAGCGCCGTTGTCGTCCCAGTCATAATAGATATAGTCGCCCGGTTCCGGCACCTTTGCGTCATTCTCGCACCAGCGCCCCATCTGCTGCCACAACTTAATCTGACGGTCACAGCTGCACTCCGTAGGGATAATATCTGTGTAGCCCGCTTCAATAGCAATCTTTGAACCAAAGGTTGCACACCATGCGTCACGGTATGTCACTTTGTACCCCTGCGCTAACGGCTTGTGGTTGTTGTAGGCGTCAATGATTGCGTGGTGTGCTGCTGTACCCTCTTTCACTCCCACATACGCTGCCGCCCTTGCTGCAAATTTCTTTCTTACTTCTGATACATTCATATTGCTTGTACCTCCATTCTTTTTATTGCTAACGGCTCCGGCTGCGTACTGGTCATAGTATTTCTGCCCATATCCTGCACGCTTTGTCTTCACCGTGTCGCTCTGGTCTGCCGGGCGCTCAAACTGTGTCAGCACTGCATTTGAAGCAGCAATGACGGTCTGTGCGCTCTTTAATACTGACAGTGTGGCTTTGTAGCCCTCTGTCAATTCTTTCATAAGGAACCCCAGCTGTGTTTCAAGGTCGCCAATAGACTTCCCGGCGGCTTTTGCATATTCCAGCAAAGCGGCTTTTCTGGTGTGGTATGTCCACTGCGCCAGCCCATAGCCTGCGCCGTCCCTTGCAAAGTTTCCATAGCTGCCGTTGTCCACGGCTGCTGTGTAGCTTGCGTCAGTATGCCCCAGCTTCTTTTCATAGCTGTTTTGCAAGTTCTGCGGGTTTAGCCCGCTTTCTGCATATAAGTTCCCCATCAATCCGGCTGCCCCACAACTGGACAGCCCTTTTGATTTCAAAAAATTCCAAATCTTTTCTGGCGTTGTTTTTCCTATTAGTCCCATGTCTTATACCTCCCGGCGCTACTGCGTCATACTTGAAAAGTCAGACAGCGTGCCGGACAACTCCGGGTATGCAGCTTTGATTTTCAGCAGGTTTTCTGCCTTTGCTTTCCAGCAATAGAACGCTACTGCGGCAGCAGTTACCCCGCCAACGAACGTCAAAAGGACTGATAACTGGTAAAAATCCTTTGTGACTACCACCCACACGCCCACGGCAAATGCTATGTAGTAAGTCGCCAGAATTGAAAAGATAATGATTTTTGTTGCGCTGGTCTTTCTTTCCGGGTGTTCCTGCAACTCTTCTTTTCTCTTCTTCCTGCGCTGTCTGAAATACTGTAAATTCCATAAAAAAAGCACTGCTAATGCCAGTGCAAATCCAATGATAAAAAATATTAAACTTTTCATGTTGCTGTTTTGTACCTCCTATGGTTTTTCTTCCGGCTTTGTCAAAGCAAAGTCGTTTGTGCGCATACATTCTTTGTAAATATCCACTATGTACTCATGCGCAACGTCAACTTGTCCGTTTGTCAACTTGTGGTCCTTAATATACTTGTCATACTTCGCCAATGTATCAATAACATGGTCAAACTCTTCTTTTGTATGGCGTTCATGGTTTATGCAACTGCTCTGGAATGATAGTATCTCCGTGCGCCAGCTATCAACCTTGTGTTCTATAAAGTCATTTTCAAGCTGGTTCAGCTGCTCTTTCAAGTCGTGGTTCATAAGATTTCCCAGCTGTTTAATCAACCAGCGAACGGGCTGTATTTTAATTCCCGGCGTTAAGTCAATAACAATCCCAATCCCCGCAAGCCATACAATAGCTTTTTGCACCATGTCCCAGACGTCCGCTGGGTTAAGCGTCTGTATTGCTTCCACTGTCCGTCACCTCCTTTTCTTCTGGCTGCTTGATATAATCATCAGTGCTGCCGTAATATCCGCAGAATAGACCGCATTTGTTGGCTGGCTTCTTCTCCGGTTCTGGATATGGCTTGCCCATTTCTTGCAAGTACAGTTCGTTTAGGTTCTGGCGCATACCGTAACTGTTGAAGTGCTGCAATATGCCCCGGTATGAAGCAACGGACCTATCCAGTGTATCTTTGTCAATCTCTCCGGCGTGATATGCTGCAAACATATATTTCAATCTACGTTTCAGCTTCTTTGCCGTCTTCTTGCGCAATTTTATGTGTGTTGACCAAATGCGGAACCCTACAAACTCAATACCCATGCTGGTTGGTCTTATGCAGGTTTTCTTGTTAAGTTGCAAATGCAGCTTGCTTCCCAGAAAGTCCGCAATCTTATTCTTTATCTTTTCCAGATACTTTTTGTCTGGGTGTAAAATAATAATGTCGTCCATATAGCGTATATAATAATGCAGGTGCAGTTTGTGTTTGCAGAACTGGTCAAGTTCATTTAAGTACAAATTTGCAAACATTTGTGAAGTCAGATTGCCAATAGGCAGCCCAACTTCTCCCAGCAATTCATCAAACGCCACGTCGCCAATGTCGGCACCCAGCGGCAGACCAAAGTTTGTGTCTTCGCAGTTTATTATTACTGACAAGACGTGCAACAAATCTTCATCAGCAATCTTCTTCCGCAAAATATCCATCAATACTTCATGGTCTATCCGGTAAAAATACTTTGCAATATCCAGTTTCAAATAATAGAAACGCTGCGGCTTCCGGTCAGTCTGCTTCAACCAATCATGCAGGCGGTTGACTGCTTTGTGTGTTCCCCTGCCTACTCTGCAAGCGTAGCTGTCAGAAATGAACTGCTTTTCAAAATACGGGTTCAGCTGGCTATATATAGCGTGCTGCGCCACCCGGTCTTTGAAAGTTAGTGACATAATCATGCGCTTTTTCGGCTCATAAACATAAAATATGTTGTAGCGCCCCACGGTGTAGGTCTGCCAGATAAATTCATTCTGTAATTCAATCAAGTTCTCTTCCAGCTTATCCGTGTACGCCATCACATCTGGTCTGTACCTCTTGCACTTTATCCCGGCTTTGTACGCATTGAAAAGATTTTCAAAGTCGTAAATCATAGGGAAAATGTTTTTGATTTTGTGCAATTTCTTTTCCCTCCTGTTGTTAAAATCTGCCGTACAAATCAAATTGCGGTTCTTCCGCAACCCAAACGTGATATATACATTCAGTGCCAGTCTTTCCGGCTCTGACTTTCAGCCCTGTGGCTTACTAACTATCTTTACGGCTATTCAATCTTTTTCCTACGGCTCCCGGCTGGCAGCCTTTGGAATGGAAATAAACCCCTTTAACCCAGACGCACTGGACGTGTCCACGTATGGGCACGCCTACTGGCAGAAATGGGGTGAAGCGGAACGGAACGAAACATTGTTGTTGACGTTAGAACGGGCGTTGTTCAAGTTCAGCGCACCAGCGCCACCGTTGGAAGTGTTGTTGAAACTCGAACCCCGGATAGGCACGGCAAGTCCTCTATTAACGGCTTATTCCCATAATATAAAAAGCAGGTGTTACCCTGCCTTTTACCAGTCTTATTTTGCAGCACTCCCATTCCCGGAAGTGCTGCCGTTTAGTGATTTATAATAGCCGCCCACCATGCAGCCTATTTCATTGATGTATCTTGCCATCATTTCGTATTTCTTCATTGGCAGACATGGTTTTGCGCTTCTGGTATACTTTGTGCTTGCTGCAAGCCTTATTAAATGCCGCAACACGTCAACTTTTGTGTCCAGTTCTCCAAGCGTTGTCTTTTTGTAATGCTTATTTTCAAGCATTATGACCAATTCCAAAATATCCAGCATTGTTCCATCTATTTTCTGTGCAAGTCCCCTTTTCGCTCTGGGAAATTCTTCAAGCTGTGGTCCTGCGTATTCCAGCATTTCCCATACTTTGTTTTTCATTTTGAAGTCTTCCTGTGTGGCGTTATCTCGCACATTGTCCAGCTGTGGCGGTCTTTCTTCTGTTTTATTTTCCGGCATTTCTTAAACCACCTTTGTTTTATTTTGTAGTATGGGGCTTACTGCCGTAAGCCCCGCAGTGTATCAGTTCCCAGTTTCCAGTTATTCATATAAAGCGGAACGGAACGAAACACTGCCGTAGACGCTAGAACGGGCGTTGCCCAAGTCCAGCGCACCAGCGCCACCGTAGGAAGTGTTGAGGAAACTCGAACCCCGGAGAGGCAATCTTTCGCCGTTATTTCTTGCCCAAAATCTGCCCGGCGTTGTCTGTCCTGCGTCTGGATATAAACCGGACGCAATCAAAATCTGCGGAACGGTTACGCCGCTTACTGCCTTTGTATCTTTGAATGGTACGCTTGTGTCGTTGCTGTCCGTCGTCTGTGTTGTGACACTTGTGTTGATACGCAGTGTTGCGTCACTCGCACTGGTTCTGTCAATCTTTAATGTTCCAACCGTTCCCGGTGCTACAAGTGT
This sequence comes from Coprococcus intestinalis, assembly GCF_023656595.1. Taxonomy (NCBI): domain Bacteria; kingdom Bacillati; phylum Bacillota; class Clostridia; order Lachnospirales; family Lachnospiraceae; genus Coprococcus; species Coprococcus intestinalis. Next base: position 200,175 of record NZ_JAMOKJ010000002.1, on the reverse strand, counting down.
GCCGTCCGGCTTAATTGCTTTCCACTCTGTACTTTTTGCACCCATGTTGCAGTCAGACTTCATGGCGTTTCCGTATGGGATAATCTGAATTTCACCATCTACAATGCGCATACCAGATACCCACTCCCAGCAGTTGCCGCAAAGGTCGGCAATTCCAGCCGGGCTGCCGTCATGGTTCCAAGTTACCGGACCAGAACCAGTTGCGGTTCTGCCGCCGCCGTGTGAACCGTCAATGTATGTGTTGATACCCTTTTCATATCCCTTTTCATAGCTTCTGTCCCAGTTTGTGTTTCCACGGGGTGTGAAGCCGTTTTTCATACACCAAAGGTTGATTGCAGCAAATACGCCGTTCTGGTTAAGGTGCCAGCCCTCACCCTTTCTGCGGCACACTGCAAGTGCTGTGTCAAAGTCAATGTATGCTTTAGGGTCTTTCATTGGCAGTGAATATGCACGGTCATTGACTACCACGTTAATATACTTTGATACCCAGATAACTTCTTTTTCTACTCCGTCCACAATCCACCACGGCAATGTTTCCTGTGTTCCTCCGGTGATAATGTCGGAATACTTCATTTTTGGAATACCCACCATAATTGACGGCATACCCAAATCATCAAACTTTACTGCATTGTTGCCCCCAAAGGAAGCAACCGCCATTGCTAAATCATCAAAATTAGACATAATTCTTTATACCTCCAATCCCCAAAGAATAAGCGTGCAAAGTGACATATCAAACGGGATAGGCATTGGAACTTCTTTCGGTTCTCCGTTTTCGTCCTCTCCGTCTTCGATAACATCATAGCGTCTGGCAGGAATAACAATCTGCGCAGCGTACTTCTGCGCACGTCCTCCGGTGCCAATCACCACGCCGTCTTCTTCGTCAATGCAAATGTCCAGTGACACTTCAAAATCTCTTTCACGGCTGGCAAGATTGATTGTTAATTCATCATCACCAAACGTGATTTTTTTACTGCCGGACAGTGCATATTCAATATGCGTGCCCGGTGTCTTCTCAACTACATTGATTTTATTAGTAGCCATAATACTTTCTACCTCCATTCTGGTTTCTTACTACCTCGCTGCTTCTGGCTGCGATAACTTCCGCTGCTTCTCTCTGTGCTGCCGTCCCGCTGCCCTGCACGCCAAAAGAACGCATAACGGCTTCTTCGTGCTGTCTGCGTTCCTCTGTCTTAATAATCACACCTGCTGCCATTAGTAAAACCCACCTTTCACATAAATTTTTACGGTCACGCTTTTTGCGCTTCCGGTGTGTGCCATTTTAAAACCATTCAGCAACTTGTCTGTAATAACAATGTCGCCCGGAAAACCGCCCGTGTAGTCCACAATTTCTGTTTCCACGGTGTAGTCCATGTGGTTTCTTTCAGTCTTCAGCGCAACTGACTGCGTGGAATTGTTGAACGGGTACTGCTGCGTATTCTTCAAAGTCACCGTTGCTGTTTCTCCCTGCAAGTCAGCTATTGCCTGCTGGTGGTGGATTGTGGAAAGTGCCATAAGTGCTGCCGTTTCCGTTGCATTGGAAATACCGTTTTCCATGTGGTTGAAGTTGGTTGCGTTCTGCGGTGTTCCTTGCTGAATGATTTCCCCCTCAACTGGTGTGTGCGTGATAGTTCCATCATCATTTCTGCTTTCCGTGTAGCGGTCTTCAAACTCTGTTACATGGTCTTGCCATAACTTCTGTTCGTACATCTGTTACACCTCCTTTTCTGTAAAATCAAAAGTAAATCGGTACAAAACGCCCTCTTGTACATTGTTAAGCGGAATATTTACCGCCTTGTCAGCCCACAACTTATTGTTTTTGTTGTAAAGCTGCACCCTCTGCACTGTGGCTTTTCTGCTTACCTGCGGGGTAATCTGTACATATACAGCAACCCTGCCGTCTTTCAGACGTTCCCGGCGGTGTATCACCTTTTTTTCAGAAACGCCGTTGACGGTTACTTTTGCATAGGCAATGATATTGTCAATGAAATCTTTGAAATCATTGATTGCGTCTGTTGTCAACATGGCTTTTCACCTCCTTTATAGCTTTCTGCGGCTTCCGCACGGCTTGACGCCGTATGAAAACCCCATTGCCTGCGTGCTTGTCCCCACGGCGCCGCCCTGTGTCTGCTGCACCGTGCTTCTTTCCGGGACGGTTCCTGCTGCCGGGACTGTGAAGCGGTGTGCTTCCATTCTGTCACTTGCCGTGACCGTGGCACCGCTTGTCTGCCCTCTGGTGTTCCTCTGTGGCTGTTCTCCGGCTTTTATCCGTCCTGCTGGTGTATTTGTATAGCCAAACGTATTCAACGCCGTGTCTGCGTCGATATGCGCCGCCTGCTGTGAAAATACCGTGTTTCTGTATGGCTTTGTGCCTGCTGCTGGTGCCGTGAATATGAAGCCTGCTGCTTCCGTTCCCACAATATAGGTTGCAGCGCCTATCCCGGCTTTTGTGTTTCTCTGTGGGTATGTTCCGGTGTTAAGTCTTCCGGTCAGCGGTGTTTTATATCTGAAATACTCCCCGTGGGTGTATATGACGCCGTGGACCTGTCCTTGATAGGTCAATTCGTCCATGTGTGCAGATAATCTTTTATACATTTTCACTGCCCGGATAATAGCTGCGTAGTCTGCCGTTATTCTCTGGTTGGTCACATCAAGCACAATATGAAAGTGTCCGGGTTCTCCCTCATACTGGAACCACTCTTCCACTTCACTTTCTGGAAATAAGCTGCCCAGCGCTGTTTCAATGGCATATTTTGTGCCCATTTTCTTATGAACCTTGACACTGTTTTTCACTAAATCCCGTTTTGCTTCCAGTGGGTAATTGTAGTCGTACCAGTCAACGTGTAGGTCGTATGCCAAAATGTCCACCAGTTCTTCTGGCAATTCATCAAATCTGGAATATATCAGCACATTGTCAATTATCCCGGAAGCGTCCAGCAGTGCTGCTGCCGTGGCGTTTGCCAGTGCAACCATTTTGGGGTCTTTCTTTAGCGCTTCCGGCAGGCACTCTGAATAATCGGCATTGTAAATTGTTTTAGACATTTTCAATACCTCCATTCAGAACGCTTTTGTTTCCCAGCTTTGCAACCTTTATATCATCAACAACCGTGAATACTGGCTTTCTGACTTCAACACGTTTCACGCCTGCTTCCATCAGCTTTGCTGTTAGGTATGACGGGTTAATATCCCGCCCCATTTTGCTTGTCTGCCATGTCACGTACTCTTCCACTGCCTGTGTTGCTGCCGCCGCAATGACTGTGGCGCTGGCTGCGTCTGGCTGTGGAATATAAAAGGTCACGTCAATGTCAAATGCTACCGTTTCCGGTGCAGATACCGTCACTTTGTCGGTCAGTGGTCTAATGTCGGAAGCGTTCAAGGCGTCTTCAATCTCTTTCAGCACCCCGGACGTTGCCTGCTGTCCATTCTGTAAAAGCACCCGGACGTCTACAACGCAAGGTTCCGGGCTTGTCACTGCCACGTCTGCCACGGCTGGTGATACGCTCTTTGTCCAGTATATGTACCCGTTAATAGGACCCGCCGTGCTGAAACTCTCCATACTCTCACGCATACGCTCATAATAACTGGCGTCGTCCTCTTCTTCTGCGCCGCCGCTGGTTGCCGTGATATTCTCTGCTTTCTGGTAGTAGTCGTATAGGTCAACCAGTTCTTTGACCTGCCCTGCTGCCAGATTGTTTCCAACGTCGCCCGCTGTTGTGCAAATTCCCTCAACGTCCCCGTATGTCTGCCCGGCTTTTATTTCCAGATTTTCTTTTGTTTCAAATAAGATAGCACCATCAAAAGAAATTCTGGTGCCCGCAGGAATAATCACTGATTGTTTCTGTGCTTCTGAAATATAAAAGCGGAACATTGCAGACGCCGGACTTGCTGGCAGTCTTTCCAAGTCCTTGAATAATTCTGCCAAGCTGTCCAAGTATTCACCGTCCGCATAGCGTGGCACGTTCTTTTTTGCTGTTTCATTGATAATGACACGCTGTTGCACAATGATATTTGCAACCCATGCAATAAAAAGTCTTTCCGGTGACGCCGGGTACACCTTGTAGCGTTCACGCCCCGGCACCTGCTGCACCATATTTTCATACAGCGCAATTAGATTGCTTTCTATCGTTTCTGTGTCGGTTTCCACAAAGTCAATGTCTGGGTATTTTCTGTCACTCATTGTCTGTTTCCACCTCCTCCAAATAAATAATAGGTATTGTGCGCCCTGTGGCTGCGTCGTGTTCAAATGTAATGTCTGCAACCTGCGCCCGTGGTTCAAATTCTTCTATCTGGTCGTACAGATAGCCCACCAGTATATTTTCAACTACTGGCTGCGGTCTTCCGTATAGGCTGCCGGGCAATCCAAAATCACGGAACATAGGGCAGGAACCCTGCACCGTGTCCAGAATAACCGCAATATTTTGTATGACTGCTTGATGGTCATTTGCTGGTGCAAGGTCAATTTCTGTCAATAGTGACCCGTCGCCCCTTATCACGTCCATGCTTTATCACCTCTTTGGATATTCTTTCAATGTCACGTCTGCTGTTGCAGCCCAGCAGTTGCCTTTGTTGTCATAGCGTTTCAATGTGCTGCTAATGCCTGTTATCACCCACTTATAGGAACCGTATTTCTTGCCGCCTAAAACCAGTGTTGAAATATTGCCCTTATTACACATTTTGTTTAATTTCTTAATTTCATTCAGTGGGTTTGTTCCGTGAAATACACTGAACGCCATTTTGAAACTGATTGTTCCGGGTTCCGGTCCCAAAAACTCCAATACGTCACGCTTAATGTGTCTGTCATGCGTTGCGTACTTTGCAGACACTTTCCAGCTTAATTCATCAAAGGTGCGCACGGTATTTTCTGAAACTGAAAAAACCAGACTTCCCAGACTTCCTATTTTTGCCATGCTCTACACCTCCCCTATTATGAAGCCGTCCCCGTCGCCATCTGGAACCATTATGCAAAGCACCATATCATTAACGCCCGGCGTCCACTCTGTCACAAATGCTTCATGGCTGTGGCTTACTTCCTTTAACATTTGCCCGTTGTAGTCATATTTCAGCGTTGTTTTTGCCGTCTGTCCCTCTGCGCCGCTTTCCATTGCTGGCACAACGTACACAGGGCGTTTTATAATCCTTAAATCACCGGAAGTGATACCGCCTTTGTCCTTGAACTTCACACGGGCTGTCATTTTGCTGGCGTTCACGCTCTGCACGGTGCCAAGCCGCACTATGTTTTTTAACTCTGTCATATCTGCCATTAGTAGCCCTCCAATACCTGTTGTAATTCAATCTGTGTTGTATATCCTCCCGTCAATTTGTGGGTCGCTTTGGTAATCTTGTACTTTCTGTCGAACTTCTGAAAGCCTTTTAATTTGACTGTGGCACCTGCCACCAGCTGCACATCACCAAGCATTGTGAAACTTGCTGTAAACTGCTGTGTGTTCTTTTCACGTAGCCGTTTTTTTGCCAGTTCGTATGCTTCATTTGTGCTTCTGACCTTTTCGTTGACTTCAAGTGTTTGCCCGGTTCCCTCTGTGCTGTCTGCCGTGTATGTGCTTTCAATCGTTTCTTTACTGTCCGGGTCCGTATACGAAACATGGCAGCTGGTGTATGCTGTATCATGCAGGCTGGTTCCCAGCTTGTATGAAATATAATCACCGCTGCCATATTTTATGGTTTTTATAGGTGGCTTGCTGTCATACTCTGCGGCGTCATAGATAACCACATTCATTGTGGTTACTTTCAGCGCAAGCCCTGCCGCTTTACATAATTTCTGTAAAAACACAATGTCCGACGTCTGTACCTGCTCTTTTCTTTTGTACTTTGGTATATTGTCCGCAATGTACATCAGTTTCAAGTTGCTTTCGGACGCTATCTGCTCCGCAATCACTTTCAAATTGGTGTTTTCCCACGCCTTTGATTTTCTTTCTACTCTCATTTTGGAAGTATAAGGAATTGACGTGCCCTTTAGTGTGATTTTTGTTGGCGGTCCGCTGGCGTCTACGCTGTCCAGTTCAAATGTCCCACAGTCCAGCACGGCGTCTTTGCCGTTATCGTGCCAGTTCTTCTGGACAATCGTTGCTGTTATCAATTTAGGGTCAGACACTTTCTTTGTTGTTTCTTTCGTTTCTGTGACCGTCTGTGTTGCTGTACCGCCCGTTGTGATTTTGAAAACCTGCCCCGGATATATTAAGTTAGGGTTTTTAATATTGTTTTCAGAAGCAATCTGCGGGTATTTTGTACCGCTTCCCAGATACTTTTTGGCAATAGCCCAAAGCGTATCACCTTTTTTGACCACATAATTGACAACGCTTGCAGCTTCAACCTGCTTTTGCACCGTCGTTGTGGTCTTAATGAAAGTCGGCTTTACTTCCAGCCAGCTTCCCAGCCACTTTCTTTCTCTATCATCAAACGCAAGCTGCAAATCGTCTGCGTTGTCTTCGTCTTCATCAGTGAAAGTAAGGCTGCTTAAATATTTATTTATATTTGCCGGGACTTTTACGTTTTGAAATTTCAACCGCAATTCCACCCGGCGTGCCATGTCTTTTGCGCTCATTCTACGTCAGCAGCCCCCTTTTCCACGGTGGCAGTTCCAAGTCTTCTTCGTCTTCCACTTCCGGGATTGTTAATACAACCCCGGCAGGGAAAACGTAGGTGCTGGCGTACTTGACATTGGCTTTCATCAGCTTATCTGTATGCAGGACACTTCCCATTTGTTCAAATGCTATCTTGTCCCACATATCCCCAGATATTGTTGTGTAGCTTTTAGTCATATTTCTGCCGCTTCTCCTTGTCTTCTTTTTCGTCCAGCAGGTCTTCAACGTCACGCAGCAACTTTCTGTTGTTCTCTTCCAGTTTTGCGTCCAAGTCTTCCGGCTTGTCCCCGTTGATAACTATTGTCGGACTGTTGTTTATAGTTACGTTGTTTGCACTTCCACCGCCACTTCCTGCGCCTGCTGTTACCTCTGGCGCTGTGTTGTAGTTATTCACCGTCTGCGGTGCTGTTGTGGTCTGTGCTGTTGGCGCTACCGCTGCCGCTGTTGTGGCTGCTGTATTCTGTGCAGCCAGAATGTTTCTTGTCTGGTCCGCTGTAAACACCGTGCGCCCCGGTGCGTTCGTGATTAACTCCGGTCCCGCTTCACCAGCAATGAACGTGTCTGGTGTGTTTTTTGAACCTTTCGCCAGCATAGGTATTTCAGATATGTTTATACCTTTTCCACCTACACCCGGCACCCAGTCTGGCACTTTTACTTTGTTCAATCCACGTATAACCGTGTTGACCACAGATATAATGCCGTTGATAACTCCCGTACACACTGACTTGATACCCTGCCAAATTCCAGAAAATATTTGCTTTATGCCCTCCCAAGCCTGCCGCCAGTTCCCGGAAAATACACCAGTTATGAAAGTGATAATTCCATTCAGTACGGTTGCAATTCCAGAAATTACACCGGAAATTGCTTGAACTCCGCTTTGTACGATAGACTGGATTGTTGGCATTGCAAATTGTATTGCTGCTAAAATTCCTTGAATTATTGGTGAAACTATGTTCCAGATTGTCGTCAGTGCTGTTTGTATCGCAGGTAAAAGCGTTTGCAATACGTTTGTCACCACTGGCAAAATTGCTTGAATTGCTGCGGAAATTGCTGGAAGCACCGTGCTACAAATAAAGCTGAATAATTCTGAAATAATCGGCAAAACATAAGTTGAAATGAATGTGATTATTTCTGAAATAATCGGCATAAGACCAGCAATGAAACTTCCTATCACCGGAATAATTGCACCGATAAAATCAGCAATGCTTTGTATAATCTGCATAATGGTTGGGGCTGCCGCTTGAATAAAGCTAACAATCCCCGGTATTACCTGTGTAACAATCACCTGCAATACCTGTTCTGCAACTGGCACAACGTATGTGGTTATAAAGCCCACAACCTCTGAAACTGCGTTCTTTACTGTTCCCAGCACATTTACAAACGTGTCAAAGACTGCTGCGCCTTTATCTCCGAACAATTCTTGTATCTTGTCACGGGCTGCACCTATGTTCCCATCAGAAAACACATTCTTTATGGTGTCGCCTATGTTGGTAATGACTGAAACAATCTTGTCAAAGACTGCCAGCGCTTCATCACCAAAAGTCCGCTGTATAAATCCCCTTATCTCTTCAAGATGGTTCTTTACAAGCTGTATTACTGTAATAATTGTTGTGATAACGCCCACAACTGGCAGTATCTTTCCTGCAATACCTCCAAGCGGTCCCAGTGCTGTTTTTGCAAGGTTTCCAATAGGACCCAGCACCGTTTTTACCGCATTTCCCAGCGGTGCAATCAGTGTTGTTGCCTTGCTAAATGCTCCGGTAATTCCCTTTGTTATGAAGCCGCCTACTTTTCCAAGTGGGCTGTTTGCAATCGCACTGCCTACCGTTCCAAGTATCGGACCCAGCTTGCCGCCAATCAACGAAAATGGTTTCAGCATAAGTCCCAGCATTTTTGTTCCGGCTCCTGTCAATGCTCCGCTTGCTTTTCCTGCAATTCCTAAAAAGCCGCTGACAATGGACTGTTTCACGCCGCCCATAAAGCCTGTTACTGCTCCAACAACTCTGTTGCCACTGAATATATTACCTATTGCAGAACCTACGCCGCCCATAGCGCCTTTTACATTGCCAAAGTATGACAATATACCGCTTCCAGCTGTTTTCAGCTTTTCCGCAAAACTTACGCTTGTTGCTGCGTTTTCAATAAATCCGGCACGCAGTCCCAGCAGTTTTTTTGCCAGTGACAATATGCCGTCTTGTGCTGATAATGTAACCAGCTTTGTTGTCAACATTCCCACTTTCAATGCCGCCAGCCCTGCCGCTACCTTTAGGGCTGTTTGCACCAATTTTGGGTTTGCTGCTGCAAATTCTGAAACTTTAGTGACCACCACCGCCACTTTGTCTGCCAAATTTCCCACAATCGGCAGTAAGTTTTGACCAAGAACAATACCCAAGTTTGCTATACTGTTCTTTGCCTTTTCCATTTTGGCTTCTGTGGTGTCTTCCATTTTGGCAAATGCGCTGTCTGTTGCCCCAACGCTGTTTACCATGTCTTGTACGCTTGAATTGAAGCCGTCAACTCCGTTTGACAGAAGCGACATTGCCGCTTTTCCGGCTTCTGAACTGCTGAACATATCAGATAGGGCAAGACCAGACTTGCTGGCTTCTTCCTGTATACCTCCCAGAATTTCCCCAAGCGATTTACCGCTTGCCATCAATTCTGCAAAGCTGCCGCCCATCTTCTGCCGCAATAGCTTGTCTGTCGTACTTCCAGACTTTGACAACTCATTTAACATACTGTTCATGTATGTTGTCGTTTCTGCGGCTGCAATACCTTTGCTGGTCATTATTGCATATCCGGCGCATAACTGTTCCAGTGAAACATTGCTGGCGTTTGCAGTCGGTATGATTTTACCCATACTGCTTGCCAGTTCTCCTACTGTCACTTTACCTTTGTTCTGCGTCTGTACCAGCATATCTGATACCGTGCTTACTTTGTCCGCACTCATGCCGTATGCGTTCAATACGGTTGTTAATACGTCCAGCGTTTGCGAACTTTCCGCAAATCCGGCTTTTGCTAACTTCGTACTGTTTGTAACAAAGTTTACGGCGTCACCTGTCTTCTGTCCGGCAGATATAGCATTGTACACATCATCAGCAATGGCATTGGCTGCAATTCCTGTCTTGTTTGACAGTTCCATTATCTGTTGTGACAATGTGCCCAGTGGGACTTCCTGCGTATCTGCAATGGTTCCCACCTTTGCTATTGCTTTTTCGTACTGCTGCGCTGCCTGCACGGGTCCTGCATACACTGCGGCGGCTACGGCACTAATTGCACCAATAGTCCCCAGCAGTTGTCCTTTTGTCTTTGAAATGCTCTGTTCTACCTGCTGTTGCTTGTCATTCAATTTTTGCAACGTCTGCTGTGAAGTTTGCAGCTTTTCATAAGACTTTTGCAGTCTTCCGTTGGCTTCTTCCAGATTATCCGTATTTACTCCGGCTGCTTTCAGTTCGTCGGCATAACTGTTTAATTGTTTTTCCTGTTCTTCGATTTTGGCAGTGGTCTGTTGTATCTGGTTTTCATTCTTTTCAAGCTTCTTCCGCAGTGCTTCTGTGGGTTCGCCTGTCTGCTGCAATTCCTGCTGTAATCGGTCATGCTCTGCGTTAAGCTGTGCCAGCCGTTCTTTGTTCTTATCAATAGCGGCAGACTGCTTTGTGTAGCCGTCAATCTTTGATTGCAGGGAATTGACATTTTTTAAGCTGTCCCGTAACTGGTTGTTGGTGTTAATTGCGCTTTTGAATGTGCTGTTAAAATTGCCACCCAGCGACGCTTTCAGCTTAAAAAGCAGTTCAAATTCCTTTTGTGACCCTGCCAAGCTGTTTCACCTCCCTACGCATTATTGCTGTTCTGTTTCTGCTCTTCCGCTTCTTCTTTTTCCACTTCATTTATGGTTTCAATCCATGCAAAAAGTCTGCGTATAGGCATTTGCAGCCAGAACGGGACGGGCGTATGTGAAGCCCTTGACATTTTGTATATCTGCTTTCTTATGAACTTTGCGGGTTCTTTAATTTTTAATAGCCCGCAGCAATTAAAAAATCCCTTGCTTTGTTCTTAATCTTCATGTAATCGCCTACCGGAAGACGTCTGATTTCATCAGAAGCAACCCCCGCAGCTTTTGCCGCAAGAATACACTGGAACGCAGAGGAAATTTCCGGTGAAAGTGCATATTTGTTCTGGTCTGCAAGTTCCTGTTCTACTGCTTCAATATCTTCACCAGTTAAATTGTCAAAATAGAAAGTTAATTTTGTATACTTCTTTCCCTCAATCTCTCTGGGCTTTTTGAATGTGTGTGTATAATTCAAACTGCCGTCTTCTTCCTTGTCTTTCTTCTTGTCGTCAAAATTGACCACGCCGCTTGCCTGTGCTTCCTGCATTTCCTTTTCCTGCTCTGTTACCTGCTCCATGTTTTCAGTTGTATTTGTTGTATCTGACATTGTTTATTCCTCCATATCTTTGATTTTAGGCAGGAAAAAACCAGCGGTCTTCCCGCTGGCTCCTGCTGTCTTTTTTTACTTGCCTAATGCTTTTCTGACGTCCTTTAAGTAATCTTTGCCATTGATAATGCACACAAAGTTTAACGGGTCAATTTCCGTTACCTTTGAACCGTCCAAGTACATTGCATAGTATGAAACGGCATATTCACCACTTACATCAGCTGTTGAAGCTGCCGCAACTTTTCCAAGCGCTGTCTTCTTCGGCTTTACTTTCATAATGTGCTTAACGCCGGACACTTCGTTTGCGCTTGTACGCAGGTTCATTCTCTGCTGTGCAACTCGCAGGTCAATTCTGTGTACCCGTGGTTCCATCAGCTTGACCGCTGCCGCTGTGACAGTTCGGAAATTGAAAGTTGTTGACATTGCATTTAAGTGACCAATAATGATTTCTTCGATATTTCCCGCAATGCCTGCGCCGCTCAACTCTTCCGTCATGTACTCCAAGTCTGGCAGTGTCACTTCTGTGGTTCCCAGATACTCTACTGCGTCTTCGTAAATCGCATAGTTAATAACTAATTCGTCAACTTTTGACATTCTGTTTCACCTCCTGTTATGCTGCCACCAGTGCTGCAAGATATGACAAGTCATATTCAAGCACAAAGTCCATTTTCTGCATTGGTGATGGCGGCGTCATATAAATGTGAAAACGCACAATTCCTGCTGCAAGCTGGCTTGTGCTGTTTTCGCTTTCGTTGAACTCCACACGCCCACCAATGATTTTTTCATCAGTTGCAAGACTTGCCAGCCAATCATTGATTGACTGCACAACTGCGTCAATCAGACGTCTTTTAATTCCTCTGTCAATGTATTTCCAGTACGTCAAAATAAGGGTCTTTGCAACCCACTTGAACATACGGTTGATACAGTAGAAATAGTCCGTCACGTCTGTGTTGGCAGGATAACAAGCCGTATAATTTCCCCAGCTTACAAAGCCATTAAAGAAATTAAGTGCGGTCACAACGCCGTTTTCATTCAAGTAGTTTGCCTGCTGAATATCCATGACTACTTCCGAACCGTCCGCAGTAACCATTCTATCTGCCTGTATGCCCTTGTTTGAAGCGCTTTCGCAAGGTGTACCGCCGCCGTACTCTTCCGCATTGTCTACGGCTGACATACTGGCTGCAAGCTGTGTTGAAAGATTGAAAACTCTATCTCCCAGCGCAACTTTAGGGAAGCAGACAACTTCTGTTCTTTTTGTGAAGTTTTTCTGTTTCTTCCATGCTGGCACTTCCGTGTAGTATGTCGCCCCGGTTTCTGCTGTGCAGTCAATATCCAGAATTGCTTCACCCTCAAACAGTCCGTTTATATTCTCTGCTTTTGCAGACATTACAGCTGCAACCTCTGCGTCATGTGACCAATTCGGACACAAAATAAGGTCTGGAACCTTTGTATAAAGTGGAAATACATTGTTAATCAGTTCAAGTCCGGTTGTCTTGTGTGTGCTTACGCTGTAACCGCCGATAATGTCACTTTTTGTGACCTGTGAAGCGTCCACGGCGTCATATTTCACGGTAAGTTTGCCCGTGGTTTCTTTTAAGAACTCCACAACGCAGTTTGTGTCACTGTAAAATACTTCGTAATCTTCCCCGGCTGTCTTTCCTGTGATTTCCACACTGCCTGCGATTGCTTCCGCAGGTAATACAATCTGACCGTCTACAACGTCCATCTGTGTTTCATCAACTGTTTTCTTGTGTTTCTTAGGGTCAAGAACATTTACAAAGAATACCTGCGCAGAATTGAACAATGTAAACGCTGTATAAATCTCTTCACAAAGACTGTATTTCTTCCAGTCGTCGGAATATCCCAACGCCTGCACTGCTTCTTTGTAACTTGAAGCCATAATGACTTCATTTACTTTTCCGTTTACCATCTGCACGGGTGCTGTTCCAACCACAAAATGTACGCCAGTATCTACGGACACGGGCGTGATTGCGCCATTGCTTGTCTTGCTGGCGTTTACTCCATGTGATACGTCACTCATTTGTTATACCTCCTGTTCTGCGTATGCAAGGGCGGCAGCCTTTAAGTCTGAATAATACTTGTTATATACATTCCCGGTTGTCTTCACCTTGTCTTTCTTGTCTGCCAGTTCGGAAATAGGAACCAGCATTTTTCTTACAAGTGGGAACTTTTCAAGAACGAAAGAAAGTTCTTCTTCAATCTCTTTGTCTGTTCCCTCAAAAATCTTGTTGCATGGCAGCATTGCTTTTGGCAGGTTCGGTCCAATGTAAATCAGCTTCACTGTTTCTGCCTGCGTATTTGCCGTTTTTGCGGCTTTTTCTTCTGTTGTGGTATTTTCTACCGCCTGCACCTTTTCAGCGTCCTTTTCGGCTGCTGTGGCGCTTGCTGTGGTCACTTTTGCCATTTCGTCTTCCTCCTGTCTATAAATTGTGCAAAATCTCTGCCACATCACGTTGCGTGACTGGCATACTCCAATTTGTTATCATTTCGCCCATGTAATATGGCGGCGTGGTGTCTTGATAAGTGATATATTCAAGCGGCAGTTGTAACGTAAACTGACCGCCACTGATTGTCCCGGCTTTCTTCAATTCGCTGCGCACTCTTAAAATCAGATTAAGAAGTGCAAGCGGTCCCTCCTGCCCGTCTTCTGAATATACCGCAAATATAATTCTTACTTTGCAGCTGTCTTCCTCTGGTTCGTCCGCTTTCTTGTCGTCCGTCCCTGTTAGGAACTTTAACAGAATGTATGGTACTTTCTGCTGTACGTCGTCTGCTTCCGGCAGCCCCATTTGATAGACTGCTGCTGCTCTTTCTTTTTCTTCGTTGCTTCCCGTTCTGGTTCGCACTGGCAAAATAATGTCAGACGTTTTGGAACTAATGAATTTCTGCAATTCTTCTAACAAAAAAACTGGTGTCATGCTTTACCCTCCATAACCGTTCAAAATCCTGTTCATTTCGTGTATAATTCTTTCGTTTACCAGTTCTTGTGCTTCCTTTTCCAGCCCGTCTATAATGTCTTCATTTCCCACCATCTGCGCTGCTGATAGTCCCATTTTTTCTTCAATCGGAAAACGCTTGCGCCCTGTCCTCTCAAATACTCCTGTGTGACCATTGGTTTTCATTTCTGCAATGAAAGCGTCTTCAAATGGTGTCCCGCTGCCGCCTTTTTTGACTGCTGCCCGCACCTGCTTTCCGGTTCCGGGTTTTGTTGGCGTGACTTTGAATTTGTACAGCGGTATTTTTACGCCAGAAAATGAAACAAAGCCCGCAAGGTTTCCCGTGCTGGCTTTGGTTATATTTATTCTGGTCGCTTTCGTCAGTGCTGCGCCATTTACGGCGTATACGGTTTTTACCTGCTTTATTGCCTGTGTCTTCACTCTGGAAATACCACGGTTCATTGCGCTGGCAAATACTCTTTCTGCACCTTTTGGAACGTCTGCCAGCAGGGTTCCCACTCTTTCTATTGCGTCAGATGTTATTTCAATCATTCTTCCAACATCTCCAATTCAAGAATTATTTCCCCGTCCTCGCAGTCTGCTTTTGAAATGTTATATAGATTGATTGCCCCGGCTTCGTCAATTTCAAGCTGGCGTCCTTTTTTGGGAACGCAACCAAAATCATATAACGACATATAGACCAGACAAGAAGCACGGTTTATGCCCTCTGCATTGTCCCCGTTTCCTCTCTGCCGTTCGTCGGCTGCCGTGTGGTCAATGATTATGGGCAAATAGTGTTTCTTGCCTTGATACCATATATCAGTCATAGTTGCCATTTCTCCGCAGTTGTGAAACACTTTCATGTCACTGGCAAGCTGTGCTTTGAAGTCCATTAGATAGGCGTTGCAACAAACCAGCTGTCTACATCATGCGGAACGCATAACGGTGCAGAAGACAGATTAAGGAAGCGGCGGGCAGGCTTACGCTTTGTCCATGTGTCCGGTACATATTTACCCTCTACGGTCATAAAGTTGCCGTCCGGTTCCTTAATAAGTGTGATTGCTCCATAGTACATGGAATAATCAGCGTTTGTGCTTAACAGCGCTAAACTGTCAGCAGGTACAAGCGGCTTGTCTTCCGGTGCAGCCGGGTTTGTCCAGTCGTCAAGATACCACTCATTGTACTTGTAAATATCAAGTCCCAGTTCGTGAATGGTTCCAATGTATGTGACGCCGTTCGGTAACTGTTTAGGCTGGATAACTGCAAGATTGAAGTTTTTCACATCAAGCATTTTCTGTACCTTTGGGTGATTTACAAACGCATTTGCAACGTCACTTCCCATCACGCAAATGTCGCAGTTCACAAAACCTTTCTTCTGTACTGTTTCGTGCCAGCGCTTAATATCTGCGATAGGGTCGGAAGTGTCAGCTGTCCACTTTTTGGCTGCTGTTGTGATTTTCTCTTTGTTTGTAAAAGAAAAATCAATTACTTCATTCACTCCGTCGCCAACGATAGGGATTGCGCCAGTAAAGATTGTCTGTGCGCACATCAGTTCTTCACGTCTTAAAATCTGCTCTCTTAACTCCTTGAAGTCGTCTGCCATTTTAAGCACGGCACGTTCCGCAGGTGTTCTGCCAGAATAAAGGCTTTCGCCCGGTCTTCTGATTAACAAATCATCAACGGTTGTCACTTTCTCCGGTGCAACTAAAGGTGGTGTATATGTCTTTGTCTGGTAGCCAGTGTTTGGCACTACCTTTCCACCAACTAATCTGCTGACGAACGGTGCAACTTTTCTGCTGCCCTTTCTGAAATCAACGTCAACGTCCTTTGTTGTGAATGTTTCTTCATGTCTGAAAAATGTACTTCTGAAAAAAGTACGCACGGGCGGTAACTTCTGAACCACTCTGCCCATTGTCCGTGGTTCGTAAATAGATACTTCGTTTGCCATTGTTGTTCTTCCTCCTTATCTCAAAAAGATTGATACTTTGCGCAGTGCTTCTTTGATTTTTGCTAAATCTGCCCCGGCTTCAAGTGCTAATGCGTCAGCGAAAAACTCACCTGTCATGTAATATGTCACTGGTTCGCCGTTTCCTGCTGCCGCAGCAGCAATACCGATTGCGCTTGCTTCGCTTCCTTTTGCAACTGGAATAATCTTGTTGTCATTCGCAGTGTCAATCATTACTGGTGCATATTCCTTGATAGCTGCATTTGCTGTTCCGGTTTCCGGTACTGTTGGAAAATCACCAGCAAAAAAGTTCTTCGGTGTGATTTCTCTTTTTTCTACTGCATATTCACCCATTTGCTTGTACCTCCTTATTTCTCATCTGGAAACAACTTGTCAATAGCGGCGTCAAACACGTTCTTGCCGTTCTCTCCTGCGTTGTCCTCCGGTGCTGCTCCCTGCACGCCGTTTGCACCGCTGTTTTCTGCGTCCTGCTGGCGGTTCTGAATGTAGTTGCCGCCCGCTTTATTCTGCTCTGAAATGATTTTAACTGCCATTTCCTGTGCAGAAATAGGGTTGTCAAACTTTGCGTCCTTTGCGATTGCGTCATAGTTGCCGTTTGCCAAGTCTTCAATGCCTTTAATTCTGGCACGTTCTGCGGCTGCTGCTTCATTCTGGATTGTCGCTACTAAATCCGGGTATGCGGCTTTTAGTGCGTCAACCGTTGTAATTTTGTTTTCTGGTGCTGCCATTTCTGGTTCCTCCTTTTCCTGTGGCTTGTTGATAGGTTCTGTTGCACTATTTACTAAACTACCCGGATTTTGATTGTGCGGGCTGTTTAATAACTGGGTTGGAATACTCTTGAACATAGAAACGTCAATAGGCACTGAATTGACAACGATTTTTGAAGAGTTTTCAACAACTGTTGTGCTGTCTTCAAACATCAATTCATCACAAAAGCCGTTTTCAACGGCAATGTCGCCCGTCCACCATGTTTCATTTGACATAAGCTGTTCTATGTCCTCTGTCTTTTTGCCAGTCTTGCTGGCATATGTATTGACAATGCTTTGTTTAATCACTTTCAGTTCATCAGCCATCTTCAAAAAGTCTTCTGCTCTGAAAGTGTCCCAGACTGTCATTGCGGGGTCATGTATCATAAATACACCGTTTCTGGCAATCTTGATTGTGTCGCCTGCCATAGCAATGATTGTGGCTGCGGAAGCTGCCCAGCCATCAATTTTGACTGTCACTTTTGCTGAACAATCTTTCAATCTTGTGAAAATCGCATTTGCTGCGAACACATCACCGCCGCCACTGTTAATGCGCACGATAATTTCCGGCACATCACCAAGCGCCGCAAGTTCTTGATTGAATTGCTGCGGTGTCACCCTGTCTTCCCACCATGACTGCTGGCTGCTTATTGCGCCGTATAAAAGCAGTTCCGGTGGCTTGTCCCCGGCTGCCGGGATAAAGTTCCAGAATTTATTTGTTGTCACCCCGTAAGGATT
The DNA here is from genome assembly GCF_023656595.1 of Coprococcus intestinalis. Lineage (NCBI taxonomy): Bacteria > Bacillati > Bacillota > Clostridia > Lachnospirales > Lachnospiraceae > Coprococcus > Coprococcus intestinalis. The sequence goes on along the minus strand of NZ_JAMOKJ010000002.1, from coordinate 182,739 downwards.
GCCCGGTGTTCTGCTGTCCTGCTGCTGGTTCATTCCCGGCATTGTCTGCGGGTTCTGCTGGGGTGTTCTGTTTGTTTGTGGTTCCATTGGCAATTTTCTTCACCTCTTTCAGTTCTTTTTCTTCGTGTTTCAACTGTTCAACATTGTTATAAAAGTTGCTTCCCGTCATTTGCATTGCTTCATCACTTCTGGTGCTAAAGCCGTTTGACACTCTCTTTTCTGCGGCTGTAACCTCTTTTACCGGGTCAAGCATACCTTTTGCGGGTCCGTTCCACTTTGCCCCGCAATATGCTTTTCTGATTGCTGGGTCAGTGAAAAAACCCGGTGCTTTGATACGTCCTTTTGCTACCGCTTCCGTCAGCCATTCTTCATATACTGGCTGGCAGAAGTCCGTTGATAGCCAGTCACGGTACATATTAAACATTTTCCATGCTTCTTCCAGTGCGCCTTTGCTGGCTGTATAGCTGGAATTAAAGCGCTTCACAAGCAATTCATACGGAATTTCAAGCGCTGCGCCTATCTGCTGGCATATTGCTTCTACAAAGCCGCCAAAATTGGCGTTTGGTCTTCCGGGGTTCGTGTCGTGTGCTTTCTCGCCCTCGTTTAAGTCGATAACGGCGCCCGGCGCAAGTTCAATGGTGCTTTCGTCTTCTGCGTCCACCTGCACTTCTTCCGGCAGCATACTTCCTATGGCGTCTTCTGCGCTGGCGTCTGCCTTTTCAATGAAAATGGTAAACATACCAGACACAACCGCAGCCACAAGCTCTGCGTCCGTGTATCTTCCAAGCTGTTTCAAACTTTCAATGACTGGCGCAAGGAACGGAACACCCCTGCGCTGTCCTATTCTTTCCCGGTTCATCATGTGAAGCACGTTTCTTCTTCCGGTCTTTTGTCCGTATGCTTCAACCCTCTGCCAGCTTATGTCATTGTATGCGTATGACAACGGGTGGTGGTTCGCTATGTGATACGCTATCACTTCCCCGGACTTGTCAACCTCTACACCTCCAACAATCTTGTTGTCTATGGTGTCGCAGTTGTCCGGGCTGCAAAGTCTGTCTGCTTCTATCAGCTGCACACGCAGGTCATACGGCTGGTTTATTCGTGGTTTGACTGGTAATACTGCCAGACAATCCCCAGAAATAAGCCAGTTCATAAAAGCCAACTGCTGCAACTCGTAAAAGTTGTCTATCCTTGACATATCGCAATCATTGCTTTCAGCCCAGATAGACCACTCTTTTTCAATCTTTTTTTCAAGGTTCCGGCGTTCTTCTGGTGAAATTCCCAGCGTTTCTGCGTCAATGGTCGATTTCAACCGCAGCCCACGTCCAACAACGTTGGTGCGCATGGTTTTGACTGCCCCGTTTGCCAGTGGCACGCCCATGTATAAATCACGGGTACGCTGGCGCAATATAGATACATTGTCTTCTATGTCCTCACGACTGCTGCCACCTGCATGAAGCCAGCCTGCAAGTGATTTCTTTGTGACGCTGGCGCCATAATTGCCATACCCGCTGTCTAAAATCTGCATTTTCTGCCTTGCAACCGTTCTTTTCAGTGCTGCTTGCGGTGCTATGACTGCTATTGCCTTATCAATTCCCGCTGCAATTCCCACGCTTTCACCTCCTTTATTGCATGAAAAAAGCACCTTTTCACGGGTGCTTTTTTGTCTTTTCTCACTTATTCACGCTACAATATTACCCCATTTTTGCGGGCAATGGGGGGAAATAAAGCCCCAAAACGGGCAATCACGGGCAATGTTTTATAAATCCCGTGGTACAAATCGTTTTGCACGGTTCCTGCCGCCATATTTTGCCGCATTTTCAAGCGCAGTGACTTTCCCTTGCCAATATTCAATAGACTTTCTAATTTCGGTCAGATTGGCTTTTGTCATAGTCCTGCTGCCTATCGTGTATGACTGTGCGTTTGTCACTGCCAGTTCTGCTTCCAGCCATGCGTCAAGGTGTCTTTTTGCTGTTTCCAGTGTAATTCCTGCCATTTATAAAATTCCTCCACTTCTTCTTCTGCCACGTTTTACAATTTTCTTTGCTTGTGTGGCGTCTTTCTTTTTGTCTGGTTTTTTCAATGGTACGTTGATAATTTCAATGGCTGCCGTTGCGTAGTTTCGGCAGTCCAGCGCTTCATTTCGTTTGTGTTCGCCTTTGTCTTTCAGTTCCCATGCAAAATATGGTCTGCCCATCTTGTAACGCATTACCTTTTTTTCTGATGTTAAGCCCTTGAAATACTTTTCGTCATATCCCTTGCCCTCTTCTTTTGGAAAATGGCAAAAGCCGGGTCCCTCTTCCTCCAGCTTTAGTCTGTCCATAAGCAGGCTTTTTCCGGTATCAACTCCCAGTGTGAAAAGATATGCGCCCTCACGGTTGCTTTTTGACGGCTTCTGGATATACGCTGCGGCGCTATCGTTTGAACCTTTGATTGCAAATACTCTGCGATTGAACCGGGCTTTGCAGAATTTATATACTTGATTGGTTCTGTGTCCTCCACTATCAATGCAGACACATGACAGCTTCATTTTCGTTCCGTCCGTCTTTTCAAAAGTCTGCAATAAGAATGTGTCAAGGTCTTGCCACACTTGATTGTTAATATCTGAATTGTCGCCGTATATTGCCGCATACCTAATGCCCCAGCTTTCATATTCTGGACCCCAGCCCACAACTTCAATTTCAAACCTGTCGTCCTGCGTATCTACGCCAGCTGTCAAGTACAGCACTTCTTCTGGTACTTCGCACTTGTATTTCTCCCGGCGTTTCATCAGTTCGTCGTCCTCTATGGTTTCCCCGTCTTCTTCCCACGTTTGCCCCATTTCAGTATTGGTCCATACTTTCATCAGTTCCACATTGCCTTTTTTCATCTGGTCATTTGCCGTCAGAAACTTTTCAACAACTTCTTGCCATGTGGTCAATGTGGAAGCAAGCGTGTTCAAGTGGAACCCACGCACGGGGTTGTCTGGGTCTTCATGCACAAAGGTTCCGTCAATAAAGTGTTCTTTCCATTCTGCTTCGCTGGATATGACGCCACACTTGCTGCAAGCATATCTGATTTCTGACAGGTCGTTCTTGTCAAATACAACATTTGACCAGACCAGCGGTTGCAGTTCTCCGCAGCACGGGCACGGTGCGTTCCATTCTCCCCGGCTGCTGTTTTCGTACTCCACTTCTATTCTGGAAGCCCCTTTGACCGTCGGTGTGGAAATGTCCACCTGCTTTTTATTCCAGAACGTAGTCTGACGCTTTGAAGCCAGCAAAAGCGGGTCGCCCTCTTTTCCTGCGCTGGCTGGGTATGCGTCTATTTCGTCCGCAAGCAATATTCTGATTGTGTGGCTTCGCAGTCCTGTTGGGCTGTTCGCTCCTGCAATCGTTATAAAGCCGCCCGGAAATATCTTTTGCATGATTGTATTACCGCTGTTGCGGCTCTTTTCGTTGATACGGTCCGCAAGTACGGGCGTATCACGCAGCATAGGCGACAGCTTTTCTTTTGAAAACTTCTCTGCCATGTCTATTGTCGGCTGTATAACCATAATCGGTGACGGGTCATAATGCACATAATATCCAATAGGGTTCAGCACCATTGCGTCTGTCTTTCCCACCTGTGCTGCCGACATAATCACAACTTTTTTTATTGTAATATCTGTTATGGCGTCCATAATCTCTTTTTGATACGGTGCCTTTGCTGTCTTCCAGCGTCCCGGCTCTGCGGAAGACCCGGCAGACAGTCTGCGGAACTTGTCTGCCCACTGTGAAAGTGTCATTTCTGGTGGCGGTTGCAGCACTTTGAAAATCCGTGTGAACATATCAACTGTGTTTTTCTTCATTGTCTACACCGTACCCAAACACTGTCTGGAAGTCTGAAAGTTCTTCCAATACTTCATCAATGGCGCTTTTCAGCAGCTTAAATATTTCTGTCTGGTCCTTTTTCTTTGATAGAATGGGGCTTAACTTTGCAGGTATAGCCATAAGCCTTGTTTTGAACCTAACAAGTGTGTCTGTCATTACCTGTTCCACGTCCTCTGTGGTGTGTACCTCATTTCTGCGCAGTTGCAATTCCAGTTCTTGTGCTTCTCTTTTTGCTCTGACCAGCTTTGCACGTTCTGCGTTGTAATCTATTGCGCTTTCACTTTCCGGGTTGTTTTTGCGCAAATAATTTATGTACTGGTGGTTTACGGTCTTCAAGTCGTACAGCCCCGGTCTGATTTCCGTTATAACCTTTTCGTCACGCAGCTGGCGCACTCTGCGTTCTGAAATATCCAGCCAAGCGGCAACCGCCTTTGAAGTGTACGCTTTCAAAAACCGCACCCCCTTTCTTTTGTGTCCGAATTGGTCACATTTTTTCTTTTTTAGCCCCTACCCCTTTATTTTTTACCGGGTCGGAAGCGGAAATGAAATTTTCAAAATTATATCTGGGCAGGTTTTGGGCGTCGCCGTACCCGCAGTGCTTCCAGACCGCCGGAAGAACCTATTAAACGTCGTCCACAACGCCTGTGATTTCGTCGTTTTCGGTGCTTCCGTCCGGGTCAATCTCAAATTCGCCCGTTAGCTTCTGTTTATTCAATTCAAGTTGCTTCTCTGCAAGCTGCAAGCGTCTGTCCTCCAACTCATACGCCTTGATACTATCCAGCTGCTTGATGATACGCCCGTGCAGCTTGTTTAGTTCGGCTTCCACTTTCATTGCCCGTTCAAATGGGCTGGACTTAATGACAGACTTCATGGCTGTTTTATATGTTTCTGTCTTGCTTCCCTCCGGGTCTGCACACTGCTGGTGTTTCATGCCGCAGTCCTCTTCCTGCTGTCTTTCCTCCATGCTCTTTGGTACAATCATGTGTACTATTTTATCTGTGTAAAAGCCGCCTGCTTCTGGGCTTTCATACTCTTTCAATAGGCTTTCCAGATAGGCTTTGCGCAGATATAGCGCCTGCAATTCCTCCATCATTTGTGACATTGCGGACGGTGTGCCCATGTTCTGTATGGCTGCTGCCTGCTCCGGGTCTATGTCTTCATATCCCGCCTGTGCAAATGCCCCATGTGTTACGGCGTTTTTATTGCCCCTTTTTGCTGGGGTTTTTCCGGCAGCATTTTTGTTGCCTTTTTGACCCCCTCTTTTTTTCGGCTTGTTTTTCAGCGCTTCGTCCCAGCTGTCTTCTGACTTCCATTTTCTTATCCGCACTTCTGGCACCCCTGCCAGCTTCGCCAGTTCCGCTGTTTCAATCTTGCCGTCTGCGTCCAGATAGCGTTGCATTGACTTGTCCCGTTCCGGGTTCCGTGGTCTTCCCATCTTCTCACCTCTTTTCGTTCGTTTTCATTCTTTCCAACTCTTCCAGTTTACGGAAGTATAAAAAATTATGGGCTTTGTAAATTCAAAAAATCACCAAAGCCCACTATTGCCAACGTGCAAATATAACGGCTTAAAGCCTGCTTCACTGGCTTAAATTATACCAGTAAAACGCAGGCAATGGCGGGCAATGATTGCTTATGCAATCCTCTGAAATTGTGAAATAATCTGGTTCTTTTCAAACCTCTGTGAAAGTGTTTCAAGTGCTGTATCTCTGATATTCTTGCACTGTCTTTCACTGTATGAATTGCGTACCGCTACTTGTTCCCATTTGAGGTTGTGCATGTAAAAATCAAAAATAATGCGCTTTTCTTTCAGTTTCAGCCTTGAAACTTCCTGCAAAATCTGCGCCTTTAAGTCTTGCAACTGCTGCACCTTTGCTTCATACTCTCTGATTTCGCCGCTGACATAATCTGGAATATTAAGCGCCATATTTTCTGTTTGTCGTGATATATTATTTTTTCCTTTTGGTAGACCGTCGCACTGTATAGCGCCAATGGGATTATAGTATTGGTCCGTTAAGTCACTTATAATCTTTCTGTATATACTCACCTCCCCGTCTATGTCTTTGTAATATTCCAGCAATTCAATAACCCTGCCTTTTTCCATTGCCTGCGCCATTTGTTTTTCCTCCATTCTTTGTTTTTGCCAGTCTTTCCCGGCTTCTATCCGTCTTGCACGTCAACTGCGTTTTCTCCTGCTGCCTGCTGCCATTCTTTCTCTTCGTACCCCATGCACTTTATGTATCTTTCCGGTTTTCCGCAGCTTTCATAATATTTGCAGTCTACGCAAACATTTTCTTTCATTTGCGCTTCCTCCGTGATATGTAGCCTGCGCACTCCGGTTCCCCTCTCAATAGCCGCATTGAGCATGACCCTCCGCACTCATAAGCCTTTGTGATATGCTTTGCGCACTTTGTATTTGCGCACTGATTGCGGCAAAATACGGGCATATTGTCTGTGTTAAGCATTATTATTGGTCTTTCCATCTGCTATACCTCCATTTTTCTTATGAACTGGAAGCACTCTGCTGCGTCGTGCATGGTTCTTATTACTCCATCTTCATCTATGTATACTGCGTCAATAAATTTTGGTTTTGGTGCGTTTCTGTCTTCTATTGGTTCATTTCCAAAATCAATCATAATTTGCAGAACATTGTATATTCTTTCGTGAATAATCATTTTATAATCTGTCATATTTATTGGCATTTTCTGCACCTCCTATGCTGTTTCATGCAAAATTATCTTCCTGAACATACTTTCAAATATGGGAACCGCAATACTGTTCCCAGCCTGCTTGTATAACGCCATTCTGTATCTTCCAGAACGCTTCTGGACTGCTTTTGCCCTTTCGTAGTCTTCGTCTGTATATCCTTGCAGACGCCAGCACTCACGTTCTGTTAAATATCTATAACGCCCGTTTCCGCAGTCAATCACCTGTGCTGGTGTTCTGTCCTGTCTGGTCGTGATTGTGTATGCAAAATCTTTTATTACTGTTGCTCTTCTTATGCCTTTTTCTCCAATCACACTGTACACGCTCGGTTGCGTCACGTCATACACTGGCGGCACTTCGTCGTTGTTCAGAAGAAATTCTGATATGTCTTTCATTGGCGTTCTGATTAAGTCTGAAAAGTCGAACTTTTCACCATTCAGCACCGATACCGTGAAAACCCTTTCCCGTGCCTGTGGTAATCCAAAGTCCCTTGCGTCTAATATTTGATAATTGCTTGTATATCCCAGCTTTTCCATTTCTGCTATGTATTGTTCAAAGTTCTTCTTGTTGTAGCCGTTTAATACATTTTTCACGTTTTCCCAGATAACATATTTTGGCTTCCATTCGCCCATATTTTGAATAATGTGTATTGTTTCCCACATCAGACTTGACCGGGTGCCGCTTCCTTTGTCTGCCCCTTTTCCTCTGTTTATCCTCCCTGCTTCCGCAGTTGCTTTTCCTTGATGTCCCGCAATGCTCATATCTTGACACGGGCTGCCGTGTATCAGAATATCTGGTTTGAGGTTCCAGCCCACCACTGATTGTGTTTTATACTCTAATTCTTCCGCAAACATTGCATTGTATGACCTTACGGCGTTTTCGTCTATTTCCACATAGTCAATGGCTTTTGTTGGAATGTTCAAATTTCGCAAAGCACATCTGGGGGAACCAATTCCCCCAAATAGTTCTAAAATCTGTACCACGTCTACACCTCCTGCAACGCTATTACACAATAGCCCTCTTCAAGTGCGCTGCTGGTCGTGTCGTCGTCCATGCAGATAATTTTCATGTCTGCCGTGTTCCCGGTTGCTCTGCCCTCTGCAAACTCAATCAGCTTCACTGTGTCGCCCTCTCTGTAACCGTCATTTTTCAAAATCATGTATGGTCTTGTATGGTCGATTGCAACGGCTTTCATTTTGTCCGGTGATACTCTGATTGTTTTTTCTTTTCTTTCATCAGACGGCAAATGCTGCATTTTCTCTTCCTGCTGCATTTCACGCAGTTTCTTTTGTGTTTCCCTGTCAATAGCCGCCTGCTCTTCGTTGTATCTCTCTTCGTCCGTCTTCTGGGCTTCTCTGCGGTTCTCATAAGCATTGCAGCTGGTCACGGTTGCTGTCTTGTCGTGGCAGTCCTCATAGTGTGTGCAGCTGTAACAAAGTGACGTTATCTGCTCCGGCTGTGGGTCAACATATTCTGACTGCTGCCCGGTTGCGTCCTCTGTGCCCTCTGTGGCTTCTCCTGCTCCCTCTGTGTCTGCTTCTTCCTGCTGCTGGTCTGTTTCATTGCCTGTGGCGCTTTCTGCCGTTCCTGCGGCTTCCTGCTTCTCTTCCATCTGGCTAATGTCCATCTGTCCCGGTATCTGCTGCGACGCTTCCCAGCTCTTCTTTAACTGCTTAATGTCCGATAATGTCAGCACTTCATTTTCCCGGAATACCTCTGCCGCCTGCTTCTGGTAATCTTCCGGCAACCCGGACGCTTCATAAATGACAGATACAACAATTCTGTTTGCCTTAAATTCTGCCATCAGTTCTGGAATGATATTGTTATAGATTGCCTTGTATCTTCCAACCTGCGCCGGGGACGTTTCTATAATCTCTGCCAGTAAATCACGGGTTCTGCCCGGAATGTTCATGCTTTCTTTTAATTCCAGTACCAGTTTTTCTGTTTCCAGCGCTTCTGTCATGCGTTCCCAGTCTGTCTTCTCACGGAAACGGTTTGCCATAATCAGTGCCAGTCTGTCCAGAATTGCGTTTTTCTTCGGCTTGATTAAGATTGGAACCCGTCTGAAACGCTCTTTTCCCTCGTCCACCAGCTGCATGACCGCCAGCCGTCTTCTGTGCCCTGCAATGATACGGCGCTTGCCGTCTTCCTCTTCATCAGTCACCAGAAGTGGTTGCAGCACTCCCAGAAGTTCAATAGACTGTTTTAAGTCCTGCACGTCTTCCACGCTGTAAAAATTGCCCTTTGACGGTATAAGGTCGTAAATATCGGCGGTGCTGCTCACGCCCTCTTCGGACGTGACAACCTCTGTGCCTGCTGCCGCCTGCTGCTGTTCTGTTTTCTGCTGCTCCCCAGCTTCCTTTGACCGCTGGTTTAATAGCTCTGTTAAGTTGAATTTCTTTGCTGCTCCTGCCATTGTCTTTCCCTCCTAACGTGTCCGAATTGGTCACATTCTCAACCATTCTTCCACTAACGCTTTATAGTCGGCACTTGCTCCGCAGCGTGGGGAATATAAAATGATTGGCAATCTTTCAAATGTGCTGGGCTTCATTTTCGGTGTCTTTCTGATATGTGTATCAAACACCGGATATTCAAGCGTCTTCAAGAACTCTTCGCCCTGTGTGTCTGCTTCATTGGTTCTGTCGTACTGTGTGACAAAGCAGCCGCAGAAGCGCAACTGTGGGTTCAAATCCTCACGGGTGTTGTCAATTTGTTCTTTCAGTTCTGCCAGTCCGTCTATTGCAAAATCATCAATGGTGATAGGCACCATCACGTCATCAGAAGCCACCAGCGCATTTATGGTTGAAATGTTAATGTCCGGTGCGTTGTCAATAATGCAGTAGTCATATTCATTCTGTATGCCGTCAAGAAACTTCTTGAAGCGTGTCTGCTGTGGTCTTGACTGGTCCAGCATGACTTCCAGATTGGCTGTAAGCAAATTCATGTTTGCTGTGATAATGTCCAGCCCGTCAAAGTCCGTGTGCTGGATAACCTCTGCCGGGTCAATGCCCCGCTGTGTCATTACCTCTGCCGTGCCCTTATGGTCATAGCTGTGGCGGTTCATAATCTTGCTTGCGTTGCCCTGCTTGTCATTGTCAATCAGCAGGACTTTGAAGCCCTTTACTGCTGCCAGAATGTGTGCCATATTTACGCTGGAAATGGTCTTTGCCACTCCCCCTTTGAGATTGATAATTGATAATGTTTTCATGTGGTATTCCTCCTTGTATCTGGTATGAATTTATAGTTGCTTCCCAGTAATGCACGGGGCGGGACTTGAACCCGCACCCGGCAGCTTCGGTGGCTGCTGCGCTATCCATTGCGCCACCCGTGCTTCTAATTCTCTTTGTAGAAAAATCTTAGATACCAAAGTGTCATATTGCCGTCTTCCTTGTATTCCAGCTGCATTGTTGCGCCCGTGTTCTTGCAAAATGTCTTTACTGGGTCTGCCGTCTTTAGTTCTTCCAGTCTTTTCATTCCTCTTTTATGCTGTTCTTCAAGCGTTCCGTCCTTTTCAAAATCTTCCTTGCAGCTTTTTAAACATGAATGTTTTTGGTCTTCTTCTCTTCGGTACTCTCTGTCAACCAATGTGCCGTTGTCGTATGCTTCTACAATGTCAATCCAAGTTTGACGTGTACTACACTTTTCATCAGCCGCCCAGCTGCGCAGTGTGTTGATTTTCTTTCCCCAGTATTGCGCTGACTTTTTAGCTTCTTTCATTGTGTCTGCTGTATCTGCCAACTGCGCTTCTGCTCTTTTTATTCTTGCTTCATGGTCCATGGAAGAAAAGAAACAAATCGTTGCTGTTCCTAACCTCTGTTGTTTAGCGTTCATAACGCAAGTGTAATTCAGATTTTGTTTTTTAAGCTGTCTGCTCATTTTTTGGTATTCTTTTTTGATTTCCTGCAATGTCATTTTGTGTACCTCCGTTTGCTTTACTTCTTTAACTGTCTTTATTATATACTTACGGAAGTATAAAAGCTATTGACATTTTTTACAATCTTACGGAAGTATATTTGTATATTTTGTATACTTCCGTAAGTATTTGTTATTATCTGCCCCGGCGTTTCAGTTCTTCTGCAAATTCTCTGACCGGAACTTTCACGGTCAATGGTTCATACTTCCCGCAGGCGTCCAATTCATACAAGAACTGTGTTTCACCTTTTTTCAGATAGTGAAGTGTTGCAATGTCTGTGACCTTATGCAGCGCAACTGCTGCCGTTGTAATCACTGTGCAACCCTGCGGCAAATAAAGCGCTTCTTTTGTTTCTCCGTCCTTTGTTGTCTTGATTGCTACTGTGTCCCCAATCTCTAACGGACACACTGCCTTGAAAAATTCTGCTTTCATTCCTCTTTGTCCTCCTGTTCGTGTTTCTCTCTGTTCTGTCTTCTTACCTCCCAGCCAACTTCTCTGACCACTACAAAGACCAGATATAAAATGCCCAGCCCTACGCAGACCGCAAAGAATGTTACCAGTGCTTTTACAACCTCAATCAGAAATGCAATCATTGTTCTTTCCCTCCCTCATTTTCTGTTTTGCCCAGCCAATAGCCCGGCTGCTTGCGTTTATCTGGTGTAGCTGGCGCACTCTTATGTTGTTTGTCTTTTCTTCCGCTTCTGCCTGCTGCCGTGCCAGCTGTCGGCGGTATAGTAATTCTTTCCCGCTGTAATACTTCCGCTTCTTTTTCGCCATCTTTATTCCTCCTAAAAGTATTTGCGCTGGTATCTGCTGCCCTTGCTTGCCTGCTTGCGTCGCTGGCGCTGTTTTCTTCTCTTCTGGTACTGGGCGTCTTCCGCTGCTGCCACCTGTCTTTTGACTGCTTCATGGTCTATGTCGTCCACCTCTTCTTGCAGGACTTCCAGCACTTCAACTTCGCTGTCCTTGAAAGTGAATGTCATACCGGGGTCATACTCTCCGCTTGTCCAGTCTTTCTGGAACTTCTCAAAATTATCTCTGTATCTATATGGTGCCTGCGGGTGGTACTGTTCGGCTTCATATATGCCCAGCATAACTTCTTTGTCGTCCTTGTCGTCCCAGTTGTAAAGGTGCCAGCTTTCGTGGTTGTCCCAGTTCCACTTTGACAAATACAACACTATTCCGTCAAAGTAGTTGCCCTCACGCACCATGCCTTTCATTTGCTTGCAGGTGAAGCCCTGCCCCTTTAATTCCTCTTTGATTTTCTCATAGTCCCTGCCGCCAGTATGTAACTTTGCTTTTACGATTAACGGCAAATACTGTGGCTGTTTATCTTCTTTTCTTGCCATTGCTTGTCCTTTCCAGTCTGTCTGCAATCCTCAATATGCTTTCCATTGACTTTCTAATGTTTGTGTCTGTGCCCTCTGTGATTTTCAGCACATCTGCTATGTCCCGCAGTTCTTGTGCCATTTCTTCTGTTTCCCCGGTCACAATGTCGTATTTATTGCGGCAGGCGGTGCAGACCTGCGAACCCTCCGGGATAACTTCACCGCATATCAAGCAGCGGTCAACGTCGTTCATTCTTCCCAGCTTTCGTATTTCTTCACACGCCTTGTCAAGTTCTGCACCTGCTCAACAAGGTTTGCAACCTCATGTGGTGACAATCCGGTTTGTTCATAGTCATACAGTTTCTTTGCGGCTTGATTGACTGTGACGTGCGGTTTCAATATTGCTTTCTGTCCGTTCTGGCTGTATTCCGTCAGCGTCGTTCTCTTCTGCCGCTTCTGTGGCTTCTGTGGCTGTCTGAACGCCCCTGCACGCTTCATGGTGCTGTAATATGGCACTGTCTGTTTCAATGTGTGGTCCATTGCTCCCATTTACTCTTCCGCCTTTCTTCCTGTCTGCTCTATAACTCCCAGATAACCCGCTATTGTGTCCATTGCTTCTTCTGCCGTCCAGCAAACCGCTGTTTCATAGCCCTGCTGCCGCAGCTGTTCCAGCCACCAGTCCTGCTTGTCTGTTGTTTTGTTCTTTCCCCACTTCATTTCAACATAAAGCCCGTGTTTTCCGTTTTTGGCTACTGGCAAGCATAAATCCGGCACGCCTGCTTTTACTCCCTGTCGTTTAAGGTTTGCCGCTTCAAGCTGGTTCCTGCTGCCGCCGTTTGGGATATGGTGCAGCAAGTCCAGTTCTGGGAAGTCCTTTGCGTAGAACGTCGCCCAGTTTATAACTCTTTCCTGCTCTGTGGCTTCACTGCGCTTTCTGTAATATGCTCTACTCATTTGCTTCGTTTTCACCTCCTGTCTTTACATTCTCAAAGTAAAACTTTACTTTTCCGCAATTTTCTTTCACAATTCCGTACTTTTTCGCCAGTCTGTATATGAATACTTTTTCCAGCCGTTCTGGTAATGTTTCCAGCTGCTTTCTGAATTTCTCAATGCTCATTGTTGACTTATAGAAATTGCACGCCCGGCACGCTGGCATATAATTTTCAATGCTGTTTATCTCTGGCACTTTTCCGGCTTTCAATTCCTTTTCGTGCAAGTACACGGCTTCTATGTGGTCAACCTGCATTTCTTTGATTGTGATTTTGCAGCCGCAATACCCGCAGTGACCGTTCAAGCTGTCATACACCTGCTGCCGCATTGCCTTTGATATTGCTTTTCTTCCCTCTGCCATGTCTTACCCCTCCGTTGCCGCTTTTATCAATCTTTGCTGTATTGCTTCAAAGTCCAGCCGCAAGTCCCGCATATTCCAGTATGTACCGCAGCCCGTGCATTGTTCGTCTGTGTATGTATACGGGCAGGCTGTACAAATATCTGTTTCTTCCTGCAACGTCTTTGCGACTGCTGCCAGTTGAAAAGCTATGCCCCAGAATTTCTTCAAGTCAATTTCTGAAATATCCACCGGAACTGCTGCCGCCTTTTCAATTTCTGCGTCTGTGACTTTGTATTTCTCTTTCAATGTGGCATACATCACCTGCGCCGTCTGCTGCTCCCCGCCTATGCCACGTTCTGCCAGCGCTTTTATTTTCACCAGCTTTTCAATGATTTTCTGTCTATCTTCCATCAGTCTTCTTCCTCCGGTTCTCCTATCAGTGCCCGTGGCGGCTGGTTGCCGTCCATGAAGCCCGCAAAGAAAGCAGCCTTTTTCAACATTCTGTTTTCTTCGTCTGTTCTTTCCCGTTCTTCGCCCTTATGTTCTTGATAGCAACGGGCGTTTTCGTCCGGGAATAGGTTGTTTTTGAACTTAAAACCCGCCATGAACGCTTCCATTTCCCGTTTTAGTTCCTCTTTGTAGAAATTGAAATACAGTGTGATTTCTGCTGCTTCAACCTCTGTGCAATCGCAGCCACGCTTTTTTCTGCGGCTATAACTTCCGGTGTATCTGCGATAACTGGCGCTTCCTGTTACCATGTAGAAAATCTGCGTCAGCAGGTCTTCTTCTAAGTCGTTCTTGTAGCTGAACCAGTGCAGCGTCACTTCGTCCAGCGTTATTTCTTCGTCCTCAATTTCGTATCTGGCTTTTAATTCCTCATACATACGCATTGCGGTTTCTTTCTCTCCACCTACACCACGTTCTGCAAGGGCTTTTATCTTTGCCAGCTTTGCTTTGATTTTGTCATGTTGTATCTGGTCCATGTTCTCACCTCATATACTGCCACGACTGCGGCGCCCTTTTAATTCCCAGTTCTTCCAGTGCCACTGCCCGTGGGTACTCTTTCACGTCTGCGACTTCCCAGCCGTAAATCTTGTTGCGGCTCCCTGCTGCATAATTGTGAATATCATGTGCAGGAACCTTGCTTTTCTTCTTTGCTTCTTCAAAGTTCTTGATTTGCAAAACCTCCGGGCAAATAAATTCACCCAGCACCCCGGCACCGCCTGTCACGTATACCAGCACCCGGAACGGTGCTTTACATTGTGGCTTTGTCTTCCGCAGTTCCAGAACCTTTTCACCCGCTGCCATTTTCTGCCACCATTTCTGGTGCAGTGATAATATGACCACTGGCATTTCTTCCAGTTCTGGTGCTTCCCATTGCTTTTTCAACTCTTTTCACCTGCCCTCACTGTTCAAATTCGCTTTTCAGTTCAATTCTGATATACAGAATGTGTTGCAGGTCTTCCACCCGGTATTTGCTGAACTGCTCAACCGGTATCTGTTCCGGTAGTCTGTCTGTCTTTTCCCAGTCCCACATCTGTTCTGTTGCTCTGTATGTTTCCATGCCCAGCCCTATTTTCTTTATGCGTCGCTGTGGGTTCACTGTTCCATGCACTGCGTTTGCTGCATATCCACGGTATACAACCTGTCTGGCTGCGTTGTATATCACCAGTCTGTCACTGGGCGTCAGCTTGTCCAGAATGTCACCCAGTCTGATTTCATTTTCCATTACCATTCGCCCCTCATTCTTCTTTCAATTCTTTCTTTCGCCTGCTGCACTTCTCTTGAATACTCTGTGTCTGTCAATCCTTTGTTCCATACGTGCTTATATGCGCCCGTCACGCCGTAGTTGTAGGCTGTCAGCACTTCTGCTTCTGTGCTGAACCTCTCTTGCAATTCTGCCAGATAATCTACACCGACAAGCACGTTGAAATATGGGTTTTCCACATTATCAACATTCAGTCTGTGCATACGCTCTTCGTGCCACTTCGGTAATACCTGCATATATCCGGTTGAACCCTCTTTGCAGCTTGCGTCCCATCTGTACCCGCTTTCTATCTCTATAATTGCCAGCACCAGCGTATATTCAACGCCATATTGCTTGCAAATTATGTATGTGTACTGCTGCATACATTCTGGCAAATACCCGCCGTTGTCTGCGTAGTCCTCCGGCACTTCATAGCGTGTCCAACCCTCTAATTCCTCACCAGACCAGTCAAGGGACATAAGGTTGAACGGGTACGGTTCCTGCTGCACTGCTTCCGTGGTCGGCTGTGTCGGTTCCGGCTCTTTGGTATCTTCCGGCAGACTGTTTGCAGCTGGCTTGACTGCTGCCCCTACTGTAAACACAATCACAACCACTGCCAGCAGTCCTGCTGCAATGTAATTGCCGTATGCCTTAATTGCCCTTTTTATCCTCTTTCGCCTTAATATGCGGCGTATCTGCGGTGTTCTTCCTCTCACGCTTCTTTCCTCCTGTTCTGCCCTTTGGCTTTTCCTTTTTCCACATCTTCAAGTAAATATGCCACCCGGTCTGCTCATAGTAGACAGGTTCGCAAGATACGATATTGTAATTGCTGTATATCTTCTTGAACTCTTCCAGCCCGCCGTCTGGTGACTTTGCCAGCTGTTCCACTTTGCGTTTGCTGTATTTAAAATCATTGCACTTTTCTTCCGGTGCTGTCAGATTTCGGCTATACTTCCAGTGGTTCTGGTCACGCTGCTGCTTTTCCCCTCCGTCCTCTCTGGTTGTTTCTGGGCGGTCAAGGTTCCTGCTGCTTGAATAGCGTTTCTTTCCCTGCGGGTCTTTCACAATATACTTGCAAAGTCCCTCTATGCCGTTCTCATTCATTTGCAGGCGGTCTGCATTAACCCAGCCCAGCTGCTTTATACTGGCTCTATACTCTGGGTCGTCTGTCTTCTTCCAGTTGATACGGTCTTTCGTCCACATCAATTCCACGTCGTCACGGTCTAAACCACCGTTCATAATGATATGGTGATGTATTCTTTTAAGACACTGACCATCCTTGCTGTACTTGTATTCTGTTACCAGTATGTATTTAAGGGGTTCTAACCCCAGCTTCTTTCTGCGGTATGCTATTCTCCGCAGGTAGTTTATCACAATGTTTTCTGCTTCCTCTACCGTTCCCGGCAGGTTCTCTGCGCTATATGTGCAACTTGTATGCAGGTCCCCTATGTGGAAGTTGCCATTTCCCAACTGTACCAGATAGCGTTTAGCGTTCTTGTCGTTCAAGTCCTTTTGCTTTGGGGCATTAACCTTTCTTTTCTTACCCCTCTTTCCTCTGCTTGCCTGCTCTGCTGCTTCTGTTCGTGGTATTATATCCACTTCTCTATACTCTGCGCAGTCTATCTTCTTCTCCCTTATGAACACCACTGCACTTCCTTTTCTGTCCTATACCGTTTTAAGCGTATAAGGGTATACCAGAAGTGGGGTGGGGTTCTTCTTCTCCCTCTTATCCCTCCTGTTCATTATCCATACAGCGTATATATATTTATATATTTCGTAGGAATGTTAATACCCCATACAAGCCCGTTTAACAGGTTTGAAACCCGCTATTTTCAAAGGCTTTCGCCCTCTAAAATGTTTGACTTGTAGCCGCCAATATGGTATAATAAACGTGTATTGAATTATTACATATTGACTTTTGAAAAGCCTTTGATTTTGTGTTTCCGGCACATCTTCAAAGGCTTTTTGCTTGCCCTTTTTCATGGGTCAAATATCAGAACATCTGTTCTTTATGCGTGCGCTGTCGCACCCGCTTTCAGTAATTCAGTTACCAGTTCCCAGTCTTCCAAGAACAAAGCGGAACGGAACGAAACATCGTGGCCGACGTGAGAACGGGCGCTGACCAAGCCCAGCGCACCAGCGCCACCGTCGGAAGTGCTGATGAAACACGAACCCCGGAAAGGCACGCTTTCTTCAAGTTCGCTGTCTGCCCAAAGTCCAGCTGTTTCATGCTTCCAGTCATGCGGTACAATTCCCAGCTTGTACGCAATTTCCGGCACTTCGTCCAGTTCTTCCAGCTGCAAGTCTGCCATGTGGCAGCCCTCCCAGTTTTCTTCGATTTCTTCCGCAACGGACATTACCACATCACCAGCACTGTTGCCGTACAGCTTCAACGGTCTGCCGTTCACCTCTGCAACGGTCCAGTCTGGCTTCTCTGTGTAGCCCTCAACTGCTGCGTCGTTGTTCGGCGTGTATTCCACAACGCCTTTGTGCAGACGCAAGCCCGTGACCCATTCCCAGAAATTACCGCAAAGACCAAACACGCCGTCTGCTGTTCCGTCATGGGACCATGTGAGGGGGTCGCACCCGGTCAGCGTGCGTCCGGCGCTGTCGTATCTCACGCCGCTTTCCTGCTCATTCTTCGAGTTGCTGCCGTAGTTTGTATTACCGCCGATTGTGTGCCCCAGTTCCTCTGCTTCATGCAGTAGATAGACAAACTCTGTATTTGTCATAAGGTGCCAGCCCTTGCCTTTTCTTCCGCAGGCTGCCGCCGCTTCATCATAACTGATAGTGTGTTTTGGCTGCTGGTAAGGTAAGGACGCCGGGACGCCCTTAATCATGGTGTTGGTGAACTGCGACACCAGAACCGCAGGAACAATCTTGTTTCTGATTTTGAACAGTTCCGGCACGTCCTCCGGCTCATAGGTCCCCGGCTCCATATAAAACATGGTCATGTAGTTTGGCAGTCCTGCACTGTCCATGACAATGACTGCTTTTTTCTTCACAAATTCTTTCATTTTGTGGCTTTCCTCCTTGTATCTGGTATGATTTTTATTTGAACAGCCTTGCTGCTATTCACTGCTATTGACTTTTGAAAAACCTTTGTTTCTGCTGTTGCCCGGCGCTCACGCTGACTGCTTTTCTTTCTTCTCCGGCTCTGGCTGTGTCACTGTCACGGTGACTTTCACGCCCTCCCGCTGGGATATAATCAGCGCCAGCGTTTCAAAAAAGCGCTGGGCATTGAATGTTCCTTGTACTTCCATTCCTGCGCCCTCCTTTATACGGACTGCGGCGCAATTTTCTGTGCCATGCCCTTTGCAAATCTTATGCCCTGCATGAACACCAGAAAGTCTTTCTTTTCCTGCGGTTCAAGTTCCCCCAGAAAAGCCATGACCTCTGTTGCTTCCTGCTGGTTTTCAGTTGCAATCATGGTTTCCATGTTTTTAACTTCTGTCATGGTCTGTTCCTCCTTTCATGCTGTGTGGTTTCGCAAGCGGTAAACGCTTCTGTTGTAGCGGTTACTGCTTGTTTAACTATATATTATAGCGGTTACTGCTATTTGTCAACCCTTTTTCCGTTTTTAATATTGACTTTTTTAGCGGTTACTGCTATTCTTTAAACATAAAAGAAAGGCGGTGAAGTCAAATGACTATCAATGAACGTGTGAAGCATTTTAGAAAAGATGTTTTGCACATCAGCCAGACTGAATTTGCAGTAAGTCTTGGAATGAAGCAAACTGGCGTCAGCTACATGGAACGGGACGGCTCAACCGTCACTGACCAGACAATCAAGGCAATCTGTCTTCTTTATAATGTGAATGAAGAATGGTTGCGCACTGGTTCTGGTGAAATGTATATACAGCCGGACACATTCAGCCTTGACGACTTCGTGAAGTCTAAAGGTGCCACGGGTCTTGAATTGGAAATCATAAAGACGTACTTTGAACTTGACCCAGAAATTAGAAGAACTGCCGTGGAATTTTTCAAACGCAGGCTTGTTGCTGCTGTTACTGCGGACCCTGCATTGTTAGTTCCAGACAATCCAGAAGATTTAGAAGCCCAGTGCCCGCCCGTTGACACTGGCAGTGTTTCCGGGACAGACGCCTGGTGATAACGCACCCAGCGTCCCCCGCTATTTACAAATTATAAGTTGCGTTGCTCCATTGAAATCTAAATTATAATAAATAGTGTTTATGCTGCTGTAATAGATTGCGTACACTCTGCAATCATACCAGTGTATATATTTTTTTATCATGTGTGACCACCTTTCCAGCGTGGCAAGGCTGGGCGCACTCACTATTATAATTTCTATGTTTTTGTGGATATTCGCAAGAAAGGTGGTTTTATATGGGTTTACGTTTCAGAAAAAGCGTGAAAATTGCCCCCGGCGTCCGTCTTAACATCAGCAAGAAAAGCGTTGGTATAAGTGCAGGCGTCAAGGGGTATCGTAAAAGTATAAACAGCAGCAGCAGGGTCACAACCAGCATAGGGGTTCCCGGCACTGGTGTTTCTTACGTTAAGACCGAGAATTTGAAAAGCAAAAAGAAAAAGGCAGTCAGCAGCCGTGTTTCTTCCACTGCTGCCGCCGCCAGTTCCTCTGCTTCCTCTCCTGCTGCCGCTCCTGCTCCTGCTAAAGTTCAGAAAGCAGCTGCGCAGCCAAAAGAGAAGCCGCCAAAGACCACGGCAGTTTTGCAGGAAAGACCAGACGCCAGCTTTGTTGTGTTCGGCGTCGTTGCTCTGGCTGGTGCCGTGTTCCTCTTTGCTTCTTCTCATGTTATTTTTTCAGTTGTTGCCGCCCTGTTCGGTATCTTCTGTCTGTATAGCTTTATACACATAAAGCGACACCCGGAAGACTCACGATACATCACGGAAGAACAGCTGACACGCTGGGGGCAGCTGGTACACTCCGACGCAAAGACCGTTTCCCAGCTGCAAAAAGCGTCCGTTCCTGTTCTGGTGGATTTAAAGAAGCGTGCTGCGTGGCATTATGAGCAGGTTTCTTCCGTTGGCTTCGGTCCAGACGTTTCATACTACGGTCAAGCCTTGATTGACGTACAAAATCAGATTGTTGCTTTATCTGAATTTGTCATGCTGCAAGGTGATAACCCTAAACAGGATTTAGAAAACTATTCTTCTTTTGTAAGTCAGAAAATAACAGCCTTTACAGACGACATTCTGAAAGACTAATAAAACAAAATGCCCCGGTCGTGCTGGGAACACTTCCGGGGCGTGCAAAGATATGTCATACCAGATACAACAATACCGTCTGCAATTTTGATTATATCACCAGCAGGCGGGAAATGAAAGGAAATGCAGGTGATACAATAGTGAAAAAGATTGATTTAAGCCCGGAACTTGTCCGGGTTGCTTTATATATAAGGGTTTCCGGGGAAGAACAGAAAATAAAAGGTCTGTCACTGGAAGCCCAGCAAGAACGACTGGAAGCATACGCAAGGGAACGTGGCTGGGTCATTGTTGGAATTTACATTGACGCTGCCAAGACCGCCAGAAAGAACATTCATAAAAGAACCGACTTTCAACGCATGATGGACAGTGTGAAGCGTGATGAAGTGGATATTCTGCTTTTCTGCCGCCTTGACCGCTGGTTTCGTTCCGTGGCAGATTATTATAAAATCATGGAAGTTCTGGAAGCGCACAACTGCGACTGGAAAACCACTGATGAAGAATATGACACCACAACCGCAAACGGGCGTCTGTATATTAACGTGAAGCTGTCCATTGCCCAGAATGAAGCGGACATTGACGGGGAACGAATAGACGTTGTATTTGACAGTAAGATTGCCCACGGCACCGTTGTTTCCGGCTCTGCCCCCTTTGGCTTCCGTGTTAATGAGGGAAAGCGGCTGGAAGTTGTGCCAGAAGACGCAGCCATTGTGCAAGACGCTTTCAACTACTTTGAAACTTCGATTTCCCAGCGTGCTACTGTCCGCTATATCCGGGAAACCTACGGCGTGAACTGGTGTGACGCCACTTTCCGGCGTATGCTGAAAGAAAAGCTGTATACTGGGGTGTATGACCGGGGCGGCAGGTTCAATGACCATTTCTGCCCGGCAATCATCAGCAAGCAGCAGTTTGACCGTGTGCAAGCGCTTCTGGAACGCAACGCACGTTCTGTTCCGTCTGGCAAGGTATATATTTTCACTTCCATTCTGACTTGCGCTGAATGTGGGCATAAACTGGTCGGGTACAAGTCAAGTGATTATTATTATTACCGCTGCAACCAGCATTTCCAGCGTGGGCGCTGCTCTCATAATCATTCAGCCCGTGAAGACGTCGTGGAAAAGTGGCTGTTTGAACATCTGGCAGAGGAACTGGAACGCTGCCAGCTGGAATGGGAAGTTGCCGCAGCCAAAAAGAAAGCGTCCGTTGCCCGCACTGATAAAGCAGCACTGAAACGGAAGCTGACCAAGTTAAAAGAATTATATGTGAATGACTTAATAGACATTGAGGACTACAAAAGGGACTATCAAATATATACTGCTGCACTTAAACAGATACCGGAACCCAGCATTGAACCGCCGCCAGACTTCGCAGCCGTCCGCAGGCTCCTTGATAATGATTTCAAAACAATTTATGAGAATTTGACCCGTGAAGAAAAACGCACGCTTTGGCGTTCTGTCATTAAAGAAATTAGAATTGATAATGACCAGAATATCACGGGTGTTGTTTTTGGGTAGTGTTGTACTAATGTGACACTACCCGTTGGCTCATCCGCAAGGATCAGCTTCGGATGTGTGATCAGTGCTCTGGCTACCGCCGCACGCTGCTTCTGACCGCCGGACACCTCATAAGGATATTTCTTTAAAAGCTGTGTGATGCCCAATTGTTTTGCAATAGGCTCCAGACGCTTATGCATCTCTCTGTAATTCTTGCCTGCAAGGACCAGCGGCAGATAAATATTATCCTCCAGAGAAAATGTGTCCAGCAGATTAAAATCTTGAAAAACAAATCCCAGATTATCACGGCGAAATTCTGCCATAGCAGATTCCCTGATTTCTGCAAGATTCCTGCCGTCTAACAATACGGTACCACCTGTTGGTTTGTCCAGTGCCGCAAGAATGTTCAACAATGTTGTCTTACCGGAACCGGACTCACCCATGATGGCCACATATTCGCCCTCTTCCACACTAAAGGACACATTTTTCAGTGCCTGTACCTGATTACCGCCAAAACGGGTGGTATAGGTCTTTTTCAGCCCTTTTACTTCCAAAATACTCATATTTAAAATCCTCCTGTCTGATTGAATGACTTGTTCATTTCTTTTGACAGGATTATTGTATCAAACTCTTTTCATCCGCTCCATCGAATGGCCTTACAGACTTCTTACACTTTTGTAAGAAGTGCTGTTCGTTTTCTATTCAAACATACGCTCCGCTGTATTCAGATTCAATTTGATCACAGTCCCTTTATCCGGTTCCGATTCAACCGAAATACCATGGCCCAGGTTATGACAGATTCTGGCGCAAAGATATAGCCCCAGTCCACTGGCTTTTTTATCCGTTCGGCCGTTATACCCGGTATACCCCTTCTCGAATATTCTCGGCAGATCCTCCGCTGCAATCCCCATACCCGTATCACGGATACACAGTATCTTCGGTGATTCCAGATAAATGGACACACAGCCCTGCTGTGTATACTTCAGTGCATTTGAAAGTATCTGTTCAATAACAAAAAGCAGCCATTTCTCGTCCGTCATGACTTGTGCATTCAGCGGCTGATAATCCAAATGAATCTTTTTGCCGATAAACTGCCCCGCAAATTTGCGCAATGCCTGCCGCAGGATATCGTCCAGATCATAAACAGCAATAACATAATCCCTGGTATCTGTGTCCAATCTGAGATAACACAATACCATATCCACGTACTGCTCCACCCTGGCAAGCTCCACAGAAAGCTTTCTTGAAAAGGATGAATCTGTATTCTGCAAAGTCAGCCGCATAGCTGCAATCGGTGTTTTGATCTGATGTGCCCAGACAGTATAATAGTCCATCATATCCTGATATTGAAAAGACATCTTATCCTTCATCCTGCGCTGTCCTTCCTGAAGTTGAACAATGATCTGCTGATAATCCGTCTCCAGCACACTTACTGATTCCGGGAAATCCGTCATCACATCAAAAGGCATCGCTGACAATTGCTGCAGCCTTTCATGCCTTACTGCAAACTTTCTGTAATCCCATACAAGAAAAAGCATCCCTGTAACTAAGCAGAGCAACACCGGATAAAAAATCGCAGCTAGGGGCAGATGATACAAAGCAAAAGTCACAAAAAATATAATCGCAAAAAGTCCCTCTTTCAGGAACAGACTTTTCTTTTGTCCCAGCCACTTCACAAAATTGATTTTTTCTTCCATCATTCCTGCCCTTTCTCATCCGAAAAAATCACATAACCCACACCGAATTTTGTTGTAATAAAATCTCTCAGCCCGGCTCCCTCCAGCTTCTTCCTGAGACGGTTCACATTCACTGTCAGCGTGTTGTCATCAATAAAACTGTCCGTTTCCCAAAGCCGTTCCATCAAACGTTCCCGGCTGACAATCTTACCGGCGTTCTCCATAAGGATTTTTAAAATACCATATTCATTGCGGGATAAAGCAATTTGTTCGCCCCTGTAAGTCAGTGAGTGATCATCTACATTAAGAACCGCCTCCCGGCATTGCAGAACATGCTCTATCTTTGCAAAATCATAGGTTCTTCGAAGCATCGCCTGTATTTTGGCAATCAGCACCGTCTGGTCAAAAGGCTTAGCAATAAAATCATCACCGCCCATATTCATGGCCATAACTATATTCATGTTGTCCGAAGCAGAGGATATAAAAATTACCGGTACGCGTGAGACCTTTCGGATCTCACCGCACCAGTAATAACCGTTGAAAAAAGGCAGACCGATATCCATCAATACAAGATGCGGATCAAATGCATTAAATTCTGCCATGACATCTCTGAAATTTGTCACACTGTGTGTTTCAAAGTTCCACATTTTTGCCTGCTCGCTGACCGCTTCAGCAATGCCGGCATCATCTTCCACAATCAATATTCTGTACATTCATTGCCTCCTAATGCCTGCGCTGCAAGGTATTTAAAACACCATTTAAGCGAACCAGATAGAGGACTTCGCACACAAGTGCCATAACCGCACATACATAATAAGCAAACAAGATTTCCACTGAAGCAGATCTAAAGCAAAGTACCAGGATCAAAACACAGATCAGAACCTGAAACAGGCTCATATAGCGCCACCATCTCTTGAATTTCTCCAGCTTCAAATCACCGGATACATCAGTCTCAATCTCATATAAAGACTGCAGGAACAGATAAAGCACATAAAAAAGTACCACATAATAAATCAGAGATAAAGCCGTCTCAAGCCAGGCAATATCCGCACCGATCCCTGTCAATGCCATCACATAAAGAATTGCCGAATAAATGGTCAATACAAGCAGCGTTGTCCTTGCTGTCGCCAGTCGTTGGCATGTCTTCGGATAAGCAGTCATGATATCCTTAAAACCAAGATAAAGTAAAAAACAACCAATGAAGTCCGGCAGGATTCCGAATCTCATACTACCATTTGTAACTGTAAAATCAAGCAGCGCCAGAATTGCGCCAATAAAAATCTTTATCATACCTCTTTCTTCTCCTTTTAATCCTTTTGCATGTCGGTCCACCGTGTCTGACGCATAATCAGTCATTGCAGCAGACGCACCTGTTCTGTTCATAAAGCAAGGGCTGAGCCTTAAAAGCTCAGCCGTGCATAAATATCCTTTGGAATATAGGCTTTCACATAAATGCCGTCTTCCTGATAACGTTCCTCCAGAAGCTGACCATACTTTCGGATCACCGCGATCTCACCCGCATGGGCATAATCAAAGACCCTCTCAATCAGCAGCTTATTCGCTCTCAGAATCGTCTGCACTGTCGAAAGCAGCGCATCCAGCCCTGTTCCCTGCTTCACCGAAGCTGTCACTGTATAGTCAGCCCTGAAATCCTTCAGACTGACAAGACTTTCCTGATCCCGGATCAGATCCGTTTTGTTAAACACTGTGATAATCTTCTTATCCTTAATATCCAATGCCGCCAGGGTCTCATACACAACGTGCATATGCATCTCTGCCTGAGGATTGGAGGCATCTACCATATGGATCAGAATATCGGCGTACTTCGCCTCCTCCAGTGTACTTCTGAATGCATCTACCAGATGATGCGGCAGCTTATGAATAAAACCGACGGTATCTGTCAGCAACAGTTCCTGCCCGTCATCCAGTGTCAGATTCCTTGTTGTCGGATCAAGGGTAGCAAAAAGTTTGTCCTCCTCAAGAACACCGGCACCTGTCAGTCTGTTCAGAAGTGTGGACTTACCGGCATTGGTATAACCAACAATGGCAGCCACCGGGACCTGATTCCTCTGACGCTGCTGTCTTGCTACTTCACGGTGCCGCTTCACATCTTCCAACTCCCGTTTGAGCTGTGAAATACGTTCTCTGATCAATCGTCGGTCCACTTCCAGTTTCTTCTCACCGGGGCCTCTGGTACCGATACCGCCGCCAAGACGGGAAAGTGAATTTCTCATGCCCACCAGACGGGTGGCTCTGTAACGCAGCTGTGCCAGCTCTACCTGAATCTTACCCTCACGGGTTGTGGCCCGTTGGGCAAAAATATCCAGGATCAGCAATGTACGATCCATCACCTTGATATCCAGCACATCCTCCATATTGGCCATCTGCGCCGGTGATAACTCATCATCACAGATGATACCTGTTGCATGGGTCTCTGAGATGAGAAATGCCAATTCTTCCAGCTTACCCTTGCCGAGATAAGTTCCCGGATGGATCATCTCTCTATTCTGGATCAATCTCCCTACAGTCACTGCCCCGGCTGTCTTCGCCAGTTCTTCCAGCTCATCCAGTGACTCATCCGTCACCGACGTTTCTCCCAGAGCAACACCCACAAGAATGACTTCTTCTGTTACCTGTTTATTCTCATAAAAATCTGCCATAAACTCTCCTGTCTGTTATTCAAGACGCATGCTCAGGCGGTCTACTGTGTGACACGGCTCTCGAGGAACTGATATTCCTTCTGGCCCTTTGTATCCTCCGGATACTTGCTGACATAAGTCTTGGCTGTATTATATGCATCCTCCCATTGTTCAAGATGTTCGTATGAAACGATCAAGTTGAAGGATAACGCTGCATCGGACTCTCTGTCATTATAAGTCAGACCGCTCTCACAGGCCTGTGCTGCCTTCTCATATTCTCCCTTGGCCAACAGGACTGCTGCGTACTGATTGTAGGCTTTTGCTGCAAGGGATGCATCAACACTGCTGATATCAACTTCATCAAAATACTTCCCATAATAAGTAAGCGCTGTATCGTAATCCTGCTGCGTATAAGATGCTTCTCCCAGTCCCAGCAACGCTGCCTTGTAGCCTTTGTCGTAAGATTTATTCAACATATCAGCCGCATTGGTATAATCCTGAAGATCTACATAAATCATTCCTCGATTGTAATAATCTTCACCGCTGCTGCCGGATAACTGCAGTGCATCATTCAGTACCTGTTTCGCCTCATCATCCTTGCCCTGAGCTTCAAGGGCACTGTACAATGTTCTGTAAACTGCATAGCTCTTCCGGCTCTGCTTGATGGCTGCATAAAGATCCTTCTCTGCGGATGCATAATCCTGCAGCTGCATATACGCCATACCTCTCAGCATTCTTGTACCTGCATCATCCTTCAGATCAATAACCTGGCCATAGGACTGGACTGCTGCCTGATAATCACCGGACTTCTGTTCGGCTTCTGCCTTATAATATAAGGTATCTATCCGAATATCATTGCTCTGGCTGCTGATATTCAATGCATCCCCAAACCATTTGATGGCGGTCTGATAGTCTCCCTGATAAAGACAGGCAATCCCCCTGCCGCGATTCAGCAGCGCCTTCTGGTCATCATTTTCCGCACAACCCTCTGCCTGGTTGAAATAACCAAGAGCCTCATCATAGGATTTCTGTTCCACATACGCCATGCCGAGATGTATGTAATAGTCCGCATTGCTGCCATCATAGGAAATTGCTTCCTTAAATTCGTTCACTGCGGTATCATAGTCACCACTTTCATAGGCATTCATGCCCTTGTTGTCATGCCTGGAACCACTGTTGTAATTCTTAACAGAAAAAACAGTGACCACAAGTGCCGCGATCACCAGGCACGCTGCAACCAGTCTGAGTGCCTGTTTCTGTTTGCGCCTGCGTATGATCTTCCTGCGCCGTTCCTGATGCTGTTTCTTTCTGCGTGCTTCCGCCCGCTTCCTGGCCATTTCTTCGTCTTCTTCGGTTCTTCTGGCCGGTCGTTTCTTCGGAACCTCATATTCCGGATGCACTTTGTTCGTTATATTCTTAATACGGCTTCTGTCAGATTCCGTATCCTTCGATATCTTCCGGTTCTTTCGAACTCTCTTGTCGTCATTCTCCAAGCTATACGCCTCCTTCTAATCTGACTCAATATTCCGTCTAAAGCATTCGCTTACGCCACAATATCCACAAAATAAACAGACATAACAGAAATGTCAGTCCACAGATAATACCAAATCCCATCTTCAATGAGCCAAAAGGCATTCCGCCTGTATTCACATTCATACCATACAAACCGGAGATAATCGTCGGAACCGCCATAACCAGTGTGATGGACGTCAGATACTTCATGGTATTATTCAATCGGTTATTGATAACGTTGGACATCAGTTCACTGGTACCATCGATAATCTCTCGATAAATCGTCGCCATCTCAATAGCCTGTCTGTTCTCGACCTGTACATCCTCAAGCAGATCTTCATCTTCCGGGAACTGCGGAATATGCTTATACCTGCGAAGCCTGTCAATAACCATGCCTGCTGCACGGAGAGAAGTCTCAAAATAGACCAATGTAGACTCCAGATCATGCAGTTCCACAAGATCCGCCTCGTCTTCCTTCTCTTCACCGATTCGGGCCTCAATAGCCAGTCGTCTGTTGTCAACAGAACGAAGAACATTCTGGTACGTTGTCATAGAATTCAGAAGAATCTGATAAACAAAACGGGTACGCTTCTTTGTTGAAAAGTATCGGACATGGCTCTTAATAAATGTATTCAAAATCGGGGTGTCTTCACTGCAAATTGTAATGATCGCGCCGTCTGCAAGGATCAAACCGAGAGGGATGGTCGTATAGACCTTCTTCTCATGCTGTATCTCACTTGCCGGAATATCTACCAGGACCAGCGTATAATCATCTTCCAGCACGATACGGGATTTCTCTTCTTCATCCAGTGCGGCTCGCATATCTTCTATGTCTATATTGTACTTCTTCGCGACAGGTTCCATCTCCCACATGGTCGCTGCTGTCACCTTGACCCAACAGCCTTCCTCAAAGTCCTGCAAAGCATTCAGCTTGCCGCCTTCTGTTTCATATATATTAACCACGTATCTCACCTGCCTCATTGATTCTTATTCATTTGCACCATACCC
The DNA here is from genome assembly GCF_023656595.1 of Coprococcus intestinalis. Taxonomy (NCBI): domain Bacteria; kingdom Bacillati; phylum Bacillota; class Clostridia; order Lachnospirales; family Lachnospiraceae; genus Coprococcus; species Coprococcus intestinalis. The sequence goes on along the minus strand of NZ_JAMOKJ010000002.1, from coordinate 154,356 downwards.
ATCTTAACATACCCAACCCTACTTCTCAAGCTTTTTTATTTTCAGTCTCTAAATGCCACTGAAAAATGTACCAAAATTTTTAAATTTATCTATCCCTGTATGATTTTATGTGATATACTAGACATAGTGTCTATAATATCGTTAACAAAGAACGACTCAATTTTTTAAGGAAAGGAATCATTGGTTGAAAATGAAGAAAAAGTTTATGAAAACATGCTTGGCTACCGCACTGAGTGCCGCACTTGCAATCGCCACTGTTGCTCCGGCCTTTGCAGCTGATTTTACGCCAAAGTATACTTATTCCGGTGACGGCATGACTTTCGAAAAGGTTTCCCATGCCAACTCACCAACAGAAACTGCCGATGGTATTGTTGATTATACAGGCAACGGCAGTATTGCCCCTTATGTTCAGGGCGTCAGTGCAGACGGCAACGGTGACCGCGGTCAATCCTACAGCTACGCATCGGCTTCCTATGGCGACTGGGTTTACATCAACACCATGTACGGCGGCCTTGGTGCCAATGCCATTTTGAACAGAGGCTTAGGTGAACTGACACCTGATGCTGCCGCTGCTCTTATTAACACCATGTACAACGGCACGATGTACACCGGCGAACCGGACGGTAAGAGTGCCGGCGGTATGTTGGTGAAATTCAATGTCAAGACCGGTGAGACAAGAATTCTGATGTCCAAGGAGACCAATGGTATCATGCCTACATTCAGAAGTGCCATCAAACTCAACAACAAGCTCTATTTCGTAGGCATGATCATCGATGTGAATAGCAAGCAGCTGACCTCACAGGAAATTGCGTATGCAACAGCTGTGCAGAATGGTTTCCCATGTATTTACGAAGTAGATCCTGCCAACAATGATAAACTGACCTGCATCTACAATTGTGTAGATACTAATGGTTTCCGCCAGCTTGTCAAGGACAATGTCTTTACCTCCACTCGTGCCATCGGTACATATGAAGATGCCATGATTGCCGGTGCCCTTGATACTAACGGTGTTTTCCTGGTTGCTTCCAAGAACCCATCTCAGGGTCAGAGTTCTTTCAGTGTGATTGCAGATATGAACGACCTGTTCAACTACCCTGCTTATCATCGCAGTGATGTCAACGGTGGCGGCGGCATCTATCAGGTACTGGAATACAACGGCGATTTATATGTCGTTATCTGCACGGGTACACCGAACAACAAAAACGAAGCTACCGGTACACTTCAGACATTTGCTATTGTCAAAGGTACCTGCAGCGGTGATGTCACAGATAAGAACGCCTGGACATGGTCTGTTCTGGCCGGTGATGAAGCAGATGGTGCTCGATATCCATTTGGTCTTGATACCGAACGTGTCAGCGCCGGTGCCTGCACACTCCAGGTTTACAATGATTACCTGTATATCGGCGATTACAACGATGTATCCAGTGCTCTCCAGGGATTCGTTCTAAAAAACGAATTTACCACACAGGCAACAAACCTTGAGCAGTCTGTCAACCTTTATCGTATGGACAAGAATGAAAATATTGAGAAGGTTGTTGGTGATCCGACAGAAGCCTTCCCAACAAGCCTGTCCGGTCTTGGTTCAGGATACACATCCAATTCTCTGCTGAAGAAAATGGGTACCCATATGAATCAGTATACATGGCAGACAACCGTTTATAACGGCAAGATGTATGTCGGTACCATGGATACCACAACCCTTCTTGAGCCACTGGCCAAATACACCAACGGCGATATCCTTGAAATGACCAGGGACGAATGGATCAGCCAGATTAATTACATCAAAGTCATGCTGAAACTCTTATTTAAGACACCTGTTACTTCTTCAATGTCGGCTGAATCTGTTGTTCCTGTAGAAACTTCCGCTGAAACAGAATCAGCAGAAACTGCTGCTGAAACAATTGCAGCCGAAGAATCCGAGACAGAAGCTGCTGTCGAGACCACTATTGATGATAACCTCAGCAGTGACACCGCTGCCGTACAGACACAGACTGAAGAAGGTATTGCTGTCCAGGCAATTGAAACAGATACTGCCATTGAGGATAACGCTGCTGATTCTGATGCAGATATCGAAGTTGCTGTTGAAAGCCTTGATGACGCACAGCCTGTTGCTGTCAGTCCTACTGAAGAACCACTGACAGAATCCTCTGCCAAAGCCCTTGTGGAAGCAGCAATTCAGGAAGTGCAGAATGATGCCGCACAGTCCTCAGCTAACAATGATCAGAATACCGATGCGATTACTTTAACAGATGAACAGATAAATAGCCTGGTCAGCGGCCTGCTTGACGGCAGTATCGCTCCACAGAGTATGGATGAACAGTTATACAACCAGCTTGTCACAATCAATGACAAACTGATGAGCATTGCTTCTTTAGTTGATAGTAATGATATCGAGGCATTTGTCACTGTTTATACAGCCATGTCCGATATCATCGATCAGATCAACGATCGCATTCCTGAAAATGTCAAGGCATTGTATGCTACAGTGATCAAATATGCGACAAAGGAAAATCTTAAGGGACTCGCAAGTTCACTGAAATACATGCGTACATCCGAATCCGGTTTCGATCTGTTTGAGATCACTGATAACGGAAACGCCGGTGTTTCCATCAAAAAAGTAACCACTAATGGTTTCGGTGACCGCTATAACCATGGCCTTCGTATCTTTGAGAAGACAAATGATTACTGGGTTATCGGCACAGCCAATCCATTCAATGGTACACAGCTGTGGCGTACAACCAACCTTGAGCAGAATACAGACATTCCGGACAGCACAGAAACTGAAACACCAAAAACAGATGTCAAACCAGGATTGATGCCAAAACCAAGTACAACAAAACCGACAGCAACTGTGAAAAAACCAACCACTTCCGCTAAAAAGACAACTGCAAAGAAAGCAGCTGTTAAGACAGGTGATGAAAGCAACTCAACACAGTTTATCGTATTAATGGGTATTTCTGCAGCAACAATCTTTATTCTCGGCTATCGCCTGCGTAAAAAGGAAAATTAATCAAGCGGCAGTCGCCAAGGTCTCGTGCAAGCACGGACTTTGGCTTGTTGCTCGCGTAAATCAAAAGGAGGTTGGAACTCAATGCGAATTCCAGCCTTCTTTTCATCTATACTGCTTTAATTTTAGTAACTTTTAATCAGGAAAACTATTTTCCAGACACAGTGCACCGAATCCCACCCGAATATCCGGATAAATACTAACGCCTCGCAGCGGTCTTGCCCCAGCCAGCAGATACGCCTTTAATTTGTCTCCATACAAATACGGATCATTTTTTCTCACAATGCCATATTCCATCAGCAGTGCTGCCGCCCCTGTCACAAAAGGCACAGCAAAGGATGTCCCTGAAACCACAGTATAACCGCCGCCCGCCAATGTTGTTGTAATATCCACCCCCGGCGCTGACAGCTCCGGTTTCACACTGGCAAAAGCGCCCATATACCCTCTCCCGGAAAAATCCGCATAATCATCCAGCCATGTATTATAAGCACCTACCGTAATGGCCTTCTTGGCTGTTCCCGGTACAGTGATTGTCAGATCCGGATCCGGACGCAGAAATCCCGTATTTTGATTCAAAACCCCCGCCGTTGGAAGCCACATCTGAATATCCCCTCTGATAATCCTCCCCGGAAGAAGCCGGATCGTCCAGATACCGCCCGCCAAATACTGTCTCTGTGGAATAAAGTCGATATAAATTTCCTGATTGATCGAATAAGGTGCAGGCTCACCGTAATACAATAAAATCTCTGTATTTTCCAGACGAAAACGCTGCGGGCCGAGAATCTTTTTGATTTGTCCGCTGCTTTCTCCTGAAGGACTGATAATTTCAATATCTGCCTCATCGCCATAATACTTCCATATCTGAACATTCAGGGACCGTTCATATTCACTAACACTGATATCTGCATCCAAAGTCTTTTCTGATATCATGACCGCCCTAAAATGTCCTGCTGAAACTGCATTATTTCCGGCAGCAATGATGATATTATTCTTCCATATCTGCGACACTGTATCAATATAGGATTCCAGAAGCGAACTGCCATCATGCGCCCCATAGCTGTTGCCGAAACTGACATTCACAGCCACCGGCTTTCCCACATGAATTGCCTCCCGAATGACAAAATCCAGCCCCAACATTAATTCCGTTGTCCTCGGAAATCCCCGTTCATTTGTCATTCCCATTTTCACCACAAGCAGTTCGCTTCCAGGTGCCGCTCCTCTGCTGACACCGCCGGAACTGCTGCCGTTTCCTGCCATAATACCCGCCACCGCAGTTCCATGGCCACTCCTGTCTTCACTTGGCACTATCCGCTTTCTTTCTTCCGCTGTTTCTGCCGCCAACGCATTATTGATATCCTCTTTTGTATACAATGCACCCCTGTCATATCCTTCCGGCGGCATTCCCTGAGCTGTCTGATCCCACAGTGCATGAATCCGCGTTGTTCCATCGGGATTTCTGAAATCTCTGTGGGTATAATCAATCCCTGAATCAATGACCGCCGTCAGAACACCTTTCCCTGTCAGCTGCAGCGGTGGTGCCTGCACTGGATTAATGCAGGAGGCAATCCTTCCCTGAACAACAGTAAAGACCAGCTGTTTGGACTTTTCAATGTAAGTAATCACTTCCTCATCTGAAAAATCATCCAGCTGGTCTTCTGCAATCGTCACAATGGCATACTGCCCCAATAAAGGTACAATCCGAATGCCGGGGTATCGATTGGCAAGTAACAGAATATCCCCGGTATACTTCACAATAATCTCCCAGGTATCTGTCTGCGGGTCAAATCCTACCCCAAGATTCTCCGACTTCTCCTTCTCTGAATTTGTAGAACCTGCTGCCAGATTCAGCAAATTCTCAATCTTCTGGTCAGCCATAATAACTCCCATTCATATCATTTTTCTAATATATTCCTTTAACTAAAATGCAAGAACTAATAATATATGTGCGAAAATCTCATTTTACCAAGGTTAAGATATAAAAGTAGATAGTTTGTAGCAGGTGCTTCTGTTACGGCCGGTACTTAGGCATTGTCCTTTAATGCCTTATGTACCGCTGCCAGTAACAGGCAACGGGAGTGTGCCTGCTATAAACTATCTACTTTTATATCTGTTCTGAGACTAAATGATTTTCGCCCCACATTATTGTTCCTTGCAAACATCTACCCAGCCTTTTGCCCCGGCAATCTGCTCCAGTTCAGGAATCGTCAATTTCACTGCACTATGGTCATTTCCAGCTGCCGGGTAGACGGTCTCAAACTGCTTTAGACTTTCATCCAGATAGACTTCAACCCCTTCATTGATACCAAAAGGACATACGCCGCCCGGTGCGTGTCCAATCTTTTCCTCTACTTCACCAAAAGGAATCATCTTCGCTTTCACATGGAAAGTATCTTTGTATTTCCTATTGTCCACTTTCGCCGTTCCTTCTGTCAGAATCAGAACCGGCTGTTCTCCCTGGAGAAATGACATAGTCTTGGCGATCATGCCTTCTTCCACACCAAGAGCTGCAGCAGCTTCTGCCACAGTTGCTGTAGATGCCTCCAATTCAATGACATGATCCAGAAATCCTTTTTCTTGTAAATATTTTTCCGCTTTTACTAATGACATTATCTTATGTTCCTTTATCCTTTTGTCCGTATAATTAATCGGCAATCTTTGCCTGCTGCCTTTCATGCTCTCTTGTTACCTGTCTCAGACACATCAAGCACACCGGCGTAATATATAATGTTGCCGAAACCCATGCTGTCTGATCTGCAAAACAAATGGCTGTAAATCCGTATGTTCCCACAAAAGCAAAGCTGACAAAGGTTCGTGCAATCATTTCCGTTACGCCCGAGAAAATCGCTCTTCCTGAGAAGCCCATTCCCTGGGCACTCATTCTGAAGACACTGAGCGGTCCTAGACTCCAGTAGAAGAAACCGAGACAACGCAAATATTTGGCTGAGGCATCCAACACCGCCGTCTGGTCCGCACTGATAAAGAGCATAGACAACGGCCTGCCCGCAAAAATCAGCACCAGACCAATCAATAAACCATAAATGAACCCAACGCCTACGCCCTGCCATAAACCTTTTCGGATACGCTTAATCTTCCCTGCACCCAGATTCTGACTGCAAAAGACAGAAACGCCGTTGGCCAAGGCATCAAATGGACACATGGCAAACTGTTTAATACGCATGCCAGCTGTAAATCCCGATACATAGATACTTCCAAGTCCATTATTGGCCGACTGCATCACCATACTGCCGATGGCCGTGATGGAAAACTGCAGTCCCATCGGCAGTCCCATCACCAGCATTTCTTTCACATAAACCGGCTGTAAATGACAATCTTTTCTCTTCGGATGAAGTATCTGCACTTTCTTTATAATAAAAATCAAACAGCAAAGTCCGCTGATAGCCTGGGCTGTAATGGTTGCAAATGCCGCACCTGCACATCCCCATTTAAATACGATGATACAGATCAGATCCAATACCACATTCAAACAAGCTGAAAAGGCCAGAAACAAAAACGGCGTTCTGCTGTCCCCAACCGCACGCAGAATGCTTGACAGGAAGTTGTACAAAAGTGTAAATGGCAGTCCAAGGAAAATAATCAATATGTAAATACGAGCGTTGCCGTAAATATCCTCCGTTACAGACAGCATCTTGAGAATCCATGGACAAAGAAGTACACAGCCTGTTGTCAGGATGACTGCAATCACCGCTGTCAGCAAAGCACCATGAAAAATGTCTTTTCTCATACGCCCAAATTGATTGGCACCGAAATCTCTGGCCACCGGCACACCAAAGCCGCTGCAAAGTCCGGTACAGAAACCCAACACCAGAAACTGAACACTGCTGGTAGCACCAACACCTGCCAAAGCCTGCGTGCCCAGAAAACGGCCGACAATGGCCGCATCAATTATATTGTATGTCTGCTGTAATAAATTGCCCACCAGAAGGGGCAGAGCAAACCGGAGAATCAATCCAAGGACATTGCCCTCTGTCATATCCTTTGTCATTCTGCCTGCTCTCCTTCATTTATCTTTTCTTCTATTTCAGCATTTTCGGACAGTTTCCTGATACGAGTTTCCAACCATTCTCTGCTGTCATCTGCCAATGAATAATGACTGCCGCTAAAGAAAACCCCTGTTTTATCCGCATCCTCATCAGACGCTCCCATAATCCACAATTCTTCCGGCTCACATTGCAAAGCATCATAACGATGTGTCACATCTTTGATACGTTTGCTGTGGAAAAAGAGTTTTCTCGCCGCTGCTTTCATTTCCCCAAAAGTCAGTAATGCAATTTTATCCTCTTCCACATGCAATTTCTCATGATTAGCCCTGATAAAACGGAGAGCACGGGCCATATCGTCTGCTTCGCTCTCTTTTCGGAGATTCAGAATAAAAGCCTGGCATCCCAGTTCAAAAATGGTTTTCGCCATTTTCATGCCTTCATCCATCATCCGCTGACGCCCATTCTCCCAGTCCGGGCAAATAAGAATGGCCGGCCGATTCTCTTCATCCGATATAAATGGAATCAACACAACATACTCTGCTGCTTCAGCTTCATTCTCCGGTAGTCCCCGCCAGATTGGAATCGTGATTTTATCTCCGGCTTCACGTCTCTCCAGAATAAAATTGGCGGCATCCACCAACTCCTGTCCCGGGAACTTCGTCATCTTCATCATATTTTTCAATTTCATTTTGGAAAATGGCCATTTTATCTGACTGCATAATGCAAGGTCAAAAAAAATGGGCAATTTCTTATTGACCCGCTCATTCTCAGAAATTTCTGTTACTGTGCTATCTAATGTAAATCTCTCGTTCATAACTCTTCCCGCTCTTATTGTGTAAACTTCATGTTAAATGTATACCTGCACAACCTTTATCTCAACCGCAGATTAGCATCCTGCCAAAACAAAAAGATAATGCGCTGTTTTTTATTGTAGCATTATCTTTTTTGCAAATCAATATTTCTGATGTATAACATTATTCTTTTCTGGATATACTGTTATTGTTCTAATCGATAACGATTAGAATCCCCCCTCCAGATACAAAAGATATTTTTTGACTCACCTATGAGTACTTATCCTCCCCTTTTTTTCCTCCGGGTGCTCACTTACAGCCCGGAGGTTTCCCTTTTCACATGATTGCTCTTTTTATTCGGGTTCAAAATCTGTCCGATCGCAGTTCTTTCTTGACGGATAAAAGGCGGCTGTTATACAATACATATTGAAGTCAATCACTCACTTAAAATAGTTCCAGAAAGGATATGCATATGAAAATAAAAAGAATCTTTGCCATCATTGCCGTTGTACTGCTTGTGGCCCTCTATGGCTCAACCATTGTCTTTGCCATGTCAGACAATCCGAATGCGGTTTACATGTTCAAAGCATCCATCTTCTGCACCGTGATCATACCGATTATTCTCTATAGTTACATACTAGTTTACAGGGTTTTTGGAAAAAAGGAATCTGATCATACTGATGATGCAAAGGATATCCCCAAAAAATAACATTTGTTAATAAATTTTATATTTCTTTTATCGCAAAGACATAATTTGAACACAATTTATGCGTATAATAACATCATAGCAATCAAGCAGATGGTTGCTATGCAGTTTGATTTTTTCATAACATTCGCCGGATGGTTCCCCAATAGCCATCCGGCCTCCCTCTTTTATAAGCCTTTTTCAGGCTTATTTTTTTGCCGTTTATGGATGGAAGTGCGTACCAGCGCAAGTTCTATTTCCTGGGGTTTCTTCTTCGGTATATGATTTCTCCATTTTCTATCTTCATCAAAACCTTTGACTCACTCTGTTCCAATTCACTGTAAACATCGACTTTCTCATCATATACTGTCAGATTCGCCTGATCTCCCACTTTCATCGTCAAATTACCGGACATAATCTTATATTCCCCGGATGGCTGATAAGCCGCCCCCATCTCATGCACATTATCCCCGGTCGCCTGACTATAAAGGCAGGCCAGCACCGATTTATTCTTGTAACCGCACATAATGGTATCCAGTCCGATATATCTGGAAATCTCATCGCAGTCACCAATTGCAAGATACTTCCCATCCTTAACTGCCAATGCGCCATTTCTTGCCCTGCCGTCACTTCCGAAAATACGTCCGCTGATCACGATATCCGCAAATACTTCTTCATTCTCTGTATAAGATTCACTCATCTGATTTCCATCCTTTCTGTCCATGCGGGCTTTTACAAATTCGTCCTGATAAAACACAAAAAGGACAGTCTTGTGACTGTCCTTCCAGTTTCATCATTATCCGTATTTACAAATGTTCAATAAACTGAACCATGCCCTCCAATGCTTCCTGCTCGTCCATACCATCGCAGACAACCGTAATCTCTGTGTCCTGTCTGATACATAGACTCAGGATACCAAGAAGGCTCTTCGCACTGATCTCCTTATCACCGTGTGCCAGTGAAACTCTGCATCGATACTTTAATGCTTCTTCCGCCAATTCTCCGGCCGGCCGAAGGTGCAGACCATGTGGTGTATGTATTGTCACCTGTGCGCTAATCATAAAGATCAAACCCCCGTTACTTTCCCTATGTCATGCCTCTATTGTATGTATAGTATAGCATCTTTTACTGAAAAAAGCACGTTCTTTTTTTAGAATTTGATGAAATTTTATATAATTTCCATTATTTTACAACAATTAATCTTCCATAATATGTTCAAAGGCTACCTGGAACATTTTCTGAATATGTTCATCCGCCAATGAGTAATATCGTACCTTGCCGTCACGGCGTGTCTTCACCAGACGCACCTGCTTGAGCATGCGCAGCTGATGCGATACCGCGGACTGATTCATCTCAAGGAGCACAGACAGATCGCTGACGCACATCTCAGACTGAGCCAGGGCGCAGATAATCTTTGCTCTCGTCAGATCTCCAAAAGCTTTAAATAACTCCGCCACGTCGATCAGATCGTCCTGATCCGGCATATGGGATGCAACATACGCAACAACATCGGGATGTACCTGTGTCTGATTGCTCTCACTTGTATTCTGTTCATATTCACCATTTGCTCTCATAAAATCACCACTTTCACATGAAGCAATTGTCATTTACTTTCTGTTGGCAGGTTCAATATTAATATTGCGGCCTTTGATACGAGCATGGGACATCGCGTTCAGTACGTCTCTTGCATATTCCTTCGGAACTTCTACAAATGTATACTTGTCATACATATCAATGGTACCGATCAGGCTGCCGGCAATACCAGTTTCACCGGCAATCGCACCAAGAATATCCCCCGGTCTTGCCTTCTGATTCTTACCTATATTGATAAAGAGACGTACCATACCGTCTTCAGCACCTGTATCACCAAAATCATCCACTTCTACGCTCTTATCTTCATCACCAAGTGCCATTCGTAGAAATGCTGCTGCCAGATCAAGTGTTGTATAATCTTCTTTCTCAAGCTTCTCCTCAATCATGCGGATATATGGCTTGAGATTGTCCTCGTCGATCATTCCTGCCACCTTCTCAAAGATCTTGTCCGCTTTGACATTGGCAACATCATTCAAGGAAGGAACCTGTTTTGCAATAATCTTCGTACGACAATAACGCTGGATATCTTTCAGCTTATAAAACTCACGGCCGGTGATAAATGTGAAGGCTTTGCCATTCTTGCCGGCACGGCCTGTTCTTCCGATTCGATGCACATAATATTCATCATCCTGCGGCAGATCATAGTTGAAAACAGCATCCACATCATCAACATCAATACCTCTGGCTGCCACATCTGTTGCAACAAGAATCTCTGTACGGCCGTTGCGGAAACCATTCATAACACGGTCGCGCTGCTGCTGTTTCATATCACCGTGAAGTCCTTCTGCAAAATAACCTCTGCCCTTTAAACCTTCCACCAATTCATCAACCTGTCTCTTTGTATTACAGAATACAACAGAAAGGGCTGGATTGTAAATATCTAAAAGTCTTGAAAGGACTTCTTCCTTATTCTTCGGACGCACTTCATAATAATACTGCTCAATATTGGCAACCGTCAGTTCCCTCTTTACAACCTTGACAATCTTGGCATTCTTCTGGTAGGTTCTTGCAATCTCCATGATCGGCTGCGGCATTGTTGCTGAGAAAAGCAGTGTCTGGCGCTCTTCAGGTGTCTGTGAAAGGATTGTCTCAATATCTTCGCGGAATCCCATATTCAGCATTTCATCTGCTTCATCAAGAACAACAATCTTCAGATCATCCAACTTAATCGTATGGCGTCTCATATGGTCCATGACACGTCCCGGCGTACCGATCAGCACCTGAACACCTGTCTTCAGAGAGCGGATCTGCTTCACAATATCCTGTCCGCCATAAATCGGCAGTACCTTAATACCATGCATAAACTTCGCCAGTTTACGGATCTCATCTGCTGACTGAATGGCCAACTCTCTTGTCGGGCAAAGGACAATTGCCTGCACATGCTTATTCTTCGGGTCCACCTTCTGAAGCATCGGAATACCGAAGGATGCCGTCTTACCTGTACCTGTCTGTGCCTGTCCGATAATATCCTGTCCTGTCATAACTTCCGGAATCGCCTTGGCCTGAATCGGTGTGGCCTCTTCAAAGCCCATCTCTGTCACAGCTCTTAAAATTCTCTCATCTACACCTAAATCTTCAAATCTTACTGGTTCCATTTTCAAACCTCCTGTATATGCACAAAAAAATAGCTTCAGAACCTTCTCAGATAGCACTACATGCTGTCATCGTTCTCAAGCATCTCTTTTGCAAAAATATCTATAAAACAATGCGTTACATTAAAACTATATCAATGATAGCAGAACAGAGATTATTTGTCAAATAAATTTTAAAGGCTGCAGGGAATCTTCTGGTATCCTACAGCCTTTATTGAAAAATGAGGTATTTATTGAACTAGCGAATCTTGTTGGTACGTCTCCAGATATGCATCTTCTCAGCTTCTGCAATCAGTTCATCTCTAAACTGCGGATGTGCAATACTGATCAGTGCTTCTGCTCTCTCCCATGTGGAAAGACCTTTCAGATTAACCTTGCCGTATTCTGTAACAACGTAATGTGTATTGGCACGGGTATCTGTAACAATAGAACCATTATGTAATGTCGGAAGAATTCGTGACTGAAGTTCTCCGTTTTTATTCATAAATGTAGAAGACAGGCAGATAAAGCTCTTACCACCTCTGGACTGATAAGCACCCATAACAAAATCTAACTGACCGCCGGCACCGCTGATCTGCTTTGTACCTGAGCTTTCTGAGCTGACCTGACCAAACAAGTCAATATCAACGGCATTATTAATAGAAATAAAATTGTCCAGTGCAGCTACAGACTGAATACAGTTCGTGTAATCTACAGGTGCAGACATACATTCCGGATTATTGTTCACATAATCATACAGCTTCTTTGTACCTGCTGCAAAAGCATATACCTGTCTGCCTCTGTCAATATTCTTGCGAGAACCATTGATCTTACCTGCCATAGCTATGTCCACAAATGCGTCCACATACATCTCTGTATGAACGCCCAGATCACGAAGATCGGATTCTGCGATCATGGAACCTACTGCATTCGGCATACCACCGATACCAAGCTGGAGACAAGCACCATTTGGAATTTCTTCAACAATAAGTTTCGCAACGGCCTCATCAACCGCTGTTGCCTTGCTTGCACCCATCTCTGCAATCGGAGGATTGTCACCTTCTACAATATGTGTTACCTGAGAAATATGTATACCTTCATTGAAACCGCCCAGACATCTCGGCATGTTCTGGTTAACCTCTACAACGATAATCTGTGCTCGCTTACACATGCTGGCCATATGAGAAGCACTTGGTCCGAAGTTAAAGAAACCATGCTCATCCATTGGTGCCACCTGGAACATCGCCACATGGATCGGTTCGACATTCTCTGCATAATAACGCGGCAGTTCAGAATAACGAATAGGTGCATAAAAGGCAAATCCCTCATTCACTGCCTTACGTTCGATTCCGGACATATGCCAGGAATTCCAGCAAAAATGATCTGCCGGGTTCTCAATATCAAAAATAGCTGGACGCCATAATGCGATTCCGCCACGAATCTTCACATCTTCCAGTTCCGGCATTCTCTCTGCCAATGCCTTATCCAAAGCAACCGGATGTCCTGTACACCAGCCATAATCTACCCAATCACCACTTGTAACATCCTTGACAGCTTCCTTCGCTGTACACAGCTTTGACGCATAAAGCTTTTTGTAATCCATATTGTTTCCTCCTTCTACAAATATTCTCCCTTTTACTTGTTGAACCAATCAAGATATTTTTTTAACAATATCCAGTATAGCACGATTTTATGAAAAGGTCAATAAATTCGCCGTATCAAAAGCTAAACATGCCGTGTGCATGCTAATTATCCGCATATGAACTATTTAAGACAGGTTTTATCTCTCACCATACCACTTATTTTTCATAAAATTTATCAATAATCGACTATATTATGATAATTTAATAACAATATATCGGCTATAAGCGATAAGATGGTTTTTCTTCTCCATAGAGCCAATATCTAAGATAATCATCCGCCACAATAGCTGCCGCACTTAACACAAACCAAACCGCCGCATAGGGCAGACAGATTTGTCCATAAAGATTAAAGGGTATCCGACTGTAATCCCATATATCCAGTTTCAGCCACAGATTTAAAATTACCCCTGCACAAAATTCAAGAAAAGTGATCATCAACATCGACAGAAACATTTGCTGCAGCAGCGTATATCTCCCCCTCTGCTTCTCATTGAGGCGTCCGCATAAAATAAAACAGATACCGCCGAGAATAAACATACTCCAATGAGAAAATCCCCGGGTAAACATTTCAATACCATAATAAATACTGCCCCCGAATACAAATAGGAACAGGAACTTACACAAAGCTATCATTTTTCTATCCTTTCCGCTGTCTTTACAGACAGACGCCAACTCCTTTATAGTAGTATAGACTTTCAAACAGCTTTTTAGTCCTTTTGTCCAATGAATATATCATATATATCCTTTTCAAAATATCAGATACCTCACTTGTCTGCGGATCAGGCCGGTTATTTGCGAAACGATGTACTAGTATTTTCTGACGGAGTGTGCTACAATTTCATAGGTATTTAAATGAAAACATTTTTATAAATTATACACTGCGCGTATCTGCGCAGCACTTGAACAATGGAGCGTGATTTATGTCACTATTAGATTTATATACATCCTGTCAGCTCTGTCCCAGGAACTGCAAAGCTGACAGACAACACGGACAAACCGGATTCTGCCATATGCCGGCCGATCTCAAGGTTGCCCGGGCCGCACTTCATATGTGGGAAGAACCCTGTATTTCAGGTAAAGCCGGTTCAGGCGCAGTCTTTTTCTCCGGATGCAGTGTGGGCTGTGTCTTCTGTCAGAATCATGCCATTGCTGCCGGCCAGAGCGGCAAGAGGATTTCTATAGAGAGACTGGCCGATATTTTTCTGGAACTGCAAACAAAAGGTGCCAACAATATCAACCTTGTCACACCGGAACACTATGCCCCATCCATTGCACTGGCCCTTGCTATGGCCAAGTCAAAGGGACTGCATCTGCCGATCATCTGCAACTGCAGCGGCTATTCTTCTCTGACTGCTCTGCGTATTCTTTCTGATCATGTCGATGTCTGGTTGCCGGATTTTAAGTATTATAGTCCTGAATTATCCAAAAAATATTCCCATGCACCGGACTATTTTACAGTAGCCTGTCAGGCGCTTCAATTCATGTATGAACAGGCTGGTGATCCCGTCTTTGACGACAACGGTATCATTCAAAAGGGCATCATCGTCCGGCATCTGACACTGCCCGGCTGCATGGAGGATTCCAGAAAAGTCATTCACTATCTCCACGAAATCTACGGGGACAAGATTTATATCAGTATCATGAACCAATTTACTCCGGTTTCTAAACTGCTTTCAGATTATCCGGAACTCAATCATACAATTTCCGCTTCCGATTATGATGCTTTGGTTGACTACGCCATTGACATCGGTGTTGAAAACGGTTTTATCCAGGAAGGTGAAACTGCCAAAGAAAGTTTCATTCCGCCATTTGACAACGAAGGAGTTTAATATTTATGTACAACAAGAAAAAAGCAACTGATAAGCCGGTTGGAAAATCATCCGGTTTAAACCATTCATCTTCAGGCAAGGCCTCTGAAAAACATAATTTCCCGAAACAGAACGATTCAAAAAAGGCATCTGATGTCTGTCCTGTCCACAAAAAGTGCGGCGGCTGCCAGTACCAGGGCATGGCTTACAAAAAACAGTTATCTCTGAAACAACGACAGGCCAACGTGCTTCTGGGCAAGTTCGGAACGGTGCTTCCGATCATCGGTATGAAAGACCCGCTTCATTACCGCAACAAAGTACATGCTGTTTTTACATTTGAAAAAGGCAAAGCCATCGCCGGTACTTATCAGGAAGGCACCCACAAAGTTGTCCCTGTGGAAAGCTGCCTGATTGATGATGAAAAATCCGATGCGATTATCCAGACAATCCGCGAACTTCTGAGATCTTTCAAGATTAAAACTTACAACGAGGATTCAGGCTACGGACTCCTCAGACACGTATTAATTCGCCGTGGTTTTACAAGCGGTGAGATCATGGTTGTGCTGGTTGCATCCTCTCCTGTTTTCCCTTCTAAGAATAATTTTGTCAAAGCCCTCAGAAAAGAACATCCGGAGATTACAACTGTGATTCTCAATGTCAATGACCAGAATACCAGCATAGTTCTGGGCGAACGCAATATTACTCTTTACGGCAAAGGCTACATTGTTGATACATTATGCGGCCATACATTTGCCATTTCACCATCTGCCTTCTATCAGGTAAATCCGGTTCAAACAGAGATTCTTTACCAGACAGCCATGGATTATGCCGGACTGACAGGTAAAGAAACCGTTGTAGATGCCTACTGCGGTATCGGAACCATCGGCATCATCGCCGCTGACAAAGCCAAATCCGTTATTGGTGTTGAATTAAATCCAGCCTCTGTGAAAGACGCCAGAAACAATGCCCGTCACAACAATATCGGAAACATTACCTTCTATCAGAATGATGCTGAACGCTTCTTAAACGAAATGCAGGAACAGAATGCCAAGGCAGATGTGATCTTCATGGACCCTCCGAGAGCCGGTTCCACACAATCTTTCATGGCCTCTGCCATCTCCCTGAATCCGGACCGCATTGTTTATATTTCCTGTAATCCGGAAACGCTGGCAAGGGATCTGGAATTTTTAAAGAAACATCAGTATACCGCTGAGAAAATTCAGCCGGTTGATATGTTCCCATTCACAACCCATATGGAAACTGTATGCCTCTTAACCCGCAGAAAATAAGGAGTTTTCACTTCTTTTCTTGCCAACGGACAACAATTTGTCCACGAAAAAATCCCCAAGGAATGAATATATCCTTGGGGATTTTTTCGTCTATTATTTTGCTGTTGTTTCAGCAGTTTCTGTTGTCGTTTCAGCGACAGTTTCTGTTTCGGAAGCTGCTGTCTCTGCTGCACTCTCTGTAGCTGCTGCTGTATCTGTCTCAGAAGCTGTCTCTGTTGCAGCCTCTGTCTCATGCAGATATGCAACGTGATGTCTGCTATCTTTCACTTCAATATCTGCTGTCAGATCAGACATATAATCATTCAGCTTGTTGGATGTGATGGTATCTTTGATGTTCACATACCATTCTTCTTTATTATCTCCTACAAAGTAAATGATATGACAGCCATAATCGGATTCTACAA
Source organism: Coprococcus intestinalis (assembly GCF_023656595.1). Lineage (NCBI taxonomy): Bacteria > Bacillati > Bacillota > Clostridia > Lachnospirales > Lachnospiraceae > Coprococcus > Coprococcus intestinalis. The sequence goes on along the minus strand of NZ_JAMOKJ010000002.1, from coordinate 137,564 downwards.
TACCTGTATCACCAGGCTTACGGGAAGCATCGAAAATCCAGTCATTGAAGTTTGTAACCATCTGACCTTTTTTGACTGCTTCATACAGACCACCATTTGTGTTAGAGCCGGAATCATCACTGTATGTGTTTGCCAACTCTGCAAAGCTGTCCTCTGTTGCATCACCGTTCTTCCAGTCATCCAGAATCTGCTCAGCTTTAATCTTTGCTGCTGCTTTTGCATCTTCCTTAGCCTGTTCCTGTGCCTCTGCAGATTCAGTCTCTGCTGTTTCTGTTTCACCAGCTGCAGTTGTTTCTGTCTCGTCAGTCTCTGCCGCATCAGAAGATGAAGTATCTGCACTGATCAGAATCTGTCGAACATCAACGGTCTTTATATGATCAAGGTATCTGTCTTTGAAGTAAACAACATAATATGCATTATTGGCAGTATCTTCGATCACAGTTGTATCTCCTGCCTGACGATCCGCATCAAATAACCAGTTAGCAACATCTGTAGGGCTGATAGAGGATTTCTTCTTGCCTGTATTCAGAGAATCAACGGTTGTATCAGATGCATACTTATCATAAACTTTCTCGAAAGAAGCTTCATCCTTGATCTTGGAAAGCATCTCATCAGCTTTTGCTTTGGCAGCTGCCATTGCTGCTTCCTTCGCTTCTTCTTCGGCCTTGGCTGCGGCTTCGCTTTCTTCCGCACTCATTGTCTCAGATTCTGTCTCTGTCTGAGTTTCTGTCACTGCAGTTTCAGAAGTGCTCTCTGCGGCTGTTTCAGAAATGCTTTCAGCAGCTGTTTCTGTCTGAGCCTCTGTCTCAGTCTCAGTCTCTTCTTCCGGCATATCTGCTTCAATCTTGCAGACTCTGTAATCTACAGAATCATAATCGTCCTTGTTCTCATCATAGTAAGTATTGATCTCGTCATCTGTGACTTCGATATCGTCCTTGACATCATTGTAATAAGCAGATGCAAGACCGCTCATCTCTACATATGGTTTGATACCTTCAAGTGTTGCATCACTGCCAAATACAGACTTGCAATATTCATCTTCACTGACTCCCTGCTGCTGGGCATAGGATTTAATGGAAGTGACCATATCGTCATAATCAGAAGATGCATCATACTCAAAACCTTTTTCGTTGGCTTCATCTGTCAGTGCGTAAACATTCTTCAGCTGATTGACTGCCTGCTGCTGGAAATAATCATCCCATGTCATTGTGTCTGAATACTGCTGCTGATCCAGCGGTTTGGATGTATCCAGACCAAAGTAAGACAGATAACTGCCATATGTGGAAGCAAATGAATTCAGACTGCTGTAATAATAATAGTCAAATTCAGCTTTCTGAATTTCATGATCGCCAACTGTAATATATGGGCCATGCTTTTCCTGATAATTATCATAGAACTTCCAGGCAGCAATACATACACAAATGATCACTGCGAGAATACAACCTGTTTTGATGATTGCCTTCTCCTTCTTTGCCTTTTTCTCTTCCTCCTGACGACGCTGCATCTTCAGGTCATACTTTGTCATTTTCTTCTCCGACTTTGTGTTGTCTGCCGGACTATTGGATTTGTTGTTCTTTTCAGACATATCAACTGCCGCGATGCCCACCATTCTGGCAGGTCCCGCGTCGCTCCTTCCTACTATTAATTTCTAATATTCTTCATAGCTTACTTCTGTCCAGGCCAACGACAAATTGTCATTGTCACTGGCGGCATCTTCAAATACCCACATAAGTCTGGAGCCATAAGAAGTATTCTCCATACATTCACGATTAATGATCGTGACATGTGTCTCTTCCGTTATATCTGTCAATGCATCATAAAAGCCTTCCAGATCATTGCCATAATATTCCGGAAAATCAAACACATCAAATAGGTATTCTTGTGCTGAGGATTCTGACGCCATAAGCTTTCCATTTAATGTAATCTCTTTCATCGTCCTAGTCTCCATCTCATTCCGCCATATGGAATGCAGTGCTTTAATGGTAATAGAATACGCCCGGTCCACAGCATCCGGCACCTGGACATAAACAGCCGCATGCCGCATTCAGACATAAAATCTTGCAGCACCAGTCTGATACATTGATAGTCGGCATCCCGTATGATTGTCCCATATCCTGATACCACTGTCCACCGGATTCCAGCTGACTGAGCAGCTGCCGATACTGCATGTTATTCGGATCCAATTCCACTGCTTTTCTGGCATGCTCCTTGGCATTGATATTGCTTCCCATTCTTGCATTGGCAAGGGCACTCAGATAATACCACTGTGCATTCCTGTTGGAAATACTGTCAAGTACATGCAGAGCTTCCGTATAACTTCCGGCATTGATATAATTGGCCGCCGCACGGAATTTCAGAGAATCCTCATCCTGATACTGGTTCTGCTGATTCTGCTGCTGGCTGCCATAACCACTGCCATAGCCGCCAAATCCACCGAAACTGCCCCAAAAATCCTGGCCGCCAGCTGAATTACCATAGCCATAGCCGCCATAACCTGCACTGCTCTGCCCTGAAGTACCATGCTCACGCTCATTAATAATCTGATTGTAAGCAGCCTGCACTTCTTTGAACTTTGCCTCAGCCGCCTCTTTATTCGGATTATTAATATTGGCATCAGGATGATACTTCCTGCTCAGTCTTCGATATGCTTTTTTTATTTCATCATTGCTGGCATCTCTGCTTACGCCAAGTACCTGATAGGGATCTGTCATTCGTTCTCTCCTGCCTTATTTCTTTTATTATATACTGAGGCAAACTTTGCCCATACACCGGAATAAAGAATATTCCGAAGTATACCTGCATCCTGCACAATCGGCAGACGCTCAAATGCCCTGCAGCATTCTGCCATCTGCATCATCAGCATGTTCTGACATTCACTGTCAAAGTTCTCGTGATCTTTTATTGTCATGAAAGGATTATAGTTCCCGGACACGGCATCCTTCTCTATATCCTCATAAGCATCCATCAGATAAATAAATTTGCCGAGGAAAAAACCCATCTGTCTGAGATCTGATGCCCAGGCATCCTCCCGGCAGACAAAAATCTCTGCCAACATCTTACCCGTTAGGCAGGCCGCCTCCTCTACATTGTCAGAACAACTTTTCTCGCATACAGAAAGCGCCTTCATATAATCAACGACTGCCTGATGCTGACGCGGATACTTCTCTCTGATGCTGCGATATGTCTTTGACAACAGCTGTGCAGCTGCATAACGGGAAAGCTTTCTGTCATCCTGCCAATCATCCAGCAAATTGTGATAGGCCAGCAATATATTCATATCCGCACAGTAAGAAGAAAAATCATTCCACCGCTCTGTATGATTTTTCATCGGATGGACCAGACATCTTCCCGTCTTCTCATGCATTTCATGTTCATAAACACCATTCAGAAGGATAACAAGAAATGTCATATCATATGTCAGCGTCAACTGACCGGCACGTCCGTGAAGGCCGTGAAGTGCATGACATAAACCGCAGTAATAAGCATCGTATGCCGCTGATTCCTTAACTTTTAATTCCGCCCTGTTGACTGTAATATATCCAAACATCTGATTCCTTTCAAATTCACTGTTAAAGCATTGTCCGCAAGCGCATACATCTATATTAATTCCAAACAATTCAAATAACAATTAAATGAATATGATAATTTTATAAAACTCTGAGAAACAAATCATGCAGGTATAAATGCAGGCACACCAGACCTGCCGGTGTGCCCGTGTCAAATGATCATTGATTATGCCAGTCTTGCCATAAATGCTTCGTTGTTGATGATTGCACGTTTGTGCGTACCTGTGCCGATCAGACCCTTCTCGTCATAAACATTCACTTCAAATACAAGCTTCTTGCCGTTGACTTCCTTTAAAAGGCTTTCGCATCTGACTTTCATGCCAATCGGTGTTGCCGCAATATGCTTGATATCAACGGATACACCAACTGTGCCTTCGCCTTCTGCCAGTTCAGACTGAACGCTTTCTGCACATGTGCCTTCCATTAATGCAATCATACTAGGCGTTGCATAAACAGGTAATAAACCGCTGCCCACCTTGCTGGCTGTTACATCTTCTGTTACAACAATACTCTTCTCATTCTTAATTCCTGCTTCCATTGATAAAGCCTCCTTATGATGTCGTATTCTTCAGAACTATTCGTAATCGTCCTCTTCACTGCTCATATCTTCGTCAGACTCGGATTCTTTTTCCTCAGAATCTTCATCAGAATCTTCATCAGAATCTTCCTTCATCTCATCCTCAAAAATGTCTTCATCATCGACGTCAAGGGCAATATCATAAACATCACCGCCAATGCTTGGCTTATCGTCTTCATCATCCGCATCCTCGCCGCTTGAAAGGATCTTAACATCTCCGTCCATAAGTTCTTCAACTGCAACGGAAAGTGGCTTTTTGTTCTTATAATCCGGAACTGCAGATTCTGCACCTGCAATAATCTGCCTTGCACGCTTGGCAGCTGCAATAACGATAGAATATCTGCTGCTGACGATTGGCTGCTCGCCCTCTTTGACTTCGCTGTTAACAGCGTCCATTAATTCTGTATAAGATGGATGTAACATGTATCATTCTCCTTTTCTATATGGCTGCAGATCTCTCTGCAATTCTTGAATCTTCGCACCGTTAAACTGTGTTCTCTGATGTTCTGTTTCAATCAGACGGTTCACTGCATCCACACAGTGCTCCACCTCATCATTGATCACAATGTAATCATACTGATCAACATGCGCTGCTTCAGCACATGCCTGGGCAAGCCGTGATGCGATCACGTCATCACTCTCAGTCTTACGATTGCGAAGTCTTCTTTCAAGTTCTTCAATTGTCGGTGGTGTCAGAAAAATCAGAATTGCCTCCGGCACCGCTTTCTTTACTGCAAACGCGCCTTGCTGCTCAATCTCAAGAATCACATCATAACCGGCAGCCAGATTCTCTTCTACATACTGACGAGGTGTCCCGTAAGAATGTTCGACATACTGCGCATATTCCAGAAATGCATCGTTCTCAATCATCTGCTGAAATTCTTCATCACTCTTGAAAAAATAATGCACACCATGCTCTTCACCATTTCTCGGACTGCGTGTCGTTGCAGAAATGGACAGTTTATATCTCTCAGGGTACTTCTCAAGAAGTCTGCCGACAACCGTTCCCTTACCGGCACCTGAAAAACCAGAGATAATCGTCAAAATACCTCTCTTCTGATCACTCATCTTCCTCATCCTTTTCTATATCTGTTAATTGTTCCTGAATATCCCGTCCCTGATACCGTCCGGCAATTGTCTCCGGCTGCAAAGCGGATAAGACAACATGATCATCTGTCATAATGATCACGGCACGGGTTCTTCGTCCCTGCGTTGCATCAATTGCTCTGCCTTCATCCTTGGCATTCTGAACAATCCGCTTGCTGGGCGCTGAATCAGGACTGATAATGGCCACAATCTTGGCCGCATTCACCATATTGCCAAAACCGATATTGATCAATCTGCTCATCGCATACTCTCCGATTATTCAATATTCTGAATCTGTTCTCTGACCTTCTCAATATCTGTCTTCAGATCAATGGCTGTATTGGAAATCAACAGGTCATTGGCCTTTGACAGAATGGTATTGGCCTCTCTGTTCATCTCCTGAGCAATGAAGTCCAGCTTGCGGCCGACGCTTCCGCCATTCACAAGTGTTGTCCTCGTTGCCTCAATATGACTCTTCAAACGAACAATCTCCTCATCTACGCAAAGCTTATCCGCATAAATCGTTGTCTCCATGGCAATTCTGCCTTCATCGATATTCGTGTCACCAAGTAAATCTCTGACCTTATCCTCAAGACGTGCCCTGTAGTCCGCAATGATCTGAGGCGAACGTTCTTCAATATAAGCCACATACGCCAACATGCCGTCCAGCTTGGCGATCAGATCATTCTTCAGCTGTTCGCCTTCCCGGCTTCTTGTCTCTACAAGACCCTCACAGGCCTTTGTAATCGCCGGCTCAAGGAAATGCCATAATTCATCTTCATCAACGGTCTGTTCTTCTACTGTCAGAACCTCCGGATATCGTGAAAGTGCAGAAGTCCGCACATCATTCTCTATGCTAAAATCTTCAGACATCTGGCGAAGGGCATCCATATATTCCGCTGCCAGTTCCCTGTTGTACTTCAGACAGCTTCTGTTCTCTGTATAGTCTTCATAGGTAATAAAAATATCCACTTTACCTCTCTGAATATACTTCTTCAACAGACTGCGGATGGCTGACTCGAAAAAGCTCAGCTTCTTCGGCATCTTGATCGTGATATCACAATATCTGTGATTCACAGACTTCATCTCTACAATGACCTTTCTGTCTTTATCGGCGATCTCGCACCGCCCAAAACCAGTCATACTCTTTAACATCTGGTTCACCTGCTCTCATGGTATTGCATATGCCATCCTCTTCTGCCTTCGATTCGGATGGATATATATGGACATATACACTTTATTATAAAACACAAAAAAATACAAGTCAACACCAAAAGCATACTCGAACAATACTTTCTGCAAAAGTTCCTTGCCCCTCTCTCTTTATATATGGTATGATATTATCTGAATTGAAAAGAAAGGAAGTACATCAATATGGCTTTAGATGGACTTGTTATATCTAATATCGTATATGAACTCTCGGAGACACTGACGGGAGGACGTATTAATAAAATTTATCAGCCGGAACCGGATGCTCTGATTCTCGGCATTAAGAATAATCGTACCAATTACAAACTGTTGATTTCTGCCAGTGCCTCTCTGCCACTGATTTATCTGACAGATGATACGCCGGCCAATCCGGCTGTAGCGCCGAACTTCTGCATGCTGCTGCGCAAACACATCAACGGCGGCAAGATTCTTTCCATTACCCAACCCGGACTGGAACGTATCCTGCATTTTCATATTGAACATCTCAACGAAATGGGGGATGTCTGTGAAAAGATACTCATTGTAGAATTGATGGGCAAACACAGCAATATTATTTTCTGCCAGCCGGATATGACCATTATCGACAGTATCAAACATATTTCTGCCAATGTCAGCTCCATCCGTGAAGTGCTTCCAGGCAGACAGTATTTTATCGCTGAAACCCAGCACAAACTGAATCCTCTGGAAGTGGATGAGACATCCTTTATCGGTAAAGTTCTTGCCCAGCCTCTTCCTGTCGGCAAAGCGATTTACACAATGATTACCGGCATCAGTCCGTTGATTGCCGAAGAACTCTGTTTCCGGGCTTCCATTGATTCCGGTGCCAGCACCAAAGCTTTATCAGAAATGGAACAGCTACATCTTTACCGAACCTTTGAGAAATTAAAAGAAGATATCATTGAGCATCGCTATCAGCCGAATATTGTTTCCGATGAGGGCACACCGACAGAGTTTTCTTCTACTCAGCTGACCTGTTACGGAGAATTACAGGAGGAGGATTTCGACAGTATTTCCGAAGTTCTGAGATATTATTACGCCGCCCGCAATGCGGCTACAAGAATCCGCCAGCGATCCTCCGACCTTCGACGCATTGTAACAACAGCCCTTGAGAGATGCCGTAAGAAATATGCCCTTCAGGAGAAACAATTAAAGGACACTGAGAAGAAGGATAAATACCGTATTTACGGCGAAATGTTAAACACCTACGGCTACAGTCTGGAACCCGGTGCCAAAAGTCTTAAATGTATCAACTATTATACGAATGAAGAAATCCAGGTACCTCTGGACTCCCAGTTAAGCGCCCATGAAAACTCCGTCAAATATTTTGACCGCTATGCCAAGTTAAAACGTACATGGGAAGCCCTGTCCGTCCAGATTCAGGAAACAAAAGACGAACTGGAACATCTGGATTCCATTAGCACTGCCCTTGATATCGCCGTCTCAGAAGATGATTTGATTCAGCTCAAGGAAGAACTGATTCAATTTGGCTATATCAAACGCCATTATTCCGGCAAAAAGGGCAACAAAAAAGTCCGCATTAACAGCAAGCCATTCCACTATATCTCATCAGATGGCTTCCATATGTATGTGGGCAAGAATAACTTCCAGAACGAAGAATTGACCTTCAAATTCGCCACAGGCAACGACTGGTGGTTCCATGCCAAAGGCATCCCGGGCTCCCACGTTATTGTCAAGAGCGAAGGACAGGAGTTGCCGGACCGCACCTTCGAAGAAGCCGGCCGACTGGCCGCTTACTACTCCAAAGGCCGTGACGCGGAAAAAGTCGAAATCGACTACATCCAGAAAAAACAGGTCAAAAAAACACCCGGCGGAAAACCAGGCTTCGTCATCTACCATACAAACTATTCATTACTGATAGATCCGGATATCCGAAACATTCAGCAGGTGAAATAAACTGGCCTCGGACGTTGGACTTCCAACAAACTTTTAATTAAATATAAAAAATCTGACTCGAAAACAAGCACCCCATTTCCTTATTCAAAAGCAAGTGCTTCCAGCATGGCCGGTACTTAGGCATTGTCTTTTAATGCCTTATGTACCGCTGCCAATGCTGGGCAACGCGAGTGTGCTTGCTTTGAATAAGGAAATGGGGTGCTATTTCGAGTTAGACTTTCACCTTTTACTGGGCTACGGCGTGGCCTTTCTGATAAATCACATCTACGACTTCTGAAACATATTTCTCACATGTTGCATCATCCGGTGCTTCTACCATAACACGGATAACCGGTTCTGTGCCGCTTTCGCGGACGAGGATACGGCCTTCACTGCCAAGTTTATCTGCAACAGCATCAACAGCGGCCATGACATCTTTGTCTTCTCTTGCTGTCTTCTTATCTCTGACGCGGACATTCTTCAGAAGCTGTGGATAAATGGTCACAGGTTCTGCCAACTTACCAAGAGACTGTTTCTCTTCCAGCATAACTTCCATGACTTTAATAGCTGTCAGAATACCATCACCGGTTGAAGCATATTTGCTGAAAATGATGTGACCGGACTGCTCTCCGCCGATACGATGACCATTCTGCTGCATATTCTCATAGACATATTTATCACCAACGTTTGTCTTCTCATAGTTAATGCCGACTTTATCAAAGGCTTTGTAAAGGCCAAAGTTAGACATGACAGTTGTAACAACCGTATTATTTGTCAGCTTGCCGTGTTCCTTCATATATCGGCCGCATACATAAAGAATCAGGTCACCATCGATAACTTTGCCATTCTCATCCACAGCTATGCATCTATCTGCATCGCCGTCAAAAGCAAATCCTACGTCCAGCTGTTTCTCTTTGACAAAATCCTGCAGCACATGGATATGTGTGGAGCCGCAGTCTGTATTAATATTGAAACCATCCGGATGGTTATTGATCACATACGTCTTGGCACCAAGCGCATCGAATACACTCTTAGCAATCATCCAGGCACTGCCGTTAGAACAGTCAAGACCGACACGCATGCCTTTATAAGAACGTGTTGCCAGAGAAATCAGATAGCCAATATAACGATTCCTTCCCGCGGAATAATCTACCGTACAGCCAATCTTATCACCATAAGCTAACGGTACTTCACCGGACTCTCCGTCAAGATAAGCCTCAATCTCAGCAATGACGTCTTCTGTCATCTTCTCGCCACGATCATTGATCAGTTTGATTCCATTGTCATAATATGGATTATGACTGGCAGAAATCATAATACCACAGTCAAAATCTTCTTCCGTACGCACCACATAAGCCACACTTGGTGTTGTAGTAACATGCAGAAGATAAACATCTGCCCCTGATGCAGTCAAACCTGCAACCAAAGCATATTCAAACATGTAACTGCTTCTTCTTGTATCCTTACCGATGACAACCTTGCAGGATTTGTCCCTTGCTGCGCCGTAATACCATCCGATGAAGCGACCCACTTTAAAAGCATGCTCAACTGTCAGTTGTTTATTGGCTTCACCTCTGAAACCATCTGTACCAAAATATTTACCCATTATATAGATCTCCTTATTTTCACAATATCGTAACTGTTCAGAGCCAAGCAAAATTTCAAAAAACAAGTATAAAATGCTTGCATTTTTAAGACTGTTTTTGAAATTATATTTTACGGATACGCCACACCGACGAAATGCATAGCATTTTGGAGGTTAGCTCTGAACAGTTACACAATATCTATACCTGTCCAAAACAATGACATAAATTCGAACACATACATATTTATTATAACGCGTTCTGATAATTATTGCAAACAGTTACGATGATTCAATTGAATATTGCTAATAGACTATCTTGTAAAATATTTTTCTTTAATGATATTCACCGGCATATCCTGTCCTGTCCAGATTTTGAAAGCCGCAGCTCCCTGATACAGCAGCATATACAGACCATTAAATGTCGGGCAGCCCTTTTCAGATGCCAGTTTCAAAAGCTTCGTCTGCTCCGGATTGTAAATAACATCCGATACAATCAGTTCCTTTCTGAAAACATCTGTATTCTTAATGAGGCAGGCATCTGTATTCGGTGCCATACCAACGGAAGTACCGTTTGTCAGAATATCACTGGTCTCAATACTGTCATACAGCGCGCTTTCATCAGACAGGTCGTGCAGTGTGACCTTACAGGAAGTCCTGGCTGTGATATTGGCTGTCAGCTTCTCAAGACGGCCATAGAATTGGTCTTTAATATTGAACACACGGATTTCTTTCAATCCGTCTAAAGCTGCCTGCACACAGATAGCTGTAGCAGCACCGCCACCGCCAAGAAGTGTCATAGTCTTGCCTGTCAGATCATAACCGGCATCTCTGGCTGCTTCCATATAGCCGATGCCATCCGTTGTGTGGCCTGTCAATACGCCATTGTCATTCACAACTGTATTCACTGCACCAATCAATTCTGCCGCCGGAGACAGCTTATCACAATATGTACACATCAGATTCTTATCAGGCATGGTCAGATTGAAGCCACGGACACCGAGCACTTTCAGGCCTTCTACTGCTGTCTTTAAGTTATCTGTTCCTACATCAAAAGCCAGATACGCATAATCCAGTCCCAACTGTCTGAAGGATTCATTATGCATCATCGGTGAAATACTATGGGCTACAGGGCTTCCAAGAAGTCCTGTTAATACGGTATGTCCTGTAATTCTATCTTTCATTCTATTCTACCTCCAATATCAGACCTGATTCATATGCCGTCTTCGAATAATATCGTTTCTACGATACCATTCATTATCGCTGCAATACGCACCATACGGAGCATTTCATAATTTCCCAGGAAACAATTTCCAATGAAATTATAAAAGGGAGCATGCCAAAACCCGACCATGTCAGGCCAATGGCGATACTCCCTGTCTGTATTCCTACATAAATTCTTCCAACAACGAGATGAAACACGCTCCGCGAGTCTCACTTGTTATCGCGATATGTCTGCACTCCGTTTCGGACATTGCAGAACAAGCGCCACTGGCGCTTAGCAACGTCAAAGCCACATGCAAGCATGGGCTTTGACTCATTATTCGCGTAAATTAAACTCTCTTCAGATATTCGCCTGTTCTTGTATCAATCTGAATCTTGTCACCGATTTCAACGAACAGCGGAACGTTAATCTGAGCACCTGTTTCAACAGTACATGGCTTTGTAGCACCTGTAGAAGTGTTGCCTTTGAAACCTGGCTCTGTCTCTGTAACTTCAAGTTCAACAAAAAGAGGTGGTTCAAGGTCAAAGATCTTGCCTTTGTAAGACATAATCTTAACTGTCATCTCTTCTTTGACAAACTTCATTCTATCTTCAACTTCTTCATGAGGCATAGCGAACTGATCGAATGTCTCCTGATCCATAAAGTTGTAAGCTTCACCATCGTCATACAGATACTGTACTTCTTTTCTCTCGATGTAGGCTGTTTCAAACTTCGCTGTAGGGTTGAAAGATTCCTCTCTGATACCACCGTTCATAATTCTCTTATATTTTGTTCTTACAAACGCAGCGCCCTTACCTGGCTTAACATGCTGAAACTCGATAACCTGACATACATCATTATCATATTCAAATGTCACGCCATTTCTAAAATCACCTGCAGTAATTGTAGCCATTTATAAAATCCTCCTTAAAATACTCAATTAAATATAGTATATAAAATTATAGCACTTTTTTCAACTATTTTTTCATTGTTTTCTTATAAAAATAAAGAATAATCCATTCCAATCGTCGTTTTAATACAATCTGTATCTCTTCTTTTGGGTTGATCGGCTTCACAAGGATGTTGCGGATACCCACTCTTTTGGCTCCCCAGACATCCGTAAATAACTGATCACCAATGAAAACCGTCGTTTTTTTGTTAGTGCCGATCTTCCTCATTGCCTGCTCATAACCATTTTTTCCGGGTTTACCGGCCTTAAAAATATAGGAGACACCTATCTTTTCATTGAACATCTTCACTCGAGGCTCTTTGTTGTTTGACAATAAGCAACAGGAAAATCCAATCTCCCTCAGCCGCTTAAAAAGAGCAATGGCCCGCTCATCAGCCGGAGCGCCATGGGGTACCAATGTATTGTCAATATCAAAGATCAGTCCTCGATAACCCTCTTTGTAAAGTTTTTCATAATCAATGACATAGGCTGAGTCCAGCCATTCATCAGGATAAAATTGTTGTACCATGATCAAATCCTCTGTTTTTGCTGTTTGCTTTTTGGAAAAGCACTATTTTTCTCTCTGCGCATAAAATAAATAGAAAGCCGGCTAAAGGAGCATTGCCATGCAGTCATTCCCACAGCCCCTCTCTGCTGCGCAGGAAACCGTTTATCTCAGACAGTATCAAAATGGCGATATGCACGCACGGGATATTCTCATCGAAAGGAATCTCCGTCTTGTGGCTCATATTGTCAAAAAATATATGAACTCCGGCAAAGAAACAGATGAAATGATCTCTGTCGGCATCGTCGGTCTCGTCAAAGCAGTGAATACCTATAACTTTGAAAAAGGCAGCCGGCTGGCAACCTATGCTGCCCGGTGTATCGACAATGAACTGCTCATGCTCATGCGCGGCGATCGAAAACTTTCCCGGGAGGTCTCCCTTTATGATCCCATCGGCACAGACAAAGAAGGCAACGAAATCACGCTTCTCAGTATTCTTGAGCATGAGGATGAAGATATCATCGACCAGCTGGATAAAAAACAGTCTCTCCGAAAGCTGTCAAAAATTCTTTCCAAAGTTCTGACGCCGCGGGAATATTTTGTCGTTATCCGTCGTTATGGTCTTTACGGCCATCATGAAACAACCCAGCGTGAGCTAGCCGAGCAGCTGAATATTTCCCGGAGTTATGTTTCCCGCATCGAGAAAAAAGCACTTGAAAAGCTCCGCCTTCAGCTGAACTAATTGTCTGATTTTTCAGCTCTTCGAAGCAGATCCTGATCACTCAGTTCAATACCAAGATCCACATAGATTTTCTGTTTTGGATGCGGGCAGCTTTCCATATCGCTGCCTTCTTCATCACAGATACGCAGTACTTTGACGGGCAGATCCCTGCCATCAGGCTTCATGACTTCAATCGTTTCGCCAACAGAGAATTTATTTCTCTGTTCAAGTCCGTACATTCCCTGACTGTTTTGTCCATTGATAATGCCAAGATAAGTATATTCCTTAACATAAGTATTGCTGTCATAAATCTGGGTCTCATGAGTCGGTTTGCCAAAGAAGAAGCCTGTCGTAAACTGTCTGTAAGTGCATTTGGCAATCTGTTCACGATAGTAAGGCAAGTTCTGTCTGTAAAGGTTCTCATCCTTCAGATAATCATCAATAGCTTTTCGATAGGTACGCGCCACAACAGCCACATAAAGTGCCGTCTTCATACGGCCTTCAATCTTAAAGCTGTCAATACCTGCTGCGATTAGTTCCGGAATATGCTCGATCATGCACAGATCCTTTGAATTGAAAATATAAGTGCCTCTTTCATTCTCATACACCGGCAGATATTCCCCAGGTCTGGACTCTTCCATGACCGCATATTTCCATCTGCATGGATGGGTACATGCGCCCTGATTGGCATCTCTTCCAGTGAAATAATTGCTGAGCAGGCATCTGCCGGAATAAGAGATACACATTGCGCCATGAACAAAGGTTTCAATCTCCAGATCATTCGGGATATGCTTTCTGATATCAGCAATCTCCTCCATTGACAATTCTCTGGCTGTTACAACCCTTCTTGCTCCCTGTCGGTACCAGAAATTGTACGTGCCGTAATTCGTATTATTGGCCTGGGTACTGATATGCACATCAATCTCAGGTATAATCTCTCTCGCAATATCAAACACACCCGGATCAGAAATAATCAATGCATCCGGCTGAATCACTTTTAATTCCTTAAAATATTCTCTGACACCCTCCAGATCCTGGTTATGTGCCAGAATGTTCGATGTCACATAGACCCTAACCCCATGCGCATGGGCAAAGTCAATACCTTCTTTCATATCTTCGAGAGAAAAATTCTTGGATTTTGCTCTCAGGCTGAAAACTTCGCCGCCGATATACACGGCATCCGCCCCAAAGATCACGGCCGTCTTTAATACTTCAAGACTGCTGGCCGGTACTAATAACTCAGGTATTCTCATTGTCAATTTTCTCCTCTATTCTGTCAGTTTCGTGCTGATGGTCACCCCATCACCAACGGTTAATACAGCTGTTTCAAATTCTTTCATATGTTTTAACTGCCACAGATAATCCCGCATTCTGCTGTAAATAGTACGATTCCGTCTTGTCACCGCAAAGCGGGATTCTATAATATCACCATCCTGAAGAACATTATCTGAAACAAGCAGACCGCCCTTCTTCAATAGTCTCAACACCTCCGGAAGAAAATGGATATACTGTCCCTTGGCCGCATCCATAAAAATAAAATCATATCCCGGTTCCAGACCGGCCATCACTTCCAGTGCATCCCCTTCGATCAATGTAATGCAGTCCTCTTTGCCGGCACGTCGGATATTCTCCCTGGCAATCGGAATTCTTTTCTCATATTTCTCAACAGTTGTTATGGTTGCTCCCGGCTCAAGACATTCGCTCATCAAAATGGCCGAATAGGCAACGGCCGTTCCGATTTCAAGTATTCTCTGTGGTTTATTCATCTTCAGCAACACCTTCAACAGACTCCCTGTCTCCTGACGGATGATCGGCACTCTGTCAGCCCTTGCCTCACGGCCAATTGCTTCGATGATTTCTGATTCCCTGCTGTCTAAAGAATGCAGATATGATGTCAGTCTGTCATTAACTATCATACTTTTCTCCTTCATTCTGTCTCGCTACATACCCAAATCATCAGCCGCTGCCGTTTTGCTCAGGCAGAGGCTGCATATACACGCAATGCAAAAAGCTGTTGCAGAACCGAAAAAACTTTCGATTCTGCCACAGCCCCCGACTTATTCTGTTGACGTTTCTGCAGTACCTGATCCTGCCATCACTGCAAGCATCTGATCCATCGTCATCGATGGACTCAGCTCATAATTGCCAGGCTTCAGCATGCCTTTATACTGAGACAGTCCAACATGTATAATAAATGCATATTTATACTTAATAAGCCCTTTCTTATCAAGAATGGCCGCAATTTCATTTGTACTGGCGCCATCACTGATCTGAACAGGTACAATCTCCTCAGAAGCTTCAGCAACCGGTCTGTCACCAAAAACTTCATATGCAAAGTCATAGGACCAGGTGATCACACGAATTGCCAAAAGAATCACCAAAATATAAATGATAACATTTAATGCAACACCAAAAGTACCTACGAATAATTTCTTTATCATAACGTTCTCCACAGCATCCTTATACTTCCATGATAATCGGAAGGATCATTGGATTTCTCTTTGTCTGTTTCCAGAGGAAGTCTCCCAGTGAATCTCTGATCACATTCTTAATCTTACTCCAGTCAGAAATATTGTGATTGAGGCAATCATCCAGTGCATCACTGACAACTCTTCTTGCATCTTCCATCAATGATTCAGATTCTCTCACATACACAAAACCTCTTGAAACAATGTCCGGTCCGGCCAACAGCTGGTTGCTATATTTCTCAAGTGTCAGCACAACAATCAGCAGACCATTCTGGGACAACATCTGTCTGTCTCTTAATACAATATTGCCTACATCACCAACACCAAGACCATCCACCATCACACAGCCATGCGGTACCTGACCGGTGATCTCTGCTTTTTCCTGTCCGATTGTGAGTATATCTCCGGACTGCATCAGCATAATATGGTCTTTCTGTACACCCATAGTCTCAGCCAGTTTCGCACCGGCTTTCAGATGTTTATATTCACCATGAACCGGAATTGCATACTTCGGCTTTGTCAAAGCATAGATCAGCTTAATCTCTTCCTGGCAGGCATGACCGGAAACATGTGTATCCTGGAAAATAACCTCTGCACCCTTGCGGTAAAGTTCATTGATAACATTCGTGACCGCCTTCTCATTGCCCGGAATCGGGTTGGAACTGAATACAATGGTATCCCCCGGTTTAATGGAAACTTTGCGATGTGTATTTGCTGCCATTCTTGACAAAGCAGCCATCGTCTCACCCTGACTTCCTGTTGTAATCAGGACAAGCTTATCATCTGGATAGTTGCGCATTGTGTCAATATCAATCAATGTATTGTCCGGAATCTTGATATAGCCAAGTTCTGATGCAATTGTAATGATATTCACCATACTGCGGCCCTCAACGATAACCTTACGACCATGTTCATAGGCTGCATTGATAATCTGCTGTACACGGTCCACATTGGATGCGAAAGTTGCAATAATGATACGGCTTTTCTTGTGGTCGTCAAAAATGCGACTGATCGTCTTGCCCACAGTTCTCTCAGACTGGGTAAAACCCGGGCGCTCTGCATTCGTACTTTCACAGAGAAGTGCCAGTACACCTTTCTTTCCAAGTTCTGCGAAACGAATCAGGTCGATCATCTCACCAAATACCGGTGTATAATCAATCTTAAAATCACCGGTATGCACAATAATACCGGCCGGTGTATAAATAGCCAGTGCCGCAGCATCTGCGATACTGTGATTTGTCTTGATAAATTCGATTCTAAAACAGCCGAGATTAATGGACTGTCCATGTCTGACAACCTTTCTCTTTGTTGTCTTCATCATATTATGTTCTTTTAACTTGTGTTCGATAATACCCATTGTCAGCTTTGTCGCATAAACAGGTGCATTCACACTCTGAAGAACATAAGGCAATGCGCCGATATGATCTTCATGACCATGAGTAATGACAAAGCCCTTTACTTTTTCTATATTATCTTTCAGATAAGTCACATCCGGGATCACAAGGTCGACACCCAACATATCCTCATCCGGAAAGGATAATCCACAGTCAATAACGATAATACTGTCTTCATACTCAATACAGGTAATATTCATACCTATATGTTCAAGTCCCCCTAAAGGGATAATTTTGATTTTTTCATTTGATACGCCTTTATTTGCTTTCAAAAAACTGCACCTCCGTTAAATCACAGGATTCATACAATATTTCAAAAGAAACAAGACTTGCATCTATTCTGATTTTGCTCCGTCCTTCTTGCGGCATTCCGCACAGTGCCCATAAAGCTTCACTTCATGATTACTGACAACAAATCCTGTCGTCTGCTCAATCTTCTGTTCGAGATTATCAAGCAGATCTTCCTGAAATGCAAAAACTTTTCCACAGCTGACACAGATCATATGGTGATGATGATGGTGACTCTTCTGATTCGGTTCACCAATCTCATACCGTACATAACCATCATCCAAATTCAACTTGTCAATGAGGTTCATTTCTGATAGTAGCTGTATATTACGATAGACCGTAGCCAGGCCGATATCCGGCCAGTCCTTTTTCACAAAGTCATAGATTTCCTCAGCCGTCAAATGACACTCCGGCTGAGACAGAAGCACTTTTAATATAGCCATTCGCTGTGAGGTTGTTTTAAGTCCTCTTTCCTTCAGCAGCTTCCTGAACTCGCTCAATTGATCTTCTATCATGCTTCTTCTGCCTTTCTTTTCCTCTGCAATGTCTTGTAGCGATTGAAATTTCTGTATCAATCATTCATATTTCAAATCAATATCGTCCAGCATCTGTTCGAACACTTTGGAAATAACTTCCAGTTCTGTGCTGTCTTCAACAAACTCATAATAGGCCTCTTCGGTCTCAGCCCCCGTCTCCTTCAGAATATAAGCATCCGCTTCATCTTCTTCAGAATCTGTGACCAGCAGATAATTCACATTGTTGATCATTGTCTGTTCGATAACCATTAATTCGATTTCTTCATCATCGTCTGTTGTTAATGTAATTGTTTTTGTTGCCATGTTTCTACTCTCCCCATATTGCATACATGCATAAATCCAACTATAACTATATATCTTCCGAATCTTCTGATTCTGCCTGATTCTCCGAAAAGCTCTGATAATCCAGATACCCCTGCAGAATAAAGGCTGCCGCCATCTTGTCAATATAAGTCTTTCTGTCTTCGCGTCGAACATTACCCTCCATCAATACTCTTTCTGATGCAACGGTACTCATCCGCTCATCCCAGAGAATCACTTCAAGTCCTGTTCTACGCTCCAGTGCCTCTTGGAAAGCCAGCGTTTTCTCGACACGCTCACCCTCTGTGTCGTTCATATTCTTCGGATAACCAAGTACAATCTGTTCTGCTTCATATTCCCGGATCAAAGCCTCAATACGCGCATACGTCTTTCGGAGTTTATTCTCGTCCTTACGAGTAATTGTCTCCAGACCCTGAGCTGTAAAACCAAGAGGGTCACTGACCGCCACGCCAACAGTCTTCGAACCGTAATCTAATCCAATAATTCTCTTCTTCATCATGGGCTACTTCAGATTCACTTCAATGTAATTCTTGAGAAGTTCTTCAAGAAGCTCATCTCTTTCAACCTTCATGATCAGGTATCTTGCATTCTTGTAACTCGTCACATATGTCGGATCGCCGGACATAATATATCCTACAATCTGATTCACCGGATTATACCCCTTCTCCGTCAGTGCAATATAAACTGCTTCAAGAATGTCTTTGACCGCAATATCAGTCTCATTATTCACTTTAAAATACTGTGTATTCTTGTTATCTGCCACTCAATCACATCCCTTCTGTCAGATGGCTGATTATCCAAGGTTACTACTATCTTAATATATATATTCCAAGAATTCAATCAATTCTTTTACAAAACACAAATTCTTCATTTAATTTGCTGTTAATAGTGCCTTTTATCACCATGTTTGGTACTAATCCATCCATTTCAAAAGCACAGCGGATATAATTCTTACTGTGTCCCGTCATGTATTTCGTACCGTCAATTTCCGTTTCTTCCTCAATGAGGACAATCTGCTCCTGATCTTTGCAGGCTTCAAGAAAATCATCTTTCATTCTCTCTCCCAGTGCGATCAGTTTCTCACTTCTCACAGACTGGATCTGCGGATCAATCTGATTCGGCATATCTGCCGCTTTGGTTCCACGACGCTTTGAATACTTAAAGATATGCATATCCGAAAAATGAACCGTCTCAAGGAATCTTTCTGTCTGTGCAAATTCTTCTTCCGTTTCTCCCGGAAAGCCAACGATCACATCTGTAGTCAAGGCCGGTCTGTCAAAATACTGTCTAAGGATTCCGCACTTTTCAAGGTAAAGTGCCGTTGTATAATGTCGGTTCATTCTCTTCAGTGTTTCGTCACAGCCGCTCTGCAATGACAAATGAAAATGCGGACAGATCTGAGGCACTTTGCAGAGGCGTCTGACAAAATTCTCTGTAATGATCCTTGGCTCCAGTGAACCAAGGCGAATTCTTTCAAGTCCCTCTATTCCAGATAACGCCTCAATCAAATCGATCAATGCACTGTTCTTAAAAGGTCCATAATCTTCCTGCTCATCCGCTGTATGTTCAAAGTCAAGACCATAGGAACTGATATGGATACCCGTCAAAACGATTTCCTTGTAGCCGTTTGCCGTCAGATTTCTGACCTCCTGCAGGATATCTTCCATCTTTCTGCTCCGCACACGCCCTCTGGCATAAGGAATAATGCAGTATGAACAGAACTGATTGCAGCCATCCTGAATCTTGATATAGGCACGGGTATGTTCAGACACCATTTCGATATGCATGGTCTCATATTCATGGCTATGGGCAATATCCGCCACATAAGCATCTCTGTCCTCTGTATGTCTGTTGTCCTGAATATACTGTTCAACAATCTGTACAACCTGGCTCTTCATGTTGTTGCCAATGACCAGATCAATCAGCGTATCTTCTTCCAGCTGCTCTTTGGCCGCCTGCACATAGCAGCCCACAGCAACAATGATGCCATCTGGGTTCTTCTTCTTTGCCCGATGCATCATCTGTCTGGACTTACGATCCGCCATATTTGTTACTGTACAGGTATTGATCACGTAAACGGATGCCTCCTGTGAAAACTCCTTCACTTCATATCCTTCAGCCTCAAAGCTTCCCCGCATGGCATCTGTTTCATATTGATTTACCTTACATCCCAGTGTGCAGAATGCCACTGTTTTCTTCATATTCTTCCTCCATCTGTTTCATTTTGTTGCAATTTGTAACTGTTCAGAGCAAAGCAAAATTTCAAAAGACAAGTATAAAATGCTTGCATTTTTAAGACTGTTTTTGAAATTTTATTTGGCGGATACGCCACACCGACGAAATGCGTAGCATTTTGGAGGTTGGCTCTGAACAATTACTGCAATTTATAAAATACTCGCCTATTGACTTTTGTCCATTCCGAATGTAGTATAATATTGTAATAAAATATTAACCAAAACTAAAGGAGGAACAGCCATGAAAACAGTTCGAGTATGCCTCGATTCCATCGATAAAGTAAAAGGATTTGTCAATGACATCAGCCGATTCAATACAGATTTTGATCTGATCTCCGGTCGTTATGTCATTGATGCCAAGTCAATTATGGGTATATTCAGCCTTGACCTTTCCAAACCAATCGAACTCACAATCCATGAGAGCGATGAAATAGATGAAATTCTCAAGGTTCTTCAGCCATACGTTGTGGACTAGGCTATCACATGATTCTTCGGACTGCTGATTATCAGCAGTCCTTTTTTGTCCGATACAAGACCGGATCGGCCGGATTCTTCACAGGAATGCATGCACATCTCTGAACCAGCCTGTATCAGGCCTTTCTCGCAATTTTATTCGCAGAGAATCGTCTCTCTCGTCTCAATAGCCGTCTTAAGCAGTTCATCAATGACATCCACCAGATGATGTTCTGAACGTTCGATCGCACGGACATTCGGCTTCGTAACCGGATGCTTTGCCACAAATATTGTACAGCAGTCTTCAAATGGCTGAATGGATGTCTCAAAAGCGCCAATCTTCTCTGAAATCTCAACAATATCATTCTTATCAAAGCCAATCACCGGACGATAAACCGGAAGTGTACAAACAGCATTGGTTGCACGCAGGCTCTGCATTGTCTGACTGGCCACCTGACCGATACTCTCACCGGTGATCAATCCTAAAGAGCCTTCTTCCAAGGCAATATGCTCTGCGATTTTCATCATATAACGACGCATAATGATCGTCAGCTCATCATGCGGGCATTTGTCATAAATCGCCAGCTGAATATCTGTAAAGTTAATAACATGCAGATTGATCGGTCCGGCATAAGCGGCAACAATTTTCGCAAGGTCAATAACTTTCTGCTTCGCACGTTCGCTTGTATATGGCGGTGCGTGGAAATAAACTGCATCAATCTTAACACCACGTTTTGCGATCATATAACCGGCTACAGGACTATCAATACCGCCTGATAACAATAATGTAGCCTTTCCGTTCGTTCCCACCGGCATACCGCCCGGTCCCGGAATAGAAATTGAGTAAATATAGGTTCGCTCACGCACTTCAATATTCAGTGCCACATCCGGATTGTGGACATCCACTGTCATATCCGGAAATCTGTCCAACAGATATTCACCCATATCCGCTCCGATCTCCATAGATTTCTTCGGATAGCTCTTATCGGCTCTTCTTGCAAAAACCTTGAAAGATAAATGCTGATCCGGATAGGTTCTTTCCATATAATCACCGGTTACCTGGCATAGATTACTCCATTCATTGTTGTCACACAGAACAACCGGACATATGGCCACAATGCCAAATACCCTTGAAAGCGCTTTGATCACTTCGTCATAATCATATTCTGTCAGCGCTTCCACATACACACGGCCCTGTTCCTTTGTAACTTCAAACTGACCGTCTACTTTACGCAGTGAGAATTTAATCTGATCCATCAGGGCATATTCAAACAAATAACGATTCTTGCCCTTGATGCCAATCTCACCATACTTAATCAAAAAAGCTTTATACACGTTTGCCTCCTCTTTTCCTGCCGCCAGGCGTATAACGTCTAAGCATCGGCAGCAGCCTGCTAAGCTGTGCCACGCATTCATCTATTTCTTCCTTTGTTGTATCGAATGAAAAACTAAAGCGTACAGTTGCATCCAGGTATCGTTTTTCAACACCGATTGCCTTTAATGTGCCGCTGATGGCCGGATGATTTGATGAACATGCCGAACCGCTGGACACATACACATGTGTCTCCTCAAGGGCATGAAGCAGCACTTCTGCCCGGATATCCTGAAAGCTGACACTGACCACATGCGGTGCTGCACAGGCATCCTGCTGATCTTCTGCCGGCCGGTTCAGACTGCCGCGGCTCTTTCCGCCGTTCACCACCGTTCCTTCCAGTTTCTCTATCTCTTCTATAAAATAACTGCGTATACCGTAAAGATATTCCAGTTTATTCTCAAAATCTGTATATTCAATTTCTGCAGCTTTCGCCATTCCGGCTACTCCGGGCACATTCTCCGTACCTGAACGCATGCCTTTCTGATGACCGCCGCCAAGCATCAACGGCTGTACTTTTACTCTGTCACGTACCCACAAAAATCCCGTGCCTTTTGGTCCATGGATCTTATGGCCGCTGACAGACAGCATATCAATTCCTATCCGTTTCGGATGCAGGACGACTTTGCCGAATCCCTGAATCGCATCCACATGAAACAATGTGTTCGGATTACATTCCTTGACAATCGCTGCTGCGTCTGCAATCGGCTCAATGGTACCGATCTCATTATTCACACACATCATAGATACCAGAATTGTATCCGGTCTGATGGCTTCTCTGAGTGCATCAAGATCCACCAGACCATATGCATTCACAGGCAGCCACGTCACTTCAAAGCCCATCTGTTCCAGAAACATCATCGGCTGATACACAGATGCGTGTTCTATCCGGGTCGTGATCAGATGCTTGCCTGCTCTCTGATTCGCCAATGCTCCGCCAATGATTGCCAGATTATTGGATTCTGTGCCGCCCGAAGTAAAAATCAGTTCTTTCTCTTCAACTTTCAAAATACCTGCAAGTATTTCTCTGGCGCGGCGGATATACCGTTCCGCCTCCACGCCCTTCATATGCAATGAAGAAGGATTGCCGTAATCTTCCTCCATGATCTTGTTCATCAGCTGCACAACCTCAGGATAGGCTCTGGTCGTGGCAGCATTATCCATATAAACTTCCATATAAAATTTAGTCCTCTTCCAATTCAAACATCAAAATGGAGAGCATTGTCAGTCCGGCCGTTTCTGTCCGCAGAATTCTGTGTCCAAGGGTAATCGGTATAGCACCGGCCGCTCTGGCCGCCTCAATCTCACTCTCTTCAAATCCGCCTTCAGGTCCAATGAATATTCCGATTGAATGTTTGCCATGGAGGGCACGTACCTGATCACGGGCATGCTGCATACCCTCTGCTTTCTCGTAAGGAATCAATGCTGCATCCAATCCGTTGCACATCCGAAGTGCTTTCTCAAAACTGATACATGTCGCAATCTGCGGTATCAATGCTCTTCCGGCCTGCTTCGCCGCACTCTCTGCAATGCTCTGCCAGCGAAGACGTTTCTTCTCTTCCTTCTTCGGATCCAGCTTCACAACAGCCCGCTTCGTTGCAACAGGAACTATCTCATAGACTCCCAGTTCCACTGCCTTCTGAATGATCAGTTCCATCTTGTCAGCCTTCGGCAGTCCCTGAAACAGATAAATCTTCGCCGGCAACTCAACGAAAGAATGCCAGCTGTCAACAATATCCAGACGTACTTCTTCCTTAGTCAGCTCTGCAATACGGCAAAAGTAATCCATGCCCTGTCCGTCACTGACCGTTACTTCTTCACCCGGTGTCATTCTGAGTACGTTCCTGATATGATTGACATCTGTGCCTGTAATCACAATATCTTTATCACTAATCTGATCTGTTCCAACAAAAAATCTTGGCATTCCTGCACTCCCTCCATCTTAAACTGTTCACGTAACCTTTATGGCGCTTTTGCCATTATAGCATGAAATGAACAACTTATTCAAGCCTGTTCGATTTTATTTTCTGGCTGTAAAGGCAACCCAGTCACCGGAATGTGTCACTTCAAGAATCTCAAAGCCATTGGCAAGCAGCGCTTCTCTTACATCATCCTCTTTTGTATTGATGATGCCGGATGAAACAAATAATGCCCCCGGCTTCATATTATCTTTGATCACACCTGAAAGCGGAATAATAACATCTGCAAGAATATTCGCCAACACAAGATCATATTTCTCATCACCACAGGCATGTCTGAAATCCACATCTGTAATGATATCACCGGCTTTTACATCGTATTGATTCATATTAATATGATTGACTCTGGCATTTTCAATGGCTGCTGAAACCGCATTCGGATCTACATCTGTTGCCATGGCTTCACCGGCACCAAGCATCAGTCCAATGATGGATAAAATACCGCTGCCGCATCCCACATCAAAAAGCTTCTGACCCTCTTTCAGATATTTCTTCATCTGTGTGATGCAAAGCCGGGTTGTATGATGCATGCCTGTACCAAAGGCTGTACCCGGATCCAACTCTACAACAAGCGTATCCTCCGTTGTGTCTTCCGGCAACTTCTCCCATGTCGGTTTGATAATGATCTTGTCATCGACTTTGAATGGTTTCCAGAATTTCTTCCAGTTATTCATCCAATCCACATCTGCTGTTTCAGATTTCTCAATGGTTGCATCACCGATATCAACAAAATCCGCCAATTCCTTAACCGCTTCCGTTACTTCCTGAAGTGTTTCTGCATGGTCTTTTTCCGGTTCTATATAAAATGATACATAGGCAACACCATCATCCTCTCCCAGATCAGGCAGAATGTCGATGAACATCTTTTTCTTATCCTCATCAGAAAGCGGAATCTTGTCTTCTATCTCAATTCCTTCAATTCCCATTTCGCCCAATGTATAGCTGATCAGATCCACTGCTTCCGTTGTGGTCTTCATACGATATTTATTCCATTTCATATCCGTTATTCTCCTTTTTACAAATTCTATTCTAACGCACAAAAGGGCATTTTGAAATTCTATTTTTCAGAATTTCAAAAGCCCTGTGTTTATTTGATTCTTCACTAATCTTCAAAAGTTTCTTTTAACTTTTCTTCGACTTTTTCCTTGAAAGACTTTTTCTTCTTGCCTTCATTCTCCTCCGGCTTGTATATGCCCTTCATAGCGTCATCAAACTTACGAAGAAGTTCTTTCTGTTCATTGTTCAATTTCTCAGGCACCTGAACAATCAGTGTGACATAATGGTCACCGCGCAGATTCTTGTTTCTTCTGGAAGGAACACCCTTGCCCTTCAATCTGATACGTGTATCTGTCTGTGTTCCCGGTCTGATTGTCTGTGTGATCTCGCCATCCAGTGTCTGAATCTTGATATCCCCGCCAAGTGCTGCATCCGCAAATGAGATCGGGACTGTTGAGAAAATATCATAATCCTGTCTCTGGAAAATCGGATGACTGTCTACTTGCAGACCAACCAGTAAATCACCTCTTGGTCCGCCATTCTTGCCCGGCTCACCGAAGCCAGCAACTCTGACACTGATACCATTGTCAACACCAGCCGGAATTGTCACTTTCAACGGCTTGCGAATCTTCTTGAATCCCTGACCTGCACATTTCGGGCACTTCTCCTTGACAACCTTACCTGCACCGCCGCATTCAGGACATGTCTGCACATTACGTACCTGGCCGAAAAGTGACTGCTGTGTATATACAACCTGGCCTGATCCATTACACTTCGGACAAGTCTGCGGCTGTGTTCCTGGTTTGGCGCCTGTTCCGTGACATGTTTCACATTCTTCTTTGTAACCAATCTCAATATTCTTCTCAACACCAAAAACAGCTTCCATAAAGCTGATTCTCATATTGATCTTCACATTGGCACCCTGCATCGGGCCATTATACGCCCTTCTGCTCCGGCTGCCACCGCCAAAAAGATCGCCAAATATATCACCGAATATATCGCCCATATCACCGCCAAAATCAAACCCGCCGAATCCACCGGCTCCGCCGCCCTGTTCAAAGGCTGCATGTCCGAACTGATCATACTGTCTTCTCTTATCTGCATCACTTAATACAGCATATGCCTCGGAAGCTTCTTTAAACTTTGCCTCAGCTTCTTTATCTCCCGGATTGGTATCTGGATGATATTTCTTCGCCAATTTACGATAGGCCTTCTTCAGCTCGGCATCGCTCGCATTCTTATCTACGCCGAGGACTTCATAATAATCTCTTTTATCTGCCATCTGAGATTCTCCCTCTATGCTTGGAAATGGCGAAAAGCCAAGTGTTGCCACTTCACTTTTCGCCTTTGTGTTTATTGCTTATCTGTTATATTATACGTCAATTTTAGACTTCTGTATAGTCACCATCAACAACATCATCATTATTGTTCTGATAATTCTGCTGACCAGCATCACCCTGAGGGCCTGCCTGTGGGCCTGCACCTGCATTAGGGTTCTGTGCCTCATACATCTTTGTGAAGACAGGCTGTGCAACATTCATCAATCTTTCCTTGCCAGCTTTCAATTCATCGATCTCAGCATCTGTCATGGATTCGATGTTTGTCTTCTCAATGGCAGCCTTTAAGCTATCTATTTCAGCCTGAACTTTTGCTTTGTCATCTGCACTGATCTTGTCTCCAACTTCTTTGAGAGCGTTTTCTGTCTGGAATACCATTGCATCTGCATCGTTTCTTACATCAATACCCTCTTTACGTTTCTTATCCTGCGCTTCGTATTCAGCAGCTTCCTTAACAGCCTTATCGATCTCTGCATCTGACAGGTTAGAACCTGCTGTGATTGTGATATGCTGTTCTCTGCCTGTACCAAGGTCTTTGGCAGATACATTGACAATACCGTTGGCATCAATATCAAATGTAACTTCGATCTGAGGCACACCACGTCTTGCAGGAGCGATACCATCCAACTGGAAACGGCCAAGGCTCTTGTTGTCTTTGGCGAACTGTCTTTCACCCTGTACAACATTGATATCTACAGCAGACTGGTTATCTGCAGCTGTTGAGAAGATCTGGCTCTTTCTTGTAGGGATTGTTGTATTTCTCTCGATCAGATGAGTAGCGATACCACCCATTGTCTCGATGGACAGTGTCAGAGGTGTTACATCCAATAAGAGGATATCTCCGGCACCTGAATCACCTGCAAGTTTACCACCCTGGATAGAAGCACCGATGGCAACGCATTCATCAGGGTTCAGGGATTTGTTCGGTTCTTTGCCTGTTAACTGTCTTACTTTATCCTGTACAGCAGGGATACGTGTAGAACCACCTACAAGAAGTACCTTGCTGATTTCATTCATTTCAAGACCTGCATCTTTTAATGCATTCTGAACAGGGATAACTGTTCTTTCAACCAGATCATGTGTTAATTCATCGAATTTAGCACGTGTCAGGTTCATATCGAAATGCTTAGGACCTTCAGCTGTTGCTGTGATGAATGGCAGGTTGATATTCGTTGTTGTTGCGCTTGAAAGCTCTTTCTTAGCTTTTTCAGCTGCTTCACGAAGTCTCTGCATAGCCATCTTATCACCTGAGAGATCTACGCCTTCTGTTCTCTTGAACTCGGAAAGCATGTACTGTGTGATCTTGTTATCGAAATCATCACCACCAAGTCTTGTATCACCATTTGTTGCCAATACTTCAATAACACCATCACCGATTTCAATGATAGATACATCAAATGTACCACCACCAAGGTCGTATACCATGATCTTCTGTTCATTCTCATTATCAAGGCCATAAGCAAGTGCTGCTGCTGTAGGCTCGTTGATAATACGTTTTACATCAAGACCTGCAATCTTACCTGCATCCTTTGTTGCCTGTCTCTGAGCATCGTTGAAGTAAGCAGGAACTGTGATAACGGCTTCTGATACCTTCTCACCAAGATAGCTTTCTGCATCTGCTTTCAGTTTCTGAAGAATCATAGCTGAAATTTCCTGTGGGGAATATTTCTTGTCATCAATTGTTACTCTGTAGTCAGAACCCATATGTCTCTTAATAGAAGAGATTGTGTGATCTGCATTTGTAACTGCCTGACGTTTTGCAGGTTCACCGACAAGTCTTTCACCTGTCTTTGTGAAAGCGACAACAGATGGTGTTGTTCTTGCACCTTCTGTATTGGCGATAACTACAGGTTTACCACCTTCCATAACTGCTACACATGAATTTGTTGTTCCTAAATCGATACCAATGATTTTACTCATAATAATAACCTCCTGAAATAAACTAAAAATCTATATAAATGAAACTTGTTGTCTTATTCTTATTCAGCAACCATAACCATGCTGTGTCTGAGGACTTTGTCCTTGTACTTGTAGCCTTTCTGAAGTTCCTGGATCACAATACCTGATTCATATTCTTCACTCGGCTGCTGCATAACCGCATTGTGAAGCATCGGATCAAATTCTTTGCCCTGGGCCTCAATCACTGTCACGCCTTCATCCTCAAGCACCTTTGTCAGCTGCTTGTAGATCATCTCAATACCCTGTGCAAATGAAGACTCCTTATCTGCATCTGTCATGGCTCCGAGACCTCTTTCAAAATTATCAACCACCGGAAGAATCTTCAGAATGAAATCAGAAGCACCGATTTCATAATTCTGTTTCTTCTCCTTGTCAGTACGTTTTCTATAATTATCAAATTCTGCCATCTGGCGAACCAGACGATCTTTCAGTTCTTCGATCTCTGCGTCTTTCTTATCCTTCTTATCTTTCTTGAAGAACTTTGACTTCTTCTCCGGTACCTCTTCCGCTGATTCTTTCTCTTCAGCTTCAGGTGTTTCGGAAGTCTCTTTCTCTTCGGCTGCTGCCTCTGTCGTTTCTTCCTGCTCTTTAACCGGCTGTTCTAAATCTTTCTCTTTATTCTGATTCTCTGCCAAAGCCTGTCACCTCTTATTCTTTCTTGTCTTTCTTAAATATTGTATCCAGCTGTGTCATCACTGTTTCCAGATTATTCACAACCTTCTTATAATCCATTCGTTTCGGTCCGATAATACCTATCGTTCCCTGTACGCCTTCTTCCAATTCATAAGTTGCTGTAACGATACTGCAGTCTTTCATGGACTGAACCGGTGATTCCGATCCGATATAAACCTGAATGCCATGCTTATTCTCATCATTCTCACCTGCTGTAATCAGTTCATTAAGTCCCTGTTTCTCTTCCAGCGTATATAAAAGCTGTCCTGCCTTCTCTCTGTCTGCCAGCTCAGGATACTTCAGCAGATTCGTTGTACCGCTTGTGTAAATCTCGGTATCATCCTCTTCCTGAATTGCTTCAACAATCGTATCAATCAGATCACCGATAATCTTACGATGTCCCTGTGCCTGCCGCTTCATTGTCTGAAGCAGTTCCATATTGATTTCCTGAAGGCTCAGCCCCTGAAGATAAGTGTTCAGCAGAAGATTCAGTTTTACAACTTCCTCTTCCTCAACAAGCTCATCCACAGTCAAAATCTTGTTCTTGATGATGTTGCCTTCCAGCATCATCACCGCCAGAATCTGTTCTTCATTCACCCTTGTCAGCTGGATAAACTTAAGCTTGTTCTTCTGGCTCTGAGGTGCTGTGATCAACGAAGCATAATTCGTATTCGTTGCCAATAGCTTCACCACCTGTTTCAGAACCTGTTCGAGCTTGTCGACCTTCTGAACCATCACCTCATTCTGTCTCACAACCTCTTCGGACTTAACCTTCATCAGATTGTCAACATAGAAACGATAGCCCTTATCAGAAGGAATACGTCCGGCTGATGTATGCGGCTGTAAAATGTATCCCATCTCTTCAAGATCCGACATCTCATTTCTGATTGTTGCTGAACTGAGCTTCAAATCGGTGAATCTGGAAATTGTTCTCGAGCCAACCGGTTCACCGGTTTCAAGATATGTCTGTATAATCGCATTCAAAATCTTAATCTTACGTTCATCCAGTTCCATCGATTTCTCACTCCCTTTCATTGTTAGCACTCATCATATTGGAGTGCTAACATCTTCTGTATACAAAAATATCACCATAGTCACCTTTTGTCAAGGGGAAAATGATGATTTTTTTGTTTTTTTCATAAAGTTCCTGTAACTGTTCAGAGCTAACCTCCAAAATGCTACACATTTCGTCGGTGTGGCGTATCCGCCAAATAAAATTTCAAAAACAGTCTCAAAATGCAAGCATTTTATACCTGTTTTTTGAAATTTTGCTTGGCTCTGAACAGTTACAAGTTCTTATTTATAGAAGAAAATCCGACAAAATCCAATTGCTGACATCTGTTCCTGCCTCCGAAAAAGCCAGTCTGCCCTCTGATGGATGAAAGACAAGAAAACCTTCTGATATATATTTTCTGATAATGTCTCCATAAATATCCATCATGCTCTGTCCAAACTTCTCAGTAAACATCCGATCCGATACGCCTGCCATGCATCTGAGTCCCAAAAACATTGTTTCTTCAATCTGGGCCTTTCTGTCCAGGATTTCTTCCTGACAATATGACCAGTCATGCATATAGCTTGTCATGTCCGATACATTCGAAAAACGTCTGTTGCCCACCATACTGGCCGCCCCAAGTCCAAGGCCCAGGTAATCCTTTCTCTGCCAGTATATCAGATTATGCCGGCATTCAAAGCCTTTGCGGGCATAATTAGAAATCTCATACCGTTCATACCCTTTTTCTGCCAGAATTCTTTTGGTCAGATGATACATCTGCCGCTCGCTGTCTTCATCCGGCAATGTCAGTATTGCTGCCTTTCCCTGCTGCCCGACCACACCATCAGCAATAATGCCGTCCACATCCGCTTCGCCGCTCCGATCATCACCATAAAGATCCCAGAACGGTGTTCCTTCCTCGATAATCAGACTGTAAGCAGACAAATGTTCCGGTTCAAATGCTACTGCCTTATTCAATGTATCCAGCCATGAAGCTGTTGTCTGGCCCGGCAGTGCCGACATAAGATCAATATTGATATTCTCAAAGCCTACTCTTCTGGCCGCCTGATAATTCTCTGCAAACTGCTTCGCCGTATGAATACGCCCCAGATATTTCAATTCTTCATCATTCATAGACTGAAGTCCAAAACTCAGTCTGTTGATGCCTGCATTCCGATAAATTCTGAGTGTCTCAGCATCTGTTGTCCCGGGATTGCATTCCATCGTCCACTCACCGACAGGCGAAACATGGAAGGATACCCTGACAGTATCCAGCAATTCTGTCAATTGCTGCCCGGTCATCAATGACGGCGTGCCTCCGCCGATGAATAAT
Source organism: Coprococcus intestinalis (assembly GCF_023656595.1). Taxonomy (NCBI): domain Bacteria; kingdom Bacillati; phylum Bacillota; class Clostridia; order Lachnospirales; family Lachnospiraceae; genus Coprococcus; species Coprococcus intestinalis. The sequence continues at coordinate 105,936 of NZ_JAMOKJ010000002.1, read as the reverse complement.
GTTTCTATATTATAATCCTGATATATTGCTCCCCTGGCTTTGATTTCTTCCTTCAGTCGTTCCAGATAGATTTCCCGTCCAGCTTCATCCGACGGAAAAGAGAGAAAATCACAATACCTGCATTTCCGTACACAAAACGGAAAATGCAGGTATAAGCCCAGGGGACGTTTGTTCTTATCCGCCATATTATTTCTCATCAAGTTTCAGCACGCTCATAAAGGCCTTCTGCGGAATCTCCACATTGCCTACCTGACGCATTCGCTTCTTGCCTTCCTTCTGTTTCTCAAGGAGCTTACGCTTACGCGAAATATCACCGCCGTAACACTTGGCAAGCACATCCTTTCTCATGGCTCTGACCGTCTCACGGGCAATAATCTTGCTGCCGATAGCCGCCTGGATCGGAATTTCAAAAAGTTGTCTCGGGATTTCTTCCTTCAGTTTCTCACACATCTTGCGGCCGCGTTCATAAGCCGAACCCTCAAAGACGATAAATGACAGGGCATCCACATTCTCTCTGTTGACAAGAATATCCAGTTTGCAGAGTTCTGAACGTTCATAACCCTTCAATTCATAATCAAAGGACGCATATCCCCTCGAACGTGATTTCAATGCATCAAAGAAATCATAAATAATCTCATTCAGCGGCAACTCGTACTTCATCAACGCTCTTGTTGTCTCAATATATTCCATGCCAAGGTATACACCGCGGCGTTCTTGGCAAAGATCCATGATCGGCCCGATAAAATCTGTTGTCACCATGATCTCTGCAGACACAATCGGCTCTTCCATATATTCTATTTCTGAAGGATCCGGCATATTCGACGGATTCGTCAGTTCAATCATCTCGCCGTTAGTCTTATGGATTCGATAAACAACGGAAGGTGCCGTTGTGACAAGATCAAGATTGTATTCTCTTTCCAGACGTTCCTGAATAATCTCCAGATGCAAAAGGCCAAGGAAACCGCATCGGAAACCAAATCCAAGAGCCACCGATGTCTCCGGCTCATAATATAAGGAAGCATCGTTCAACTGAAGCTTCTCCAGCGCATCTCTCAGATCCGGATACTTGGCACCATCTGCCGGATAGAGGCCGCAGTAAACCATCGGATTCACCTTCTTGTAACCCGGCAAAGCTTCTGCACACGGATTCTCCGCATCGGTGATCGTATCACCGACTCTTGTCTCCTTCAGGTTCTTGATGCTGGCGGTCATATAACCAACCATACCTGCCGACAACTCATCACACGGAATATACTGGCCGGCACCAAAATAACCGACTTCCACTGTCTCGAACTCTGCCCCCGTCGCCATCATCCGTACCTTCGTGCCTTTGGCGATCCTGCCTTCACGCACCCTGAAAAATACAATAACCCCTTTATAAGGATCATAAACAGAGTCAAAAATCAGCGCTTTCAACGGCGCATTCTCGTCGCCTGTCGGTGCCGGGATCTTCACAATGATCTGTTCCAAAACATCCTCTATATTAAGTCCATTCTTTGCTGAAATTCTCGGCGCATCCTCAGCTTCAATACCGATGACATCTTCAATCTCACTGACAACCCTGTCCGGATCCGCACTCGGCAGATCGATCTTGTTGATGACCGGCATCACGTCCAGATCATGATCCAACGCAAGATAAACATTGGCCAATGTCTGTGCCTCAACACCCTGTGCCGCATCCACAACAAGAATTGCACCATCACAGGCTGCCAGACTTCGTGAGACCTCATAATTAAAATCCACATGTCCCGGTGTGTCTATAAGGTTATAAATATATTCTTCGCCATCCTTGGCTTTGTATACAATACGTACAGCCTGGGACTTAATCGTAATACCACGTTCACGCTCAAGCTCCATATTATCCAGTACCTGTGCCTGCATCTCACGGCTGGTCAGAGTACCTGTCTTCTCAATGATGCGGTCTGCCAGTGTTGATTTGCCGTGATCGATATGGGCAATGATACAAAAGTTTCTTATTTTACTCTGATCTATATGCACTTTACATTCCTCCTGCTTTTTCACTGGAATAAGTATAGCATACACAGCCAAAAATGTACAACAGGTTATTTTCCCGAAAGCACCGCATACAGGATATCTGCCAGCGGTTCCATAGCATTTTTGGCTTCTGCAACGGTATTGTTCTGGGCTCCCACCTCCACAAGCAGTGAACGCGGCTTGAAATGCAGATTATACCGATAAGCCCTCAGATAAATGTGACGTACTAGTTCAGGAAAATAAGCTTTCGCCTTCAACTGCAGTTGGAGGCTGAAAGCCAGATTGTCCGATAAATTCGGGTTTTGTGCAAAATCATTGACATCACCATTCGAATTTCTGCACAAGCCATTTAAAAACATGATCTTTGCCGTCTTTTTTCCATTTATTTCCGTTTCCAGATGCACATTGTCCGGAACCCCATCTCTATGTAAATCGATCGTCACTTCTATTGAAGGATGTTCATCCAATAGATTCTGCACAGCCACTGCTGCCTGGGAATAAGCCTTATTTCTGTCTTCTTTGCCGTCTTGCATATCATAGACAGATAAATCATGGCAGACTGCCACATGATATTTTTCCTCCAGCACTTTTTTCAGCTGTTCTCCCACACCTACCACTGTATCATCCGCATTGCCCGCTTCACTGTCTGCATAACCTTCCTGGGAATGTGTATGATAAATCAAAATTTTTGGTTCTGCTCCATCCAAATCAATGGTAAGATCCTTTTGCAGCAGATCCGTTCCGTTAATAAGTTTGCTATTTGCCAATGTTGTCGGATCCACTGTATAGAAATGTCCCAAAAGGAAATCATAATCCATCAATGCTTTTTCCGAATAAATTTCTCCTGTAGGGACACCGGCCAACGTTTCTACATATTCTGTTCCGGCTTCACTTTCTGTTTCTGCTCTTTCACTATCTTCCTGTGCCTTCCTGACAGCTTCCGAATTCTCCCCGGCCATATCCTCCAGAAGCACTGCTGTATTTTCCTCTGCAACAGCCTCCAGATCTTCCGGTGACGGCATATATTCCGCCACCCTATACTTTTTTTGTTTGCCGTCATAATAAAAGGCTGCAAGATTCGCCTGATTGACGGCACCTTTGAGAAGTCTTTCAGAAAACCTGCGTCCCATCTCTCTCCATTCCCATTTGCTCCCAATCTCAACTCCACCAAGCTGCAGCCCGATATCAGCTGCCAGTAATCCAGTCAATATCCAGGCACCAACCCGCACCAGTCCTGTCCTTTTTAACTTCATACATGCCCCCCTGCTGTCAGCCGATTCTCTGTCTTTGTCCACTTCTATACAGTATATTCACAAACAGACAGATTATTATAATCGATGGCACAGGGAATTGAATGCCTCAGAAATGGTATAGCTGATTCTTCCTACGGCTTCATCTATATCCTTTGGCGTAACAAACAAATTTGACATTTGCGGTTCCATCAATTCACGCATCAGCAGGTAATTTTCTTCATGATTAAACTGCTCGGTCACTTTCACCGCTTTTTTCAGCATTTCATTCTGATGAAGGACCCCTATCAGTGACTCCATCGTATCTGCCACAATTGTTGCCGCATCAATGACCGTCGGCATGCCTACGGCAATTACTGGAATCCTCAGATTTCTTTCCGACAATTCATAGCGTTTATTGCCGATGCCGGCTCCGGGATGAATCCCTGTATCCGTCAGCTGAATGGTGGTTACCAGCCTTCGTATACTTCTCGCTGCCAGTGCATCCACCGCAATCAACAGATCCGGATGAACCTCTCTGACAAGTCCATGCAGTATCTCCGCCGTTTCCATGCCCGTCTGTGACATAACCCCGGGGATCACCGCACATACATTCCCCATATCCTTCACAACCACCGAATCTCTGCCGTATTTTTCAAACAGATGCCTTGTAATAAATAAATGTTCCACAACAAGGGGCCCCAGGGCATCCGGTGTGATCTCCCGATTTCCGATACCTGCCACCAAAATTTTTTTATCTTTCAGATCCGGCAGCAGCTTCTGCAGCTGACGGCACAATACCCCTGTAACAGCCTGTTGATAGTCATCATTCCCATCCGGCAAATGCACCGCCTCAACTGTAATATATCTTCCCATGGGTTTTCCGATCACCTTTTCTCCCTCTGCATCGACAATCTTCACATCTATCACTTTAATCTGATAGTCCGGATCAACCGTTTCCTCTATTTCAACTCCCGGCAGCTGCTGCCCGTCATGCTCACTGCTGTTATAAAAGCGCTCCGCATACTCAATCACCAGATCACTGTGCATATTCTCATTAACAAAATCCATATCAAGCTCCTATCTGATTCTATCTTTTTCACACCTTCCCTACTAATTTTTTGCAATCTTTTTTATTTTTATACTTGACAAATCTTGTCTGCTCTTATATTATATAGAAGTATGTTTACATTAGACGTCCGTGTCCGGGTTAATGCATAACACATCTATAAAATGATTATCGTTTGGAGGTGTACGAATTGGCTAATATCAAATCTGCAAAGAAGAGAGTCCTTGTTAATCAGACAAAGGCTTTAAGAAACAAAATGATTAAATCAGGTGTTAAGACAGCTGTTAAGAAAGTAGATGCTGCTATCGCTGCTGGTGATAAAGAAGCTGCAAAGGCTGCTTTATTAAGCGCAACAAGCGTCATCGACAAGGCAACATCCAAAGGTGTTTACCACAAGAACACTTCTTCCAGAAAGATCGGAAGAATGACAGTTGCTGTTAATAAGATGAACTAATATCTGTAAAGATAAACTTAAAAGAAGTGTACAAACCCTCAGTACACTTCTTTTTTTTTGCAAATAGTGACGCAAAAGCATGCATGCGGCCTATTCTCTTCCAAATGGTAAATGGCTGCACACCATGCACAGCCATTTTATCATTATGCCCTGCTGTACTTTTGTATCATCAGCTCTACAGCCAGGCGGTCCGTAATCCTTCCGGTCTTGATCTCCTCTTCCAGCTCCGTTCCATATGCCACGGCCTCTCTGAGTGCAGTAATCTCAAAATGTCTTCCAAGAGAAATATTCCGCTTCACGATAAAATCCCGAATTGCCGTTTTCTCCGCAATTGCCGATGCCGGATATCCCTTCACTGCAAGATCCCTGACCTCATACAGCGTATTAAACTGTTTGATCATCAGATACAAAATACGCATCGGCGGCTCTTTCAAGGCCACCAGATCATCATACAGCTGCATTGCCCGTTTCTGATTCTTCTCAGCCACAGCACTGATCATATCAAAAACTTTGTTCTCCACAAACACGCAGCAGACCGCATCCACGTCTGCCTTTTCAATCACCTGACGATGCCCCACATAACAAATGAGCTTCTCCATCTCCTGGCGCATGCCATTCATATCATGCTCCACCAACTGAAGGAAATACTGCATCGTCTGTTCCTGAATCAGTTTGTTCTCCCTCTTAACAATTCCTCCGAGCCACAGCATCAGCTGTTTATCCCCGGGCATTGTCAGGTTCGCCGCATATCCCGTCGATGAAACAGCCTTAAAAAGCTTACTGCGCTTGTCCACCTCAGATTCCACAAAAACAATACATGTCGTCTCAGGAATATGTTTCATATATTCTGCCAGAGTCTCATGACCCGACGTCTTAAAAAATCCACTGTTCTCTACAATGATCAACCGGTAATCACTGAAAAAAGGAACGGTATCCGCCATGGCTGTCAGTTCCTTTTCATCAATACCCTTGCCCTCAAAACAGGAAAAATTCATGGTATCGCCCTCGTTGATCATTGCTTTCTTCAGCTTATCCCTGTACTGATTGCGCAGATAAGCTTCATCCCCATATAATAAATAAACATTCTTAAATGTTTTCGTTTTTAAGTGTTCGTTTAATGTCTTCATAAACGCCTCCATTTGTCAACTGTTATGAGTGTACCACATTTTTCTGTCTTATTTCAACCATGTCTGTAGAAGAAACTTTCCTTTTTTGCAGGGCATTATCACCGCTCCCGTCTTCATTGTTATATAGACCTGTATATCGGCTTTCTGCATCCGTTCCAGCGTTTCCGGCGCCGGATGTCCGTATCTGTTTTTTCTGCCGCAGGATATAACGGCCATCTTCGCCTTTGATGCCTTCAAAAATTCTTCACTGCTGGAATATCCGGAACCATGATGCGCTGTTTTGAGAACATCCACATCGGATATTCCGTCTTTGTTCAAGACATTCTCCACTTCACTTGAGATATCGCCGGTAAATAAAAATGTCGTGCCGGAAGCATTCACCCGCAGCACCATGGACTGATCATTCTCAGACTTTTCTTTTGCTTCCCGCCCGGGATAAAGGCACCAAAACTGCCAGCCGCCGCTCTCCCACCTGGTGTCTTCACTAATATAGATGACTTGCGCGCCATTTGACACTGCCAGATCAGCCAGTTCCCTAACGGTCTCATCTGTTTCGGAGACCGCTGTCAGTACAAGATGTCGAATCTTCTTCTCCAGCAAAAGTTCCCGAACACCGGATATGTGATCCTGATCTCCATGGCTCACACAGGCATAATCAATGCTTTTCTCTCCATAATAATTCATAAAAGGAATGATTCTGTATTTTCCAACGTTTTGGACATCTGAACTGCCGCCATCGATCAGCCATGTTGTCCCATTGGCTGTACGCATAAATATGCCGTCACCCTGCCCCACATCGATAAACGCCACCATCGGATACATTTTTCTGATGGGAATTAAAATAAACAGACCGGCCAACATCAGCAGCCAACTCTTTTTAATCAATATTTTTGCGATATCCGTATGCTTAAACCATTTGTGTTCCGGCAAAGCCAGCAGCGCAAATCCGATCATCAATCCATAGTCTATCAATAGCCACGCTGACGGCGGCACGCCTGTTCTCCATACCGAAAAAGGCATAATAAGCATTTTCTCACACAAAAATCGATTAAACTGCAAAATGAAATGCAACGTTCCGCCGCAAAATCCGGCCATGCTGATTGAAAGCAGACTGACACCGCCTGCGCCAAGGGCCATTGGTACAAACAGATTCATCAGCGGCAATACAAGCAGATTCAGAAAAAAGCCGACTAGCGGGACTGCGCCGTAACAAAATGCCGTCAACGGAAGTGTTCCTATCGTCACTGCTGCGGATGGGCCTATATAACGTATCATTCTTTCTATCCATTCTCTTATCGTTGTCTTTACCCCCATGGACTTTTTTAAATGTTCTATTTTATAATTCCTGGTCTTTGCATATTGCCATGGAATACATTTCTCTATGGCTGGCCAGAGAACGCCAATAGACAGCACCGCTGCAAAAGAAAACCAGACACCTGTCTGCAGAATAGACAGAGGCCGGCTCACGAAAAGAATCAATACTGAAAAACTGAGTGCAGAAAGAAAATCATAAGTACACCCCAGGTAAACAGCTCCCATTCGTACAAGAAACATAATAACTGCCCGTTCGGTTGACGGTCCAAATCCTGTCATCACACCATAACTGAGCACAATAAACCCCGAAAGGCACGCACTGCCCTTCAACCCCACCCCCAGACGCTTGAGAAGTGTGTATACACTCATACCAATGATGGAAATATGCAGCCCCGAAATTGCCAGCACGTGCACAATGCCCGCCTGTATATACAACTGCTCTGTTTTCTCATCCATTTCTGCTTTATCCCCTGTCAGAACTGCGCGGACAACGCCTGCATCTTCCTCGTTTAAAAATGATTGATAGCGTCCGCACCAGAATTTCTTTATTTTATCAAGCAACGCCGGGTAAGAATTTCCTTTACCGACAATGGTATAACCATCCGGCCGCATGATATAAGCAATGCCTTTTGAACGATAATAAGACGCCCCGTCAAATTGTCCCGGATTGGATGCTCTTTCAGGTTTTTCAAGTATACCGCGCACTTCAATATCATCGCCGACTGCCACCGGTGCATCTTTTTCCATATAAAGAAGCAGCTTCTTTTTTCGGCCGTTGATATCTGCATCCGACAATGTGACTGCCAGTGTTTTCTCCTTCGCTTCACTTTGGCAGATCATTCCCCTTGTATGTATGAACTGATTTTCCATAGATGCATCTTTGACATCTGTCATTGCATGATCAAATATGACAAAACCCGACACGAAAAAAACAGGCAGCAACCAAAACAGCCGTTTTTCTTTCCAGGGCTGTCTGATTCTGCCTGTTATCCATACAAAAAGCACAATTCCTGCTGTGCCGTAAAAGAGCTTCTGATCACCGGCAGCCCAAATAACTCCCAGTGTATATGCGACCCCAACCCACATAAGAGGTCTCGACATATGTCATTCTCCTTTATTGTACAACCAAATCCGGTTTTGCTGTCATTTCATTCATCAAAACGACACCATCCGGTTCTTCCTCTATTAACTTGCCATCCACCGTTATCCGGACACGCTGTATATCACTCAATTCGGTCAGCGAATTAACAATACCATAGACATTCAACCTGAAATCCTGTCCGTCTATTTTGTTCAGGAATTCTTTACTGAAATCCAACTGACACAACCCATCATTCACACTGACACTCTTCAGCAGCGTATCCTGGGATACAACAGGTTTGTATTTATCTGACGGATAGCCCTGCATTAAAGTTCTAACGACCACTTCTGCCATAGATTCCGTCTCCGGATAGTGAATTGTCTGGTAGATTCTCACCAGACCACTGCCGTCTTTTGCTGCAAAATACAAACAAAATCTGGCCTCCTTCACATGCCCCTGACTGCCGCTTACCTCCGAAACATAATCCGAGTTCTTCATACGCAGTGTATTGCCATTCGAATCTGTCAGCCAGCTGCCGTCAACATTGAAAGAAACATAATCAATAATACCGCCAAACTGCGTCATCGTCTTGACAATTGCTGTCCGTACAAGCATCTCCGATGTTCTGGACAACTGTTCATATTCCTGTGAAAAATAGAGTGTCAATGTTCGGCTGTCCTTGTCGTATTGATATTGCTGCACTTTGACAGATGAAGCAATAACCGCTTTATAATTCTTATCATCCGGTGACACGGCAAGCGCTTCCATACACTCACTGATAATCCCGTCCTCCGTTGTTGAACTGAGCTGATAAGCAAATGCTTTGATCTTTGTCTCATCATTGTTAATATAATAAATATTATAACCTGTTCCTGTATCCGCATCATCTTTCTCACTCTGACTTACCGAAAGATGTCGGATATTCTGACACCCGCCGCTGACAAGAATCATTATCATCAGCAGGAGTGCCGCCATACAGCGCCAACTTCTTCTCATCTTATCTCTCCTTACTGCTTGATATACGTCAACGGTATTCTCACTGAAAATGTCGTGCCTTCATCCTCTTTACTGGCTACCTTGATCGCACCGTGGTGCATCTGGATAATATTCTTCGTGATTGACAATCCGAGTCCCGTTCCCCCGGTTTCTCTGGAACGCGCCTTATCCACTCTGTAAAAGCGTTCAAAAATCTTGTCCTGGTATTCCTCCGGTATACCGATGCCCGAATCATCAACCGTAACATAGAAAAACTTATGATCAGCATCCAGCGTCACCTGTACCCAGCCGCCTGCCACATTATATTTAATAGCATTCTCAACAAGATTGGATAATGCCAGTGTCAGCTTAACCTCGTCACATTCCGCCGTTACCGGCCTGTAGCTTTCAAGCACCAGTTCAATATTTCGCTTGGATGCAATCGGTTTCAGCCGTTTCAAAATAGACTCAAGCAGATCATTGATCGCCACGGATGCAATATTCAGATCCGCCTCTGTCTTGTCCATCTTCACTAATGACAGCAAGTCATTAATAATGATGTTCTCACGATCAATCTCTTCTCCGATATCCTGCATAAATTCGCGGTACAATTCTACCGGTGCATCCGTCTGCATGTTCAGAGAATCCGCCAGCACCTTCATTGAAGTCAATGGCGTCTTCAATTCATGTGACACATTGGAAACAAATTCCTGTCTGGAGCTCTCAAGTTCCTGCAGTCGATGCAGCATCGTATTAAAGGCTTCTGAAATCTGTTCCACTTCCGAAAAGCCCGTCAGATTCACTTCCTCATCAAAGAAACCATCCGAAATCCTGTTGATGGAGTTCGCCATATCTTTGAACGGTTTTGTAAAGCTCCTGGCCATCACCAGAGACATGAAAACAAGTACCAGTCCAATGCCGATGACCACAAATGTGATTGCCTGGGTAATGGTGTCATAAGTGTCCGTCAAATCCTTACAGGACATATAAAAGAGGATCATTCCCCGGATCTCGCTCTTATCATCCTCATTGTCATCTCTGATCACATAGGTCAGCCAGATTTCATCCGATGCCTTGTCATAATAAGACTGCTCATTGTTCTGGAGCGCCTGTACAACGGCTTCAGACACCAGTTTCTTGCCCGACAGCATACCGTAAGTATCCATCCTCACATCAAAATCTGCATTTGTCACAATAATACGGCCGTCATAAAGACCGGAAAACTGCCGAATCTCTCCATCAATCACATCTGAATTGCCACCTTCCAGATAATCGGTCTGCAGCATCTCTTCTGCAATCTGAGCACCGTAATTGCGAACAAGATCCACACGATTGGCCCGGATGTGATTCATCATATAATTAATATAAAAACTCTGTAAAAATATAATCGGAATGATCGCCAGTGCGATCATCGCAAACAGGAGCTTAACATGCATGCTCCTGAAAACTGTTCTGAACTTTTTCTTACTTCTGGAAGAAATAACCAACACCCCATTTTGTATGTATATATTTAGGCTCGCTCGGGCTGGCCTCAATCTTCTCTCTCAAACGTCTGACATGAACATCGACGGTTCTGACATCTCCCGGATAATCATACCCCCACACCAGATTCAAAAGATTCTCTCTGTTGAAAACCTTGTTCGGATTCGTGATCAGAAGTTCCAGCAGGTCAAATTCCTTGGCCGTCAGATTCACTTCCCGATCGCCAATAAAGACTCTTCTGCTGTCCAGGTCAATGCGCATCTCTCCGGAAACAATGGTACGCTCTGCAGGCTGTTCCTGCTTTCTTCCCTTTGTACGACGGATGATCGCCTTGATACGTGCCTTGATCTCCAGAATATTAAAAGGTTTTGTCACATAATCATCCGCGCCGTATTCCAATCCCAGAATCTTGTCCATATCATCACCTTTGGCTGTCAGCATGATAATCGGCACATCCGATTTCTCCCTGATCATCTGGCAAACTTCAAATCCGTTCAATTCCGGAAGCATCACATCCAGCAGAATAATGTCATAATCATTCTGCATGGCCAATTCATAAGCCTCCTTGCCGTCATAAGCGGCCGTTACTTCCATTCCATCTTGCTCAAGACTGAATTTGATACCCTTGACAATCAGTTTCTCATCATCCACAACCAAAACCTTATTCGTCATATCTTACACCTCAATTTACACAAATCAGCGACTGAACCTGTCCGAAAACACCCTCTTTAATTCCCGGGACCTTTCTCAGATCTTCTATAGAAGAAAAATTGCCGTTGTTTTCACGATAGGCAACAATGGCGTTTGCCTTCGCCTGACCGATTCCCGGCAGTGTCTGAAGCTGCTCTGCAGTCGCTGTATTAATATTCACAAGTCCATTGGACACTTCATCTTCTGTATACTCTGGATCAGCTGCTGTCTCTCCTTCCGCCGGCACATAAATGCGCTGGCCGTCTGTCAACTGATCTGCCAGATTCAATTGCTGCAGATCAGCATCATCCGCTGCGCCGCCGGCCGCTTCAATCGCCTCATAAAGCCGCGTACCCGCCGCCAATGAATAAACATCCGGCTGTCTGACATGACCGCAGATATAAACATATATCATCTCCGGTTCTGCACATGCACTTTCTGTCTCAGCCTTATCTGTATTCTCCTCCGGCGTCATGTCCAGGCACTCTGTCTCCGATGCCGTCTCCTCTGCTGTCTGCCACTGAATATCCGACGTCCTTTTCCCATCATAGAGAAAAAGACTCCCCGCCGCTGCAATAAATAGAATCGTCAGCAGCATTTTAAGGTTCTTCAGTCTTTCCATATCTCTCCTTCCCCGGAGAGAACAGATATACAAAAGTCACACATTTAATTTTACAAAATAACCTGTGCGATTACAAGCATTTTGCAAATTTATTTTGGTTTTATTTTCAAATCAGCGACCGACATCTCCACAGCTTTATTTCCATTTCACGATCATGATGCCAATGATAGACAGCCCCAGTCCCAGGACTTTTGACCACTGAAAATTTGCTTTATCCACTCCAAAAAGACCAAAGAGTTCAATCAGATACGCCGCCGCTATCTGTGAAACCACAATGAGCTGCGCCGCTCTTGCCGGCCCCAGCTGATCCATACTGACAATCACTGTCAAGGTGATAAACGCGCCGATCACACCGCCAAGAAGCATATACTTCGGGCTGACATCCATCAATGCCGTCACACTGCTTCTGTCCCTGATGAGCCAGGCTGTAATACAGACAATCAACGCTGACAGCTGTACCCATCCTGTACTGACCCACAAACTTGTCTGTTTCGTCACTTCGGTATTCAAAACTCCCTGAATACTCATTAATACCCCGGATATCAGTGCCACAATCCATCCAACCATACCAACAACCGCCTTTTCTGATTATTCAATCTGCCGATGCGGGCGTTTGCTCACACCTGTTGATATAGTATAGAACATTCAGACCATTTTATGCATGTTTGAAATCACCGCGGTCCACAACAAGATGATAACCCACCGATGCCATACGATTCTCCATACAACCTCTGCATTCCGCTGCCTCATCCCCAGTGCAGATCTTGTTGTCATACAGTTCATACTGTTTACGGTTCGCCACCGGCGAAAGATTTGGCATCACCACATTGCATCCCGCCAGCATTCCCTGTTCACGGCCTGTAGCTTTTATAGTGCCCAAAGCCGTTGTTGCAGGCAGAAGTACATTCGGAAACATGACTCTGAGAACGGAAAGAAGATAAATCGTCAGATCATAGCTGCCTTTCTCTTCATGGGCAAACGGCGTTTCATGATGCGGCAGAAACGGTCCGATACCGATCATCTCCGGCTGCAGATCATGCAGGAAAATCAAATCTTCTGCCAGGCATTCAAATGTCTGCCCCGGCGCCCCCACCATAAAACCTGCGCCCACCTGATAGCCCAGCTCCTTGAGTGTATAAAGACATTCCTTGCGATTGGCCAGGGACATTTCTTCCGGATGCAATTTTCGGTAATGTGCCTCATTGGCTGTCTCATGACGAAGCAGATATCTATCTGCCCCGGCTTCTTTTAATCGCTGATAACTTTCCCGTGAACGCTCACCGACGGACAAGGTAATGGCGCAATCCGGATAGTCTGTTCTGATGCTGTGGACAATATCTTCCATTCTGTCATCATTAAACCACGGATCCTCGCCACCCTGAAGGACAAAGGTTCTGTACCCCAGGCGATAACCGCTCTCACAACAGGATAAAATCTCCTCCTTCGTCAGCCTGTATCGCTCAAGGTATCGATTGTCCCTTCTGATGCCGCAATAATAACAATTATTCCTGCAGTAATTTGTAAACTCGATCAATCCACGGATATAAACATCATGTCCGTAATACTTCTCCCGAAGGCGTACCGCCTCTTTTCGAAGTATTTCTCTATCCTCTGCATCTGTGTTCGCCAACAATTCGACAAACTCCTCTTTCGACAAAATTCTATTCCGGATTAACTTTTCAACTAACTTCATATCTAAAACCCCATTTTAAATCAAAATTTGCTTTTCCTACAAGTATACCATGAAAAATACGAAATAACCAGACGAGGGACATGTATACATGAAGGATATGAACACGCAATCGTTCCTTGAAGTTTTTCAAAATCCAAGAATCTATCAGATTGCTGCCCTGTCATATTGACTATTTAATAAACCGGCGTATACTGAATTTTGTAGAAATAAACAGGGAGGATTTACAATGTCACTTTTAACATCTGCTGTCTCCATGACAAAGGCAATGGTTCAGATCGATAGTACCGATCCAGGTACTTATGAAAAAGCCATGGCCGACTGGATTGAGCAGCAATTATCTGATTTATCTAATGTTTTAATTACCCGGGAGAATGTTTTGCCGGGACGTCCGAATCTGATGGCGGAAATTCCCGGGCCCAAGCATCTTCCAGCCCTGGTTATGATCTGCCATATGGATACCGTTGTCATCGGAGACGGATGGACGCTGCCGCCTTTTGAAGCCATTGAAAAGGACGGGAAAATCTATGGCCGGGGCGCCTGCGATATGAAATCCGGTCTGGCCTGCTGCCTGTCCGCTTTTATCATGGCAGCCAGAACACTCCATGCCTCCGGTCAGGCTCCAAAAAGGACACTCAAACTCATCTGTTCTATGGATGAGGAAGACTTTATGCGCGGTTCTGAAGCCTGCATAAGGTCCGGCTGGGTCACTTCCAAAGACTGGGTCATCGATGCAGAGCCGACAAACGGACAGATCCAGATGGCGCACAAAGGCCGTACATGGTACGAAATTGATGTGGAGGGTCATACTGCCCACGCCAGCACCCCATGGAAAGGGGCTGACGCCATCGCTGCCATGGCTGAAATTATCAGCGCACTTCGCCAGGACATTCTTAATGCCCCTTCCCATCCGGATATGGGCATTTCAACCGTCACGTTCGGTCAGATCACCGGTGGTTATCGTCCTTATGTTGTACCGGACCAATGTAAGCTGTGGATCGATATGCGTCCTGTACCGCCTCTGAACACAGCAAAAACAACCGAATTTGTACAAAACGCCATCCATCTGGCTGAGGAAAAAGTCCCGGGTGTCAAAGCCGCTTACACTATCACCGGTGACCGTCCGCCCATCGAAATGAACCCGGATTCTCCGCTTCTGACAGAATTAAAAAAAGCCTGCCATCATGTGACAGGCCATCAACCGGAAGTCAGCTGCTTCACCGGCTATACAGATACCGCAGTAATTGCAGGACAGCTTGATAATCAAAACTGTATGTCCTACGGTCCCGGCTGCCTTGAAGCTGCCCATCAGCCGGACGAATGGGTAGTGATTGATGATATTATCCGCTGTGAGAAGGTCTATCATCAGCTTATTTCTTCTAATATACTGTAAAATATTGTAGAGTAGGTTAGAGGGCTTTGCCCTCTTTCCCCTCATCAAACCGTGCATGAGGTTTTATCCAACTGACTCGCTATCGCTATTTTGCAAACCAGGCTGTCAACTGATGTTTCTCATCAAAAGTCACGAGACTGCCCTCATCCAAATGGCGGTCATAAAGCATCCGGTCCGATGCTCTTACAATCTGTCGTTCGCCATTCTCATCTTCCAGCCAGACGCTATCCATGGCTTCTTCGCCATCCGGTCTGCCCTCGCAGCCATAATCTGCTTCATCAATTCGAACAATTTTATAACGCTTCATTTCTGTCACCTCTTAATGTTTTTTACACATTATTCATCTCTTATATGTCTGCCCTCCTGGCTTCTTCTCTCTCTTTTTTGTAAACCAAAATACAGACTTCATTCCTTCTTATTTTGCATTCTTATGAAATCTGCTGATGCAGATATTTCTCTTTTGTAGCCAGTCCGCCCCTTATGTGCCGTTCTGCCTTATTGACATCCAGCACTTTTCTGGTTTCTGATGCCAGAGACGGATTAATCTCTTCCAGCCTCTCTGTAATATCCTTATGTACGGTTGACTTTGAAATACCAAAACACCTGGCCGTCTGTCGTACCGTTGACTTTGTTTTGATTATGTAATAAGCCAGTTCCACTGCCCGCTCCTCGATATAATCTTTCACGAAAATCCTCCGAAGAAGCTATTTTTTACAGTGTATGTCTAATCACAGGACAAAAGACCAGTGATTGAAAGTTCGATATACTTAAATTCAAAAGGTATTGACACTTTTAAAATCTATTCCTTCAACTCCAACTCAACCGGACAATGATCCGAACCGAATATCTCCTGGTGAATGGATGCCGATACCAGACGATCTTTTAATGCCTCTGAGACAATAAAATAGTCAATGCGCCATCCGGCATTATTCTTACGTGCATTAAAACGATACGACCACCAGGAATATTCACCGGTTTTATCCGGATAAAAATATCGGAAGGTGTCAATAAATCCCGCAGAAAGCAGTTCCGTCATCTTGGCACGCTCCTCATCTGAAAATCCGGCATTCTTGCGGTTGGTCTTTGGGTTCTTAAGATCGATTTCTTCATGTGCCACATTCAGATCACCACAAAGAACAACCGGTTTTGTCTGCTCAAGTTTTTTGAGATACGCTCTCACATCATCTTCCCATTCCATTCGATATGGAAGTCTGGCTAGCTCATCCTTAGAATTCGGTGTATACACATTGATAAGATAAAATGTCTCATATTCTAATGTAATCATACGTCCTTCTGTATCATGCGCCTCGATGCCCATACCATAAGTCACATTTAAAGGCTTGATACGGGTAAATACTGCTGTTCCGGAATACCCTTTTCTTTCCGCATAATTCCAATACTGCTCATATCCCGGCAGATCAAGCTCAATCTGTCCTGCCTGCAGCTTCGTCTCCTGAAGACAGAAAACATCCGCATCCAACGCATTAAAAATATCTACAAAGCCTTTACCCACAACTGCACGAAGGCCATTCACATTCCAGGAAATTAATTTCACTTTGTCATCCTCCTCATCCATCACTTTTTATTTCACGTCCACTTTATTGTAGTATGTTTTTGGAGGATTGACAAGCTATCTCTTATTCATCGCTCTTTGGCGGGTGTTAAAAATCGTGGCAGTCGCCAAGGTCTTGTGCAAGCACGGACTTTTGCTCGTTGCTCGCATAAATAAAAAACCTCCATACCTTTTATAGATATAGAGGTTCCATCTCATACTTGACTACAAAATTATTCCATCTTTACTGCCATTCAATTTGCACATCATAATCAGAAAACATTCCCGAAATCACTGTTTCTGCATTTTCCCTGGCAATATCCAAAACACCTTTTTCAATTGCCTGCTTTTCCATTTTATCTTTTAAATCTTTTTGTGCATCATTCAGATCCTCAACAGTAATTGGATTAAAAATATTATTTGATTCATCCAGTTTTTCAAATGAATCATTATCAATTTCTATCCCTGTAATCTCTACATCAGGCAATTTAATGATAATCATATCTTCATCCTGTGATACATCAGCCTTCGTCAAATCTTTGATTCCGGCTTTAACAATGCCATCATATTGCACGATAAAACTTTTCTCTGTGAACGGAATCTTCCAATCTTTAAATGTTCTGGAATCTGCTTTTGTAATCACATCCGTACACAAATAACTTCCGGTATTCAATTCTGCCGTGGCTTCAAGTTTTTCTTTCACTACCTCAACACTACTAACCGTTTCATGTCCGGCCCCACCAAATATATTTCCCACAAAATGCTTGTAAGCCAGATATCCTCCGCCTACCACCAGTGCGATAATAATTATTAACGATACAATTTTTACAGTTACGCCTTTTAAAACATCTTTCATTTCAATTTCCTCTCTTGTGCTGACGGTAGTGCCAAAAACTACGCCGTTTCTTTTTGATAGTTAGATTATAACATACATCTGTTGCAAAATTCATTCTAAACCTTGTGAATTACCGATCGCTATTTCCCTATTACTGAGAATGAACTGCCTAAAAAAATGTTATTCGGATTTCTTTAATCTGATCAACATCATTCTGTGAAATTACTTTCTTAGGTACCTCAAAAATGCTTTCTATTTCACGAAATTGAAAGCCTGTCTCCTTATACCATCTGAGTATACAAAAAAGGCCGGTTTCTCGACCTTTTTCATTTAATATTTTTTGCTTTCATCACTTTCCGATAACTGATATTGGCTTAAGATAAAACAATCCACTGACGGAATCATATTTTTCTACCTCTGCAGTAATATGTACATTCACCCCAACAGTCACAGAATCCAAATCCGTATTTAAATCCGAGTAATTCACATTTTGAAATTTGAAATAAGGGCCCACCTGATGATTTGAATCATCAATGGCTGTTATAAGATAATCAAACCTTGTATTATAATTTTCATGATGTGTGCAATCAGCAATTTGTCCGTCAAATTCAATGACTCTTTCTTTATATTTGGAAGCAAATTCAGAATATGATTCGTCTATTTCTGCTTTATTGGAAAGCATATTTGATAACTCGGGACAATTATCTACAGTTAAATTTTCCTTACTTTCTGTTTCTGCCTCTGTTTCCTTTGCTGTCTCTGTTTGCCTTATTGTCTCTGTTTCCCTTGCTGGATCATCTTCTGCTTTCATATGATATGTAATAACTACTTCAGCATTGTTAGGAAATATATCTCCCCTCTTAAAATCATCATCACCATTAATTGAAACTGCTTCTGTTTCTCCCTCATCAGTCAATCCAAATTCTATATCATATAAAATATTAGTCTTAATATTTGTAAAACCAAGTTTCTTCAATTTTTCTTCAACATCTTTGTAATTTTCATATCTATAATCAGTCATTGCAGAATCCATCATAATTTCATTTTCTCCAATTTCTCCAATATTTTCTGTGTATTCTACATCAACAGATATCTCATCACTGTAACAGGATATTCGGTAAGATACGTTAACATCTCCGCTGACTTTTAATGTTGTTTCACCTTTTACTGAAGATGATTCTTCACTAACAAATTGTACCAAATAATTTCCCGGTTTAACATCAAAATGGTAATCTTCATCCTCTCCATGTGAAAGTGTTCCTTTATTAACATTATCAAAATTGAATTCTACATCATACCGACTAAATATCAAATTGGGGGCAAAATTAACATGTATATTAACCGAACATTTTGCATACGTGTGATAATTAATAACAATCTCTGAATCACTTTGAAACGTTTGATTTTTATCAAATTTTGTATTTCCATCAATAGATATACTTTCAATCTGCCCTACTCTATCTGATTCTGATGCCTCTAAATCCTCCATTTCCCTAAGCGTGATATTGGTAAAACCATTTTCAGATAAAACATTTTCAATATCTGAATAATTTTTTCCAACACAATCAGCCACTCCAACTGAATTTTGCAAATCGACAACAGCTTTCTCCTTGGTTTCCTTTAAAATATCAATATTTTCTTTATCACCAAAGGAATAACTTATTATATTCAACACAACCAAGAAAATACTCACTATTAATAACACATATTTGCCATACTTCTTTTGAGTTTTTAAAATACCCTTATGGAAACATATAGCTGCTATTAAACTTCCGATCTGTAGAATTGAAATAAAAATTGGCAATATTTTATGTACGCACAAAGCAGCAAAAAGTAAGAGCACCGCAATTAGCATTTCTACTGCTGCGACTTTGTAAAAAAATTCAAGACTATTCCATATGTTGACTAATTTTCCTTTTACCTTTTCTAAATCAGTTATTGTTTCTTTTGATTTTGGCACATCAGCATCAATAACCTCTTCAACATCAACTTTCGCTCCGCAATTTGGACAAAACTTTACCCCGTCCGTAAGTTCCGTTCCACATTCATGGCAAAACTTCTTTTCAGATTCAACTTTCGTTCCGCACTCCCTGCAAAACAATACACCATTAGCCAATTCTGCCCCACACTTTTTACATTTCATTATATTGCCCCTCTATCTGTAACTATGATAAGATATTACAACTGCTGCATTCGGTAAAAATCTTCTTCGAACATATGAGACAGGTTGTCCATTTATCATAATTGATTCAACCACACCTGGCTTTTTCAATAACCCCACTGCTAAATCGTTCAATGGAACACTCTTTACATTTGTAAAACCCGCACTTTCGAATAAAGCCTCCATTGTCACATAATTCTTATCCTCATAATCAAAAACTGCTTTTGGTACTTTTATCTTGTCTCCAAAACCTGAATCATCATCTTGATTATCACCCAACAACCACATGTATGCCATAATTATACAGCATATTAGTCCCGGCATGATCAAACCATAATTTATACCAACATATCCCATACCTATAAATATTACCGACAATATTCCTAAAACTATTGTCAGTTTTATTTTGATTCTTTTGATTTTTTCAGCTTCCTCATTCTTCTTTTCAATCATCTCCATTTTCTTCAACTTCAAAATCCGTTCTGTTTCGGCCTGCTTAATTTCCGCTTCATCTATATGACGATAAACATATTCATTTTCATTCGTCATAATAATTTTACTTCCACAATAAGAGCAAAACACCTGATTTCTTCCTTCTTCGATTGGTAATACTGCACCGCAATCCGGACATTTAACAGAAGTAAACTTAACCGCCATATTTCTCACCCCATTCATTACTTCCAACATTATATCTGCATCTTATATATCTACAAAAGGTCAATTTTCCAGCTCTTTTCATTTTCTTCTTTCATATATAATTAACTTAAATTCTCATGGATTTTCTTGATTCTTTTAATTTGTTCAAGATAATTCTGCTGATTTTCCTTATCACATGGCAAAGCTGCAATCATCCCACAATCCTCAACATATTGAACCCATTTTCTTTGCACCTCCAAATTCTGAATTTTTCCCTCGATCTCCTTCATTCGCTGTTCAAGATAGATGCTCCTTTCCTTTTTCGGCACCGCAAAAATCTCTTTAATTTCCCTTAATTGAAAACCCATTTCCTTATACCAGAGGATTTCCCAGAGCTTCTTCATATCATTTTCATCATACAAACGATAATTTTCTTTTGAGCGTTTTGCCCTCAGCAACCCTTCATCATCATAGTACTGCAATGCCCGCTTGCTTATACCGGACAATTTACTAACTTCTTCGATTTTCTTCAACACGTTCTTTTCCTCTCCGTAATCTTGAGCATACGCTATAACGCTTACGTGATAGCAAGCCCTTTTACGGAACTCCTTCCTTTTGTATTTCATATAAGAACGTGTAAATTTTGCGCGCCTCAAGAAAAAGACAACTTACAAAATTGTAGGAACCCAGACATTTTTTCTTTACTGTTTTCCAGAAAATGTGCTAAACTATACCAGTATTTTTTTTGAAAGAAGGTTTTTATCAATGCCCATAGGTATCATCATCAACGCATTATGCATCTTCGTGGGTGGCTTTATCGGCCTTTTCGCCCGAAATTTTATCAGCGAACGTATCATCACCAACCTGAATATGATTTTCGGACTTTGCTCCATGGGAATGGGTATCAGCTCAATTGTCCTTATGGAAAATATGCCTGCGGTTATTTTTGCACTTATCCTCGGAACCGGCATCGGTCTGGCCATTCATTTAGGGGATAAAATCCGTGCAGGCGCCCTGATGATGGAAAAAGCGTCTTCCAGAATTGTCAAAAGCAGTCCTTCTGCTCTTGATAGAAAGGAATTTACGGAAACACTGATTACCATCATCGTCATTTTTGTTGCCAGCGGTACAGGCATCTATGGCTCTATTGTCTCTGGCATGACCGGTGATCACAGCATTATGATTGCAAAATCTATCCTTGATCTATTCACAGCCATTATCTTCTCCTGTACCCTTGGCAGTGTTGTTTCATTGATCGCAATTCCGCAGTTTATCCTGTTTATGACATTATTTCTTCTGGCCGGTGTCATCTACCCTCTGACAACCCCTGCGATGATCAATGATTTCAAAGCTGTGGGCGGATTCTTCATGCTGGCTGCTGGTTTCCGTATGAACAAATTAACAAACTTTCCAACAGCGGATATGATTCCTGCTATGCTCCTGATCATGCCTTTCAGCTGGATCTGGAGCAGCTTTATCCTTCCGTTGGTGTCTTAAGTCAACAAAAACCCACAGAATACGACTGTTCAGGTGCCCCAGAATTTGATACAATAAATCCATATGGAACTTTACATGCAATTTCATATAAGTTCATCAATGAATGGATTCGAGGGATATAATGATTTATTTTATCGTGAATATTACAGCCAGAACCGGCAAAAGCCGTGCCATCTGGATGGAAATGAAAGAAATATTAGAAAATCGAAGCATAAAATACAAGGCTTTTCAGACCAGATACGCCGGTCATGCCACCGATCTGGCACGGAAGATTTCTTCTCTTCCCGAGGACAGGATTTATCTGATCACCGTGGGCGGTGACGGCACTTTAAACGAAGTGATTAACGGAATCACCGATTTTTCACGCATTGTACTGGGTATTCTTCCTATTGGTTCCGGCAATGATTTTGCCAGAGGCATGGGTATTTCCAAAGACACGCTGTCCAATCTGGAACAAATGCTGGATTTGATTGAATCAGCCTCAGAAGGCACTGCCATTGACCTGGGTGAAGTCTCCTGCGAAGCATTGGATACACCGAAATATTTTGCCATCAGCTCCGGTGCCGGCCTGGATGCTATTGTCTGCAAGAAGGCGCTGCATTCCAGGCTTAAGAAGTTTCTGAACCAACTGCATCTCGGGAAGCTGACCTATCTTCTGCTGACAATTGAGTCTTTGTTCTCCATGACCACCTGCGATGCCGACATTATTTTTAATCATGGTGAAGCAATGCATGTCAGCCATATGATCTTTTCCGCCGGTATGAATCTGCGGGTCGAAGGCGGCGGTGTACCTATGGCACCGGATGCTGTCCCTGATGATGGGATGCTGTGCCTTGCCATGGCCCACGATGTACCCAAATGGCTGACATTTTTCCTGCTGCCATTTCTCGTTGCAGGCAAGCAGAAATATATCAGCGTCTTTGACTGCATTCCATTTAAAGAATGCACGCTGCATCTTTCCAGTCCCCTGACCGTTCATGCGGATGGTGAATACTGCGGTGAAAATACAACCATTACATACAAATGCCTCCCGGGAAAACTGCATTTTCTGAAAATATCGTAGCTGCTGAATTTCACAGCCACCAAACATTTTCAAAATTTACAGTGTCCCGAGAGGCACTTTTCTTTTTATAAATGCTGCATCAGCAATGGCACATCTCTCATCTGGCAGATGCACCGACACAGAATTTCTATATCAGTCCCTGAATTAAGATAATCAGGATCAGGATCGGCAGCAATGTCATAAAATACCACTTCAATTTGCCCGACATTTTCATGCCTTTTCCCCGATTCACTTCTTCAAGATAGTTGTCAAATCCCCATCCGCATCTGCTCACACAGAACAATAAGTAGACCAGTGAACCACCCGGCAGCAAAATATTGCTGACAAGAAAATCCTCTGTATCCAAAACATCTCTTCCCCCGATCAAATGCAGGTCGCTCCAGATATTATAGCCGAATACACAAGGCAGACTGGCGATCAGAATAAGAATTCCATTAAAAAGAACGGCCTTTTTACGGCTCCAGCCAAAGTTGTCAATGCATCCTGCGATCAGGTTCTCAAATACAGCAATGACCGTCGAAAAGCTGGCAAAGGTCATAAACAGGAAAAATAATGTTCCCCACAGACGGCCGCCCGCCATATTCACAAAGACATTCGGCAATGTCACAAAGATCAGTGACGGACCTGCATCCGGTTGAATCCCAAATGAGAAACATGCCGGGAAAATAATCAGACCTGACATCAATGCAACAAAGGTATCAAGTCCGCAAATTCTCACAGATTCTCCGGTGAGGGTTCTGCCGTTTGGCATATAACTGCCGAAAATCTCCATGGCACCGATACCAAGACTCAGGGTGAAGAAAGCCTGATTCATGGCTTCTGTGATCACTTTGCCGATTCCTACATCCGCTGCACGCTTAAAATCCGGCAAAAGATAAAAACGCAAACCTTCGCCGGAACCCGGAAGCACCAGGCTGTGTACTGCCAGCACGATGATCAGTACAAGGAGGGCTGACATCATGATCTTGGAAATTCTCTCAAGACCATTCTGCAGACCAAAACTGCAAACAACAAATCCTGCAACGACTGTAATCGCCATGAATACTGCCATTTCAACAGGATTTGCCAACAGGTTTGAAAAAGCACCGCCTACAGCATCGGCATCCATTCCGCTTTTGAAACTGCCGGTTATGAATTTGACAAAGTAACTCAGCATCCATCCTGAAACGGTTGTATAATACATCATCAACAGCACGCAGCCGATCATACAAAACCAACCGTGAATATGCCATTTCTGGCCATCTTTCTCCAGTGCTTTATAGGCCTGGACTGCACTCTTCTTACCTGCACGTCCTACTGCCAATTCCATCGTCAAAACCGGCACACCCATGCAAAGCAGGAATATCAGGTAAAACAAGACGAAAACACCACCGCCGTTTTGTCCTGCCACATATGGGAAGCGCCACACATTGCCAATACCGATGGCACAGCCCGCGCTTACCAGAATAAATCCCAATCGGGACTGAAAATTTTCTCTATTCATACTTCTATTTTCCCTAAATAAACAGCATAAGAGCTGCCTCTGAATCGTAATATGGTTATTCATCAGGGCAGCTCCTGCCTCTTTCTCTCTAACTACTCTTATTCTTCAATCTGAGCCAGTGCCTGCGCAAGGTCTGCGATGAGGTCTTCTTTATCCTCAAGACCGCATGAAATACGCACAAGGCCTGCCGGTACACCTGCTGCCGCTAACTGCTCATCACTCATCTGACGATGCGTGGATGTTGCAGGATTCAGACAGCATGTTCTGGCATCAGCCACATGTGTCTCAATAGCTGCCAGTTTCAGATGCTTCATAAATGTCTCTGCTGCTTTACGTCCGCCCTTTAACTCAAAGGAAACAACACCACAGCCGCCCTTTGGCATATACTTCATAGCACGTTCGTGGTATTTATCACTCTCAAGACCCGGATAATTCACATAAGCCACCTGCGGCTGCTTCTCAAGGAATTCGGCCACAGCCTGACCATTCTCCACATGACGCGGCATACGCACATGCAGGGATTCCAAACCGAGATTCAGGATAAATGCATGCTGCGGAGACTGGATGCATCCAAGATCTCTCATGAGCTGTGCTGTACACTTTGTGATAAAAGCGCCCTCTTTGCCGAACTTCTCAGCATAGGTGATGCCATGATAAGAATCATCCGGTGTACAAAGTCCCGGGAACTTCTCAGCATTGGCCATCCAGTCAAAATTACCGCTGTCAACAATAGCACCGCCCACAGCTGCACCATGGCCGTCCATGTACTTCGTCGTGGAATGTGTTACAATATCTGCGCCCCATTCAATCGGACGGCAGTTGACCGGTGTCGGAAATGTATTGTCCACGATCAGCGGCACATGATGGGCATGGGCTGCCTTCGCAAACTTCTCAATATCAAGAACAGTCAGTGCCGGGTTGGCGATGGTTTCGCCGAAAACAGCCTTTGTATTCTCTTTGAATGCCGCATTCAGCTCTTCTTCTGTGCAATCCGGAGAAACAAATGTTGCTTCAATGCCCATCTTCGCCATTGTCACGGAAATCAGATTGAATGTACCGCCGTAAATGGATGAAGATGATACGATATGATCACCCGCCTGACAGATATTGAACAGGGCAAAGAAGTTGGCTGCCTGTCCTGAAGATGTCAGCATTGCTGCTGTACCGCCTTCCATGTCTGCAATCTTGGCTGCAACATAATCATTGGTCGGATTCTGAAGCCTTGTGTAAAAATAACCGGATGCCTCCAAATCAAATAACTTACCCATGTCTTCACTTGTATCGTACTTGAAAGTGGTGGACTGTACAATCGGGATCTGTCTCGGTTCACCATTGCCAGGTCTGTAGCCTGACTGAACACATTTTGTATTCATTTTGTAATCACTCATACTTATACCTACCTTTTTCTAACAAAACATCCCTTTTATTGTATCACTTCCAATAGCAGACTACAATGAAAACCATTATAAATCATAAAGTTTGTTATATTTTTCTGTCAGATAATCCGTATAAACTGTCGGATCAAAATCACCGCAGGCATTCTTCACGATTTCACCCGGAGTCAGCAGGCTTCCATACTGATGGACCTTCTCTTTCAGCCATGCAGATACCCCTGTCAGTTTACCTGCACGTACTTCATCCCATACAGGGAAATCCTTTTCCATATTGCAAAGCATCTGCGCACCATAGGCACTGCCGAGGGCATAGGATGGAAAATACCCGAAAGAACCGCCGGACCAATGGGAATCCTGCAGACATCCTCTCCTGTCATCCGGCACATCCACACCAAGATATTCTTTATAAAGACGATTCCAAACCTCTGGAATATCCTTCACTTCAAGACTGCCGTCAATAAGCTGCTTCTCAATCTCGTAACGCACCATCACATGCAAAGAATAGGTAAGCTCATCAGCCTCTGTTCGAATCAATGATGGCTGTACTTTATTCACCGCACGGTACATCTGCTCTGCTGTCACATGCTTTAACTGTTCTGGGAAAAATTCCTGCATTTTCGGGAATATCGCTTTCACAAAAGGCAGTGACCGTCCGATAATATTCTCATAGAATCTGGACTGACTCTCATGAACCCCCATGGATACACCGCCGGTCAGACAGGTATATTGCAGGTCATCACGGATACCTAACTCATATTTGGCATGACCGCCCTCATGAATCACAGAATACATGGAATCCACCACATTATCCTCTTTGTAATTGGTTGTGATACGCACATCTTTATTATTAAATTCCAGCGTAAAAGGGTGCTCTGTCTCGCCGATGGTACAGTGATCTCTGTCCAGTTCCATCACTTCCATCAGATAGTCAGAAAACTTTCTCTGAATATCTACCGGATAATGCAGATGCAGAAAACTATCATCAATCTGTGGTTTCTCACCGATAGCATGAATAAGTGGTACCAGACGCTCCCGGACTGTCTCAAAAAATGTATCCAGAAAAGCCATATCCGCACCGCGTTCATATTCATCCAACAGTGCATCATATGGCTTTTTGCTGCTGTCATAATAACCCGCAAATTTTCGGTTATAGGCAACCAGTTTCTCCAATACCGGAGCAAAAAGTGTAAAATCACTGCTCTCCTTTGCCCTGTGCCACACATCACTGGCTTCATTCGTCAGCATAGCATAATCCATATATTCATCCGCCGGAATTCTGGACAGACGGTCATAACTTCTCTTCAATTCTTCCACCTGTCTCTGCTCCACAAAAGACAGATTCTCCTTCTGATCCGCCAAAAACGCCAGTAATTCTCCTGTTTCCGGTGCTGTCATCAACTTCTGGCTCTCTCCTGCCAAAATACCAAGGGCCACACCTCTGCCCTCTGAAGTATCCTTCGGTGCCACTGTCACACTATCCAGATACAAAGACGATGATGCTGTCTGATAAGCATATAACTTCTTCTGAAGCAGGCCAAGCTGCTCTAATGCACTTTTTAACTCCATGTTCTGCAGACTCCTTTTAATATATTTTATTTTTGATTTCTAACTGTAAATCCTTCATATTCCTTCATCCAGCCTTGCAAATAGCTGTTTGCCTTATTTCGTAAACTTCGAGTGGCTCAGGAAATTCTCACTCTTGATGGTTTTCAGCATAGATTCCGCATTCAGATCAAAGGCTTTCTGCGGCCATCCGCCCTTCTTCTCCGGTCTCCAGAACACCGCTTCCATGGCTTTTAACTGCTCTTCCGGTGTCTCATTATCTCTGATAATCTCCAGAATCCTGCTCTTCGCAGCAGTCAGACCATCTTCAAACCACTGCCACAATTCCGGTGTTGCCTCACCCACTTCTCCGTGATGGGTCAGCCATAACTTCTTTGCCCCGCTGTTTCTGCAACTGTCAATACTCTTCATCGCTTCTTCACAGCTGACAAGGAACTGCGGCATATAATCATCCTCCGTATTGATGCTGCCGATGGTTTCGGAAGCCAGAAGATCATGGCCATCGATCAGATACGACAGACAATCCTTTGTATGTCCAACGGTCTTAATTGACTGCACACAGACATCTCCCACATTAATCGTTTCGCCGCCGATCAGCATCTGATCCAACTGTATCGCGCGTGTCGAATAGTCATCTGGCAGTGCCGTGCCGTTTAACTGTGCAGCACTGGCTGAAAGTTCACGAATCAGCCGCTTAGCCGACAACTTTGAAAAGACGCGCCCGGCATAGGCTGCACCAAATACCATGGCATCCGGCCAATACTTCTTGATCACCGGCAAAGCTCCTGCATGGTCATAATGGGAATGGGTCAGAAAAACTGCATCAATCGGTCTGTCCCCGATAATCTCTTTAATCTTTTCAACCGTTTTCTCCCCATACCAGGCCATACCCGGATCAAATAATACAGTATTCCTCTCACCCACCGCCAGATGACAGGAACCCAATATCTCATCATTTAAATAATAAAACTGACTCATTTCTAGTATCCCCTTTTATCAATATTTTTATCAACAACTATTCAGTCATATTGATTCATCATTTGTCTTTCATTTCTACAAATCCCAGCGGATCTCCCTCTGACTTCAGGAAATGCAGCAGCATATACGCACACATCATAGCGACATTCTCTTCTTTTAAAATACGGCGCACCTCTTTTTTATCTGCCAGCACAACCTGAATATCCTCTGAGCTTTCCTCAAACCGGTTATCCGGCACGCCGGAAGCATAGCCATAGACCATTCCGCAGGCTTCATCCGTCATACCGACTGTTGTAAATCTCGGCTTAGTATACATATCATCCGCCGGAATCACCTTAAGATGCAATCCTGTCTCCTCATGAAACTCTCTCACAGCAGCATCCGTCATTGCCTCTCCAGTCTCCACAAGGCCTGCCGGAAACTCATAGACATAATCCCCCAGTGGATAACGATACTGTTTCACCAACACGACATGATCTCTTTGTTCACCGTAAACACTGTAAATACTCACGCCATCCGGGTCATTCCTATGCGTCACTGCCTTCAGATCATCTTCCGACTTCGCACGAGAAGCCACATAATACTCCGATGCTTCGCCATTACGGTGACGCACATTCATACAAAACAAATTCAGAAAACGATGGTGGGTTTCCTGAATAATTTTCGTTATTCTATCCATATAAACCTCCCAAAAATCAACACACCATAATCATAGCATAAAAAGAACGGATAGTCAGCCAAATATCACACAAAGCTACTATCCATTCTAAAACCAATAAATATTTTACATTTTATCTGTACGAAAATTTTTTTATTCTAATTCAAACGCTCCCGTATACAACTGATAATACTTACCCTTCTCAGCAATCAGTTTTTCATGGTTGCCTCGCTCGATGATCCGTCCATGCTCAAGTACCATAATCACATCGGAGTTCTTGACTGTTGACAGTCGATGGGCAATAACGAAAACTGTACGGCCGTGCATCAGGGCATCCATACCCTTCTGAACGATGGCTTCTGTTCTCGTATCGATGGAGGATGTTGCCTCATCCAGAATCATAACCGGAGGATCAGCAACGGCTGCTCTCGCAATAGAGATCAGCTGACGCTGTCCCTGGGAAAGTCCGCTTCCATCACCCTCAAGAACTGTCTGATAGCCATTCGGCAGCATTCGGATAAAGCCGTCTGCGTTGGCCAGCTTTGCCGCAGCAATACATTCTTCATCTGTGGCATCCAGCTTGCCATATCGGATATTGTCCATGACCGTACCAGTAAAGAGGTTGACATCCTGAAGAACGACACCCATGGAACGGCGCAGATCGTCTTTCTTAATCTTTGTAATGTTGATGCCGTCGTAGCGGATTTTGCCGTCCGCAATATCATAGAAACGGTTGATCAGGTTCGTGATGGTTGTCTTGCCGGCACCGGTAGCACCGACGAAAGCCACCTTCTGACCCGGTTCTGCATAGAGGTTAATATCATGAAGCACCAGCTTATTTTCTTCATAACCAAAGTCCACATGTTCCATGACGACATCACCTTTTAATTCCTCATACGTCAGTGTACCGTCGCTGTGAGGATGCTTCCATGCCCAGAGACCTGTTCGTTCTTTGCATTCTACAAGCTCACCATTTTCACGCTTCGCATTGACAAGGGTTACATAACCATGATCTTCTTCCGGTTCTTCATCCAGCAATTCAAAAATTCGTGTTGCACCGGCCAAGGCCATGATCACCGCATTCAACTGCTGGGAAACCTGTGCAATCGGATTGATAAAGCTCTTTGACATCGTCAGGAAGGACGCAATTGTACCAAGTGTCATCGCACCGGCACCTGTCAGACTGATGTTCGTCACACCTGCAATCGCAAGACTTCCGCCGACTATTGCCAGCAACACATAAAGAATATTGCCCATATTGCCCATGATCGGCATCAGGATATTGGCATAAGTATTGGCCGTTGTCATGCTGTCACAAAGCTCCTGATTTTTCTTATCAAAAACAGCCTTGGCTTCTTCTTCATGGCAGAATACCTTGACAACCTTCTGGCCATTGATCATTTCTTCAATATAGCCATTGACATCACCGATATTCTGCTGCTGTTTAATAAAGTAGACACTGCTCTTTCCGGCAATGGATTTCACAACTTTTAATATGAGGAAAAGAAAAACAACGATAAACAATGTCATCCATACACTCAGATACAACATTGAGACAAACACGGCAACAATTGTAACACAGGAAGACAACAGCTGCGGCAAACTCTGAGAAAGCATCTGACGCAGGGCATCTGTATCATTGGTATAATGACTCATGACATCGCCATGTGTATGCGTATCAAAATATTTAATCGGCAATGTCTGCATATGTGCAAACATATCATCTCGGATCTTCTTTAAAATACCCTGGGAAATAACGGCCATTGTTCTGTTATAGATCAGACTGGCCAGAATACCGATCACATAAATGCATGCCATCTGTATAATGGCTCGGAATAACGCATCAAATACAGGATTGGCTTCGAGAAGAAGCGGGGAAATGTAATCATCAATCAATCTCTGAATAAACAGGGAAGACATGACATTGGCGATCGCACTGAGCAAAATGCAGATAACAACCACTATGACACGTGTTTTATAAACACTCAGATAGCCCAGAAGCCGCTTTAATGTATTCGGGTTCACCTGTGGTCTTGACGGTTTCTTATTCATTGTCATCTCCTCCTTTCTTCTGTGATTCATATACTTCGCGATAAATATCAGAGGACTGCATCAATTCTTCATGACGACCGATTGCTTTGATCTCGCCCTCATCCAGAACAATAATCTGATCTGCATCCTCAACAGAAGCGACACGCTGTGCAATAATAATCTTTGTCGTATCCGGAATCTCCTCTGCAAACGCTTTGCGGATCGCTGCATCCGTTTTCGTATCCACCGCACTTGTAGAGTCATCAAGAATCAGGATCTTCGGCTTCTTTAGAAGTGCTCTTGCAATACAAAGTCGCTGTTTCTGACCACCGGATACATTCGTACCACCCTGCTCAATATACGTATCATATTTGTCAGGAAAAGTCTGGACAAATTCATCTGCACAGGCCAGACGGCAGACACGCTGAATTTCCTCATCTGTGGCATTCTTATCACCCCAGCGAAGATTTTCTTTAATCGTTCCTGAAAAAAGAACATTTTTCTGAAGAACCATCGCTACTTCATTACGAAGGCTTTCAATATCATAATCCCGGACATCCACATCACCCACAAGGACGCGTCCCTCTGTGACGTCGTACAGTCGCGGAATTAACTGAACAAGACTTGATTTTGATGATCCCGTGCCACCGATTACACCAATCGTCTGACCTGAGCGGATATTTAAGTTCACATGATTTAATACCGGCTTATCTGCCTTTTTATTATAAGAAAAAACAACATTTTCAAACTGAATGTCACCATTTTTCACTTCACAAACCGGATTCTTTGGATTCTTCAGTGTACTTTCTTCCGAAAGGACTTCACAGACACGCTCAGCCGATGATCTTGCCATGATAATCATGACAAATACCATAGAAAGCATCATCAGACTCATAAGAATCTGCATCGTATAAGTGAAAAGACTCATAAACTCACCGGTAGAAAGTCCAAGTGCTTCATCACCGCCGCAGGCCACAATCGCTCTGGCACCCAACCAGCAGATCAGCAACATACATGTATAAACAGCCAACTGCATGAGAGGCATATTAAAGGCCAGAATCTGCTCCGCCTTTACAAAATTCCTGTAAATATTATCGGAAACCTTGTCAAACTTTCCGACCTCATGATCTTCACGGGTAAAGGATTTCACGACGCGAATACCATACAGATTCTCCTGAACAATCGCATTCAGACGGTCATACGTCTTAAACACCCGCTCAAAAATCGGATGCACTTTCATGATAATCGCATACAGGCCAATACCGAGAATCGGCACAGTGATCACATAAATTAATGACAACTGCGCATCAATTTTGAAAGCCGCAAGCAGTGCACAGACAAGCATGATCGGGCTTCTGACTGCAATTCGGATAATCATCTGGAAAGCCATCTGAATATTGGTAATATCTGTCGTCATACGTGTGACAAGACTGGCAGTCGAAAACTTATCAATATTGGCAAAGGAAAACTCCTGTACCTTATAATAGATATCCTGGCGCAGGTTCTTTGCAAAACCAGATGAAGCCTGTGCCGCAAACTTTCCTGAAATCGCACCGCAAAACAATGAAATCATCGCCACAGCAAGCAAAATCAGTCCATACTTCCATATAACGCCCATATCTCCCTGATCGATACCTTCATCGATCAGTTTTGCCATGATCAGTGGAATCATAATCTCAAAAAAGACTTCCAACGCCACTGTCACAGGAGACATGATCGT
Organism: Coprococcus intestinalis; assembly: GCF_023656595.1. Classification (NCBI taxonomy): domain Bacteria; kingdom Bacillati; phylum Bacillota; class Clostridia; order Lachnospirales; family Lachnospiraceae; genus Coprococcus; species Coprococcus intestinalis. The sequence continues at coordinate 73,244 of NZ_JAMOKJ010000002.1, read as the reverse complement.
CTGTTTCTTGTATTGCCGGATACTTCCGGCCAGCGTTTTAATCATACAAATAATCCTCCTATCTCTATCTAGCTAGCCGCATCTGTCAAATAAGGACGGCTTATTCTTCTAACATGTTATCTGCAACTCTCTTCAATAAATGCATCAGGGTATGAAACTCTTCATCCGACAGCCCGTCCCTGATCCTGTTTTCAAGCTCTATTCTCTCCACCGCTGCATTGGCATTGATCTCTCGTCCTTCCTCAGTCAGAACAAGCCGCTTCAATCTGGCATCACTGGAGACACTTTCCCTCCTAAGCAGTCCTTTGCTCTCCATGCCCTTTAACACTTTGGAAACCGTTGACCTGGTCACACAAAATTTTTCTTCTATATCCTTCTGATAAATCTCTTCATTCTCATGGTCTGCCAGGTATCCGAGAATCCAGCCATTGGATCCTGTAATCTTATGAACCTTACTCATATAGACATTACTATCGGCCTTTCTGCGGATCATCGTCGCTGTACGAAGAATCAGCAGACCTAACTCTTCCCTGCATGGCAGGTCCTTTCTGCACATGACATAGCTCCTTTCTGAATGTCTTTGTTCTGTATGCATTTTGTTTCCGTCGAAACTGTTGCATATCAAACTGTTTTACGTTCAACATTATACAGCGATTGTTTTTTAATGTCAATACACCTGTGAAATGAATTTAAAAAAGGAAGGGAATTTCTCCCCTCCTCATCTTTAATTCAGCAATATTCTGTCATTATCAAATTCTTCTTTTTTCTTCTCTGAATACATATCCAGCAGATCAGAAACTGTCATATGCTTCCGCTCTTCTTCTTTAATGTCAAAGATAATCGCACCGGAATCCAGCATAATGGTTCGGCTGCCTGTTGTCAGTGCCTGCCCCATATTGTGGGTGATCATCAGAGTCGTCAGATTGCGCTCATGGACAATATCATTAGTTATGGCCATCACCTTCTCAGCTGTGGCCGGATCCAGAGCCGCCGTATGTTCATCCAGAAGCAGCAGCTTCGGTGTCACAATGGTACTCATCAACAATGTAACTACCTGTCTCTGTCCACCGGATAAAAGTCCGATCTTCGTAGCCATACGGTCTTCCAGTCCCATATCAAAACGCTTCAGTGCTTCACAAAACATCTCACGGTCTTTCTTTGTAATAGCAAATCTGAAAAGACCTTTCGTGTTCTTGGAATAAGCCAGTGCCAGATTCTCTTCAATGGTCAGATTCGGTGCGGTTCCTTTCATCGGATCCTGAAACAGACGTCCGATGGAAGCCGACCGCTGATGTTCCGGCAAATAGGAAATATTCTTCCCATCCAGAATCACACTGCCTTCATCCAGAAGAAAATTACCGCAAATAGCATTAAATAATGTTGATTTACCGGCACCATTGGAACCGAGAATCGTCACAAATTCCCCCTCTTTCAGGGACAGATTCAGATGATCCAGTGCCTTATGTTCATTTGGTGTGCCTTTTGCAAAGGTCTTTGATGCATTGATCACTTCCAGCATATCTATCTTCCTCCATCACTTTCTCTCATCCCCTGTCGCTTCAGCTTATCATTCGCCATTTTGGTCTTGATAGCCGGAACAGCCAACGCAACGGTTACAATAATTGCCGAAATCAATTTCAGCATGTACGCCGGGAACATATCGGATTTTGTTGCCAGGGCAATAATATAGCGGTACACAATGGAACCCACAATGGCTGAAATAAACCCGATCATCAGACTTCTGTGGCCAAAGAAAGCTTCGCCGATAATCACAGAAGCCAAACCGACAACAAGAATACCGACACCGGAATTGATGTCTGCAAAGCTCTGATACTGAGCGATCAGACCGCCGCAAAACGCGATGCAGGCATTGCTGATTGCCAGTGCGATCATCTTCACGGCATCCACATTAATTGAGGAAGCACGGACCATATCGGCATTATCTCCAGTGGCACGAATGGAAAGTCCAAGAGATGTCTTGAAAAATACCGTCAGTAAAACAGTGACAATCACAACTGCCGCAATGGCAACAAATAATTTGACAGCATCCTTCGACATAAAAGGAAAGACCTTCAAAAACAGTGTGAAAACAGTATCGTTATTGAGCAGTGTCACATTGGACGCACCGCCCATCACGAACAGATTAATCGAATACAATCCACTCATTGTCAGGATGCCTGCCAGAACCGGATGAATATCCAATTTCGTCTGAAGAAATCCTGTCACGCTGCCGGCCAATGCGCCTGCGATAAGTGCACCCACAAGTCCAAGCAGCGGATGGCCCGCAGCCGTCAATATCGAGGATGCTGCCAGACCGAAAGTAAAGCTGCCTTCCGTTGTCAGATCGGGAATATTCAAGATTCTAAAACTGATATAGATGCCAAGCACCATAATACTGTAAAGAAAACCAAGCTGCAAAGAGCCAATCAATAAAGTCATACTTTTCTACGTCCTTTTCATTTTTGTTCTTTTCTTGCGTTTACCCCCTGCATATGCAGAGGGTAAACACTATTTCTTCTATATCATATATCATATAAAATTACTTTGCAATCCTACTTTGCATCATCTACAAAAGTTGCTGTACTCTGTACATCTTCCGGTAAAGTAATGCCAAGTGCCTCAAGTGTCTGGTTGTTGATAACTGTTGCGGATGCCGGAACAACGACTGCAGGAATATCTGCAACTGCTGTGCCTTCAAGAATCTGTACTGCCATATCTGCGCTCATACCACCAATGCCTTTATCGCTGATAGCAACTGTTGCAAATGCACCAGATTCAACGGTTGTTGCTGAACTGCAGTATACTGGGATCTTGGCATCTCTTGCTACTTCTGATACAAGTGTCATGCTGGCCTGAATGACAGAATCATTCGGAACAAACATGGCATCAACGCTGCCAACCAGTGACTGAGCAGCCTGCTGAACTTCTGAAGAGTTCGTCACTGTTGCTTCTTTATAAGAAAGACCATTAGCATCACAGTATTCCTTGGCTGCTTCGATTGTATTCACAGAATTAACTTCGCTTGTGCAGTACAGGAAACCAAATGTCTTGCAGTCCGGTGTCAGCTGATTGTTCAGTGCGAAAATATCAGAAACAGGAATTGCATTGGATGTACCTGTTGCATTCTTGTCCGGGTGATCCATATCTGTGATAACGCCTGCTGCTACAGGTGCTGAAACAGCGATAAATACAACCGGTGTATCGGTCTCAAGATTGACCATTGCCTGTGTGGCCGGTGTAGCAATTGTACAAACCAGATCATAATCGCTGTCTGCCATAGACTGGGCAATTGTCTGAAGGTTGGTTGCATCACCCTGTGCACACTTGTAATCCACTGTCAGTTTATCTTCTGTATAGCCTTTTGCCTGAAGTTCTTCAATAAAGCCTTCACGCATGTCGTTAAATGCGCCATTCTCAATCAACTGGATGATACCTACTGTATAACTGCCATCGGCCTTCGCGCCTTCGGAATCAAGCGCCTCTGATGCTTCAGATGCTGCCTCGGAAACGGCTGCTTCTGTCGTCGCCGCCTTCGTCTCCTGTGTGGAAGAAGAACCACAACCTGCCAGTGTCATTGCTGTCATCGCCAAAATACATACTGCTGATAATAACTTTTTCATGAAAATTACCTCTCTTTCAATCTTTCCTTAAAATACAGGCTTTTCTATGAGGAGTTTGCTTCACAGTCAGAACACACAGATTGTTTTATCTGCAAATCATTTGCAGTTGGCGCCTCGGGAAAAGTTCCCATAAAACAAAAAAATCCGCCCTATACAAAGGACAGATATATCTGCGGTACCACCTTTATTGATTATAAAATCCACTCATCATGAAAATGCCAACACATTCTCTACCGTTAACGCCGGTCTACGTCCTCAGATACTCCGCATCATATTCAATGCCTTTCCCCTGGCCCTCAACGGTCCATTTGCTCACCAGCGTCTCCACAGGTTCTCAGCTCCTCCTGCTCTCTGTACGGTGCTTATGTGAACGTTATCTCCGTCTCAAAAGTTTGATTTAATTTTAGCATATAATTTCAGAATGTCAACCCTATTTTTGATAAATTATCACTTTAAACGGATAAACTTTTGTATCAAATTCGAGTCAGCTTTGCAGCCTCATAGCCCTCTTTCTTTGAAATTTTCTGATGACATCGCAGTGTCTCCACATACTGATCACAGACTTTCCGTCTCGGATTCAGATAATCTCCGGCGCTCTGAAGAAATCGGATTCCTGCATATTCTCACCTTCCAGCAGATGCTTCGGCAGAATCGCCATCGTCATGTAATCTAAACGCATGAATGATTATCTGCCATCAATCCTTTTTATATTCGGTGATATCATTCCCATAACACATCCTCAATATATTCCATCCAATCTAATAATTCCTGCATATACCAACGCCCCTTTTCTTTTAATTTTATCAGAAAAGGGACGTGTTCACAATTTATTTACTCATGCGTTTGTCGTGTTTCCTCCACCGTATATTCCTCAATTTCTGTCTTTGTCACCTGTTTGATATGCTTCTTTTTCAGACGCAGATATACGAATTCCCGAAAAATAGTATAAAACACGGACAACAGCGGAATAAAAACAAGCATACCTACAATTCCCATAAGGTTTCCACCGATCGTAACTGCTGCAAGAACCCAGATTGACGGAAGCCCTACCGATTCACCCACAACATGAGGATAGATCAGATTTCCCTCAATCTGCTGCAGCACCAGAAATACTATAATGAATAAAATCGCCTGTTCCGGACTTACCATAAAAATCAAAAAGCTTCCCACTGCACATCCGATGAAAGCCCCGAAAATTGGGATCAATGCGGTAAACGCAATCAAAATCCCGATCAAAAGTGCATATGGCATCCTCAAAATACTCAATATAACAACAAACATACAGCCGAGGATCACGGCTTCCAGACACTGACCTGCAAGAAAATTTGCAAATGTCCGATAAGTCAGAGAACAGACTTTAAGAAAAGCATCTGCTTTTTTCCTTGGAAGAAAAGCGAAAATTACTTTTCGGATCTGCACGTGCAGCTTCTCCTTCTGAAAAAGAACATAACAGGCAAATGAAAATGCAATAAAAAAGGTTGCCAATCCACTGACTATGGAACCCAATGCTGACATTGTGGTATTCATCATATTTCCTGCACCGTTTCCAAGAAAGCTTATCCCCCACTTGATTGCCTGATCCGAATTAAACTGTACCTGATCTACCAGCTTCATGACTTCCTGGTTATTATGGGAAAATTCCCGGATCCAGCTTTGCATCTGCGGAATAAAATCAGCGATGCTCACCATCAGGGTTCCCACTGTCCGCGTAAGCTGCGGGATCACGCCAAACATTACCAATACGATCACGCCAACCGCAAATACAATCGTAAGGAGCAGGCTTATCGGTCTTGCCAATTTTACGACTATCTTATTTTCTTTTTTTACTCTTCCAAAAATTTTCTTTTCCAAAAAGCTCATTGGCACGTTGATCACAAATGCGATCGCTCCGCCAAGTACAAAGGGAAATAGAATTCCCCATATTGCTTTCAGCACATCGAGCACCACATCAAATTTCCACAGGGCGACCACAAGAAGTGCTGTAAACACAATAAGCTCCCGGATTTTTTTTATAGCAATTTTACTTAAATCCACTGTCTTTCTCCTCTTTTCTTAATTTGTTGAATCATTACATAAAATACTGTAATCCCAAAGACGTCTTTGTGCCAGATCTGCCACATCAATTGCAGCTGCTGTGCTCCTTTGCCATCTTCTGTGTTCCGAAAGAAAGAACAATTGTCACAATAGAGCTTAACGCTTGCCTCCTTTTTTGCAAATATTCACCAACTGTAATTTTTTTATGCAATAAAGGATTTTTATTGATAAGATAAAAAAAGAAACCCTTATTGCATAACAAAAATGCAATAAAAGTCTCACCATTTCCCTGCAGCGCCGGATGTTTCCAACGTACTGACGACACTGCAAACGCAGATTCCCAAACGTAGGTTACTCTCCTTTATCAGATTTAATAATATAACAGAATCGGTATCTCTGTCAAGGAGAAAATCGATACTGCTTGTCAATTCGTTAAAACCGTGCTATAGTATTTTTATAGTTAGCTGTAACTAATCAGCATTATTTTGAGCAATTACACATACAACTATCTATATATTTCATACTCAAGGATTGGAGGTCTGATATATGAATCTGAATATATTTTATGGTATTTTAATTCCTTTTCTCGGCACATCCATCGGTGCCGCCTGCGTATTCTTCATGAAGAATACGTTAAGTGACAAAATTCAACGGGCATTAACCGGTTTTGCCGCTGGTGTTATGGTGGCTGCATCCGTATGGAGCCTGATCATTCCTGCCATTGAACAATCCGCATCCATGGGAAAGCTGTCTTTTCTTCCCGCGGCCATCGGTTTCTGGATCGGCATCCTGTTTCTGCTTCTCTTAGATCACATCATTCCCCACCTACATCAGAACAGCAATCAGGCTGAGGGACCGAAAAGCAAACTTCAGCGCACAACCATGATGGTACTGGCTGTGACGCTGCACAATATCCCGGAGGGTATGGCCGTGGGCGTAGTCTATGCCGGTTATCTCTCAGACAGCACAACCATCACCGCCGCCGGTGCACTGGCATTATCCCTTGGCATCGCTATCCAGAATTTTCCGGAAGGCGCCATCATATCCATGCCCCTTCGCGCCGAAGGTATGAAGAAAAGCAAAGCCTTTGTGGGCGGTGTCCTCTCCGGTATCGTGGAACCTGTCGGCGGCATTTTGACAATTCTGGCTGCCCATTATATTCTTCCGGCCCTGCCTTATCTGCTGAGTTTCGCCGCCGGCGCTATGCTCTATGTTGTCGTGGAAGAGCTGATCCCCGAAATGTCCCAGGGACGTCACTCTGATGTGGGCACCCTGTGTTTTGCTGTCGGATTCAGTCTGATGATGATACTGGACGTGTCTCTCGGATAAAAATTTTTCGTTAACAGAAAATTTCAAATACAAGAATCATCAACGGCATACTGATGATTGAAAAAAGTGTGGTCAGCACATAAAACAGGCTGGCCTCTGCACTGTTCTTATCATAAAGCTGTGCCATGGAAGTAACTGTTGCACAGGCCGGTGTGACACATGCAAGAAAGACAATCAGCAGCAGATTCTTTCCGTCCGCGATCCAATCTGTCAAATCTAGCACTTTGAACACAATAAGTACGACAAGAGGATAGATAAACAATCTGAGTAAAACGGCCAAATAATTTCTTTTTTCCATGAATATTTTTTTGAATGGAATTTCAGAAATTGCCATACCTGCCAATAGCATACCGATTGGCCCGATCATTTCTGCCAGCATATCAATGGTTCCGCCAATCACATCCGGCAATTCAATCTTTGTAACAAACAGAAATGCACCGATACAAATCGCCACAATGTTGGCATTCCAAAATATTTTCTTTAAGGAAAGCCTTTCCTCACTGCACATTTTATGCCTGCCGTGTGTCCAGATCAGAATCATCTGTACAGCCAGAAAACTGCAGGAATAAATAACATACTCTGTGCCAAGAAGTGCTTTGACCAACGGAACAACCAAAATACCACCGTTTGTATAAACCGTAGTCAGCTCTTCAACCATATCCAGATGCAACGGTTTTCTTAAAAATGCCGTGAGGATAAGAAAAACAATATGGGCGATCACTGCTGCTACAACCGTAAAAATCAATCCCTTCAGTACCTCCGGCGTATATTCAATCTGAAATGAATTGACGATCATACAGGGAAGCACCAGATACACAAGCAGGACGGAAATACTCTTACTGTCGGAAACCTTCAGCAGACCGATCTTGACCATGATGAAACCGATCATAAGGATAATAAATAATTTTACAATTTGTTCTGTTAAAATGAGACTTACAGTCATAAAATCCACTCTCCTATTCTATAATAAAAAGCAAGTCAGCACACGCCGCTTGCCCCTTCATAGACTTTTCTCTTTTTTGTGAAGTAGATTATAGTCCCTTAAATTTTGTTTGTCAATACATCGTACAAAAATGTCACTTATTATTTTTAGTACAATTTATTCACCTGATGAAAAATTGATATAGTTCTTCAACTTTTCATCAGGATTCCTTTTTAAATCGACAGTAAGTCACCGATCACTTCTTCCACTGTCTCTATCTTCTCAGCCCGCCAAGCATCAGCACCGCAGAATAATAGTGCTTCATCAGTTTCACCCTTTGCCGCATGGAGCAGAGACTCCGTAATGCAATAAGGAATTTCCGAAGGCTTGCAGCCCTTCATGCAGAGCAGGCACTTCTTCGGTGATATCCTTTCACCGGCCATCACCCGCTCCATAAAAGGATTCATAATGGCCCTGCCCGGCATCCCCACAGGACTTTTCACAATCTGAATATCTTCTTTATTTGCCCGGATATAAGCTTCTTTGTAACGGATATCTGCATCACATTCTTCTGTCGTTACAAAACGCGTCGCAACCTGAATGCCATCCACTCCAAGGCTAAAAGCATGCTTTGCCGCTGCTCTGTCATAAATGCCGCCGGCCAGTACGACCGGAATTGAACAACCGTATTTTTCACCATATTTTCTGACAACAGCCATGATCTTTTTCACTTCATCATCATAACTTTTTTCGGTATATTCTTTATCATCATATTCAGCATATTCTTCCAACTGTTCACGACTAAAACCGAGATGCCCACCGGCTTTCGGTCCCTCGATCACCACAAGATCCGCTGTACGATGGTATTTTCTGTCCCAGTATTTCAGGATAACCGCCGCCGAACGTTCTGTTGATACAATCGGTGCAATCTTTGTCTGACTTGCTGCTGCCAGTCCCGGCAGATCAAGGGGCAGTCCCGCACCTGAGATGATCAGATCCGCACCGGCTTCCACTGCCGCCCGGACATGTCCCTCATAATCTCTTAATGCAGTCATGATATTAAAACCGATGATTCCCGTCGGTGCAATTTTCCTTGCTTTAGCCAGTTCTTTGCCGATGGCCCTTCGGCAGGCTTCCGCCGGATGTTCTTCAAAATCCGGCTCCCGAAAACCAATCTGGGCCGTCGAGATCACACCGACGCCTCCGGCTTTCGCCACTGCACCCGCCAGCCCTGACAGACTAATGCCGATGCCCATGCCGCCCTGAATGATGGGCTTTTTGACTGTCAGATCACCAATTTTTAATTCTGGATATGTCATCATAATGCCCTGAACCTCCGATATCTCATCTCTGCAATCTCATCCCCTGTCATTGCCAGCTGTTTTCTGAAAAATATTTTCATACATCTGTCCATTTTCAGTGTCAGTTCCGGCAGTGTCTCTATGGTGAGATCTTCCGGTTCTTCAAAAACACGCTCCACCATGCCATGTTTTTGAAGATCTGCCGCCGTCAGCCGCATCACAGCTGCCGCCTCCTTCGCTTTATGGCTATCCTTCCAGAGGATGCTTGCAAAGCCTTCCGGTGAGAGAATGGAGTAAATAGAATTTTCAAGCATCCACACTTCATCGGCCACTGCCATCGCAAGCGCACCGCCGCTGCCGCCTTCACCGATCACGATTGACAGAACCGGTGTCTTAAGACCGGATATTTCAAACAGATTGCGTGCAATGGCTTCTCCCTGCCCACGCTCCTCTGCTTCCATACCGCAGAAGGCACCCGGTGTATCGACAAAACAGATGACCGGTCGATGAAATTTTTCTGCCTGTTTCATTAAACGCAGGGCCTTTCTGTAGCCCTCCGGTGACGGCATAGCAAAATTGCGCAGAACATTCTCCCTTGTATTACGTCCCTTTTCCTGGGCGATCACCGTCACAGGCATCCCGTGGAATCTGGCGATACCGCCTACAATGGCCGGATCATCCCCAAAATACCTGTCACCATGCAGTTCTGTAAAGTCCGAAAATAAATCTTCTATATATTCTGTGCCGACCGGTCTTTCCTTCTTTCTGGAAGCCAGAACCCTGTCCCAGGCAGATTTCTTTTCATCTTTTTTTGCAATGGATAATTCTTCACTCATATTCAGATCCGGATTCTCAGATGACTCTGACACTTCCTTATAGTTTCTGAGTCTTTGCTCCGCCTCAGGATTTTTCTCATGCAGTGACAGAAGATGCTCCAGACGATTCTTCAGGTGTTCTCTTTCTACAATCTGATCAATAAAACCATGTTTTAAGAGGAATTCCGAACGCTGAAAACCCTTCGGCAGCTTTTGTCCGATGGTCTGCTCAATGACTCTTGGTCCCGCAAAACCGATGAGTGCATTCGGTTCTGCCAGAATAATATCCCCCAACATGGCAAAACTGGCTGTAACACCGCCGGTTGTGGGATTTGTAAGAACCGAGATATAGAGCTGTCCCGCATCATGATGTCTTTTTAAGGCGGCAGATGTTTTCGCCATCTGCATCAGAGAATGGATACCTTCCTGCATTCTGGCCCCGCCGGAGCAGGCAACAATGATCACCGGCACCTTTCGCTCTGTGGCTTTCTCAATGGCTCGTGTAAGCTTTTCACCAACAACTTTGCCCATGCTGGCCATCATAAAATGGCTGTCACACACGGCCAGTACCACTTCATGACCGCCAATCCTTGCAAGGCCTGTAGTCACCGCTTCATCAAGGCCTGTCTTCTCACGAAGAGCTTCAACTTTATCTTCATAGCCTTTGTAATGCAGCGGATTTCCGGATGTAAGGCCTGTATCCCATTCCTTGAAACTTTCCTCGTCTGCCAGCATCTCGATGCGGCGTCTTGCCGGTACACTAAAATAGTTGCCGCATTTCGGGCAAATATACTGATTGCCAATAATACTTTCTGCCAATACCACTGCTCTGCAGGCATTGCATTTGCGCATCAGCCCTTCAGGCACCTCCGGTGATGACTCCCCGGAGTTTTGAACATTGGCCTTCCTGTTTGTCAATGTAATGTAATTTTTCTGATTGGTCTTTTTAAACATATTTCCAAGCTTCATTGTTCATCCCTCCTGTCATTCTGTCATCCTGTCACTTCACCGGCTTTTTTCATTGCCCGTCATCAGCAATCGTTTTTTCGCTGCCTGGCATTATCAATATTTCCTGCCACGCTGCAAAACATTTTACGCTTCAGCTGCATAACGATGGTTCAGTAATTGTTCCTCTTTATCTGCAATAAATTCAATATCAAAATCACCGTTCTGATAATCCGGATCATTTAAAATCTCATATTGATAATCCACATTGGTATCAATGCCCTCAATAATCACTTCTCCCAGAGCGCTGCGCATCTTTGTGATGGCTTCATTTCTGTTTTTCGCAAATACGATCAATTTCGCCAGCATATTGTCATAGTACGGCGGTACTTCATAACCGCTGTAAATGGCTGAATCAATACGTATGCCTTTGCCGCCGGGGAGATACATATCTGTGATTTTTCCCGGACACGGCCGAAAACCTTTATAAGGATTTTCCGCATTAATACGACATTCAATGGCATGTCCCGTCAGCTTCACATCCTCCTGAGTATAGGACAGTTCCCGCCCGTCGGCAATACGGATCTGCTCTTTGATGAGGTCAATCCCTGTTACCCACTCTGTTACCGGATGCTCCACCTGAATACGGGTATTCATTTCCATAAAATAAAAACGGCCGGTTTTTTCAAGCAAAAACTCAATGGTTCCCGCATTGACATACCCTGCAGCCTTTGCCGCATTTACCGCCGCTTCCCCCATTTTCTGACGCAGTGCATCACTCATAATGGCACAAGGCGATTCTTCAATCAACTTCTGGTGATTTCTCTGGATGGAGCAGTCACGCTCTCCCAGATGGATCACATGACCATAACTATCCGCCAGAATCTGGAACTCGATATGTTTCGGATGCTCCACAAAGTGCTCCAGATACATAGTATTATCGCCAAAAGCTGCCATAGACTCCTTCTGGGCCGTCATAAAAGCATTTTCCAGTTCATCCTGATGATAAGCCACACGCATGCCTTTGCCGCCGCCACCAAGGGCCGCCTTGACAATGACCGGATACCCCACTTCTTCTGCAATGGCCAATGCTTCTTCTGCATGATACAAGGGTTCCTTGCTTCCCGGGATCACCGGTACCCCTGCCGCGATCATCGTATTTCTGGCATTGGATTTATTGCCGAGTTTGCGGATGACATCTGCGGTTGGTCCGATGAAAATAATATGACACTGCTCACATAAAGCTGCAAATCGATCATTTTCCGACAAAAATCCGAATCCCGGATGGATAGCGTCTGCACCGGATACAATGGTGGCACTGATGATCTGCTCCATATTCAGATAACTTTCAGAAGAAGGCGCCGGCCCGATACAGATGGCTTCATCCGCCAGCTGTGTATGAAGGGCTTCCCTGTCTGCTTCTGAATAAACAGCCACCGTTTCTATGCCCATTTCCCTACAGGCCCGGATGATACGCACCGCAATTTCTCCGCGATTGGCAATTAAAACTTTTCTGATCATCTTTATTCCCCAATAGCCAGTGTCAGTTCGGCTTTAACAGCCACTTCTCCATCCACGGAGGCAATGGCCTCGCCCACAACAACAGGTCCTTTCTGACGAATAATTCTTGCTTCCAGTTTCAATTTATCTCCCGGCACAACTTTTCTTCTGAAACGGCAGTTTTTGATACCGCCGAAATAGCCAAGCTTGCCTTTATTCTCTTCCTGCATCAGCACAGCCACTGCACCCACCTGAGCCAGGGCTTCGATGATCAATACCCCGGGCATCACCGGTTCCTGTGGAAAATGCCCTGCAAAAAAGTCTTCTCTGTATGTCACGCATTTATAACCCACAGCATATTCGCCAGGTTCATAATCTTCGATATAATCCACCAGCAAAAAAGGATGTCTGTGCGGAAGAATCTCCTTAATCTCATTAATTCCAAGATGTTTCATTAGTCTAACTTCTTTCTTATATATTACAAAATCAGTTCAGCACTTATCTGCACAGCCCAGGCAATTCTATACAACCTAGGCAATTCTGAACAGCGGCTGGCCATATTCTACCATCTCGCCGTTTTCCACAAGAATTTCAGCCACTGTGCCATCAAAATCACTCTCAATATCATTCATCAGCTTCATGGCTTCCACAATAGCCACTGTCTGACCTTTTTTCACCGTATCACCCACAGCTACATAAGGGGCTGCATCCTCAGCAGGTGCGGCATAAAATGTGCCCACCAACGGTGATTTCACAAGAAAACCTTTCTGCTCTGCCTCTTTTGTTCCGGCTGCCTTCTCCTCTGAATCTGCTGAAGCTTCTGACTTTGCTGATGCTGCAACTGCCTGCATCGGCATCACTGACTGGCTGACACCGGCCGCCGGCAATGTCTGTACCGCTGTCACTACTTCTTTTTCCTTCTTCAGGTTCAGACACACACCCTCTGCTTCATATTTAAAACCCGTCAGTTCTGAATCTGACACGGCCCGTATCAATTTTAAAAGTTCATCTAATTCCATTTTTACACCTGGCCTTCATACTTCTTGAAAAGAAGGGACGCATTATGTCCGCCAAACCCGAGGGAATTGCTGATGGCATACTGAATATCTTTCTCTACAGGTCCGTCAATAGCATAGTTTAAGTCACAGCCCTCGCCAAGTTCTTTCGTTCCGATAGTCTGGTGGATAAATCCCTCTTCAATAGCCTTCACTGAAACAATACTTTCCACCGCACCCGCAGCACCCAAAAGATGACCGATCATGGATTTCGTCGAATTGATGACAAGATTTTTGGCATCCTCGCCAAAAGCTTTCTTAATTGCCTTTGTCTCAAAAAGGTCATTGTGATGGGTACCTGTACCATGGGCATTGATATACTGTACTTCAGATGGAGCAATGCCTGCCTCTTCCATGGCCAGTTCCATAGCTTTGGCGGCACCGCTGCCGTCCTCTGCAGGGGATGTGATATGATAAGCATCGCCTGTAGCACCATAGCCCACCAGCTCTGCATAAATATGTGCACCTCTTGCTTTGGCATGCTCTAACTCTTCCAGTACCACTACACCGGCACCTTCACCAAGAACAAAACCGCCCCTTTCCTTGTCAAAAGGAATAGATGCGCGATCCGGATCCTGGACTGTGGTTAAAGCTGTCAGTGCTGTAAAACCTGCAACCGCTGTCGGGCAGATGCAGCTCTCTGTACCGCCGGCAAACATTACCTCCGCATCCCCATACTGGATAGCGCGAAGAGCATCACCGATACAGTTTGTTCCTGTGGCACAGGCTGTCACCACATTAGTACACTTGCCTTTTAAACCAAGCTGGATTGACACATTGCCTGCCGCCATATTGGAGATCATCATCGGTACAAGCAGCAGATTCACTCTGCCCGGTCCCTTTGTCTCAATGGTCTGGCAGGCTTTTTCAACCTGCTGCAGGCTGCCCACACCGGAACCGATGATCACGCCGCAGCGATAAGGATCTTCTTCCTCAATATTAAAGCCGGCATCCGCGCAGGCTTCCTTTGCTGCTGCCACCGCATACTGTGAAAAAGTCTCCATACGCTTTGCTGCCTTGAAATCCATCAGCTCCTTCGCTGAAAAATCCTTGACCTCTGCTGCAATTTTTACTTTATAATCTGTGGTATCGAATTTGGTAATTGATCCGATACCGTTTTTGCCTTCCTTGACATTCTTCCAGAAAGTCTCTACGTTATTGCCGATAGGTGTCACTGCACCCATACCTGTAATCACTACTCTGCGCTTTTCCATCATTTTCTCCATTCTGAAATCTATCCATATCACCTATATAAGCAATCCGCCTACATGACCATGCCGCCGTCCACGTGCAGCACCTGTCCCGTTATGTAAGCCGCTTCATCCGACACCAGAAAGGCTGCCGCATTGGCCACATCCTCTGCCTGTCCGAAGCACTTCAGCGGAATCTGCTTCATCATCTCATCCTTCACTTTATCTGCCAGATCTGCCGTCATATCCGTTTCAATCATTCCCGGAGCAATAGCATTCACCGTAATGCCTCTGGAAGCCAGTTCTTTGGCTGCGGATTTTGTCAGGCCAATGATACCTGCCTTGGAAGCTGAATAATTGGCCTGTCCTGCATTGCCGGCCACACCCACGACAGAAGCCATATTGACAATCCGTCCATAGCGCTGACGCATCATCTGTCTGGCTGCAAACCGGATACAGTGAAAAGTGCCTTTCAGATTCACATCGATGACACTGTCAAAATCTTCTTCCTTCATGGCCATCAACAGTCCGTCCTTCGTGATGCCTGCATTATTGATCAAAAAATCAATCCGGCCGTATTTTTCTGTCACAGCCTTGAAAAAAGCTTCACAGGCTGCAAAATCACTGACATTGCACTGAAAAATATCCGCCCTGCCGCCTTCATCTATGATCTCCTGCTGTACAGCCGCAGCCTTGCTTTCTGAACCATTGTAATTAATAATCACTGTCGCACCGCAAGCTGCCAGTTTTTTGGCAATGGCCCGTCCGATACCTCTGGAAGCACCGGTCACAACTGCTGTCTTCCCATCAAATTTTCCCATTTCGTTCTCCTGTTTCTATCCCACATCAAATGATTAATTGTCTAAGTTCTTCAATAACTTTCTGTGCGTCCTCCACCGTATTCACTGTGTAAACTTTTGCATTACGGTTAATTTTCCGCATAAAACCTGCCAGTGTCTTTCCCGGTCCGATTTCAACAAATGTATCCACGCCATCGGCGATCATTCGCTCCATAGAGGCCTGCCATCTGACAGAGGAAGCTACCTGTTTTGCCAGAAGAGCTCTTGTTTCATGAATATCGGTGACATATTCCGCTGTGACATTGGTCACATAAGGGATTTTCAGTTCTGACCACTGCATATCTGCCATCTCCTGATCCAGCGCTTCGCCGGCCGGAATCATCATCGGTGAATGGAACGGTCCGCTGACATTCAGCATGACGCATCTTCTGACACCGGCTGCTTTTAATGCTTCCACCGCCTGCTCCACCGCCGATTTTTTGCCGGTAATAACAATCTGTCCCGGGCAGTTGTAATTGGCAATGCTGACACCTTCAATCGGTGCCAGACATTTTTCAATCAGCTCTGTTTCTGCACCAATGACAGCCGCCATGGCTCCCTTACCTTTTGGTACGGTATTCTGCATGAGAATTCCCCTTTTGCGTACAAGACGAATGGCATCTTCCGTTGTCATACCGCCAGCCGACGCAATGGCACAATATTCGCCGAGGCTTAATCCGGCTGTAACATCCGGATTAAGTCCTGCTTCTTCCAGAACGGCCGTCATGGCCAGACAGGTTGTCACCATGGCCGCCTGTGTATATTCCGTCTGATCTAATAAATCATTCTCTTCAAAGCACAGTGCTTTCATATCTATATTTAAAATCTCTGAGGCTTTATCATAAATCTCCGCCGCCAGAGGGCTGTATGCATAAAAATCTTTGCCCATTCCCGCTTTCTGGGCACCCTGTCCCGGGTAAATAAACGCTATTTTATTCATAATATTTTCTCCCAAAACATTCTTCTGTCTCTCTCACCAGTTTCCGGATCAGATCATGACAGTTCATCACTTCTTTGACCATGGCGGCACTCTGACCAGCCATGACACTGCCATTCACCACATCTCCGTCCACGACAGCTTTTCTTAAACCGCCGAGGGTCAAAAGCTCCAGTTCTTCAAATCCTGCTCCGGATTTTTCCAGTTCCAGATACTTCTTCGTCATCTGATTTCTCAATGCTCTGACAGGATGTCCCGTTGTTCTTCCTGTTACACGGGAATCGATATCTTTTGCCTTAATAATGGCTTTTTTATAATTCTCATGGACCTGTGATTCCTCTGTTGTAACAAATACTGTTCCCAGCTGAACCGCTTTAGCCCCCAGCATAAAGGCTGCGGCCATACCGCGGCCATCCGCGATACCACCGGCTGCGATTACCGGAATCTTCACTGCGTCAACAATCTGAGGCACAAGAACCATTGTTGTATTCTCTCCAATATGGCCGCCGGCTTCACAGCCTTCAGCCACCACTGCGTCTGCACCGCAGCGTTCCATTCTTCTTGCAAGTGCTGTGGAGGCTACCACCGGGATGACTTTCACACCGGCCTCTTTCCACATCTGCATATATTTTTCAGGGCTTCCGGCACCGGTTGTTACAACCTTCACGCCTTCTTCCACAATGACCTTAGCTACTTCATCCGCATAGGGACTCATCAGCATAATATTGACCCCGAAAGGTCTGTCTGTCAGCTTTCTTGCTGACCGGATCTGTTCACGCACCCATTCTGCCGGCGCACTGGCTGCGCCTATCAGTCCAAGTCCACCGGCATTTGATACGCCGGCTGCAAGATGATACTCAGCAACCCAGGCCATGCCGCCCTGGATAATCGGATATTCTATTCCAAGCAATTCGGTTACTTCCGTCTTCATATTACAACCTCTTTCTGTCTGTTTTGATGTCTGTCTTTTCCGTCAATACAGCATTCTGTTTTCCTGCTGTTATTCTTCTATTCAGCTGTTACCCTGTCTTTCTTAGTTCTGATGAGCTGTCAGATAATCCACCACATCACCGATGGTCTTTAAGGTGCCCATGGAATCTGCATCAATTTCAATACCGAATTCATCCTCAAAATTCATGACCATATCCATCAGGTCAAGGGAATCTGCACCAAGGGATTCAAATGTTGTCTCTGCATTCAGATTACCAGCTTCTACTCCAAGTCCTTCTGCTACAATTGCGATTACTTTCTCTAACATAATTTTGTTCTCCTTTTCGTTGATAATATATATTTTGTAACTGTTCAGAGCCAGCCTCCAAAATGCTACGCATTTCGTCGGTGTGGCGTATCCGCCAAATAAAATTTCAAAAACAGTTTTAAAAATGCAAGCATTTTATACCTGTTTTTTGAAATTTTGCTTGGCTCTGAACAGTTACATATTTTTAATTTTTTTATTAACTATTTCAATGCATAACTTCTGTCTGTACCCCATCCGAAGATGAAATGCATTCCGCATCTGATGATGCCTGCCGCCCTGAGACGAATTATGCCTCACCGCTTCAGATTCGAATTATGCATGCCACTCCATATAGACAGCGCCCCATGACAGACCGGCGCCAAAACCGGCCATAATGATTTTCTGTCCATCTTTAAGCTGACCACTTCTGTTCATCTCATCCAAAAGAATCGGTATGCTGGCAGATGAAGTATTGCCACATTCCGCGATATTCATCGGGAACTTCGCGATATCCGATTTTAACCGCTTTGCTATGGCTTCAATGATCCGCTCATTGGCCTGATGGGTGATAAACCAGTCAATGTCTGCCTCTGTGCAATGCATCTGTGTCATCAAAGACTTTGCCATCTCCGGCATCTTTCTCACCGCAAACTTAAAAACTGCCGTGCCGTCCATATCAATGTAGGTCTTACGGTCTGCTTCCTTCTGCTGCCAGTCATTCTGCACGCGGCTCTCACAAGCCAATACATGACCCATGGTGCCATCAGAGCCTGCAACCGAAGGATAAAGCTCTCCTTCTTCTGCCTGAACAACGGCTGCACCGGCGCCGTCACCAAACAGGATACAGCTGCTTCGGTCCTCCCAGTTATTGATGGCTGACAGCGTCTCGCTGCCGATGAGCAGAATTGTCTGATACAGCCCCGCCGCAATATACGCCTGAGCCGTCTGATAAGCAAAGACAAATCCGCTGCAGGCTGCACTGAGATCAAAACATACTGCCCGGTCTGCCCCCAGAGCCGCCTGAACCTGAAAAGCCACACCGGGAATCACAGCATTCGGCGTAATGGTGGATACCAGAATCATATCGATTTCCTCCGGCAGCACATGGCCATTCTCAAGGGCCCGTCTCCCGGCCTCCACCGCCATACTCACCGTGGTCTCGTATCCGGATGCAATGTGTCTTCGGACAATCCCGGTCCGCTCGCGAATCCATGCATCACTGGTCTCAACAATCTTCGCAATATCATTATTATCGTAATATTTCTCCGGCAAATAAGAACCTGTGCCGCATATCCTGCCTCTCATAGTTCATCTCCATCTGTCAAATAACTGTTTTGAATTTTAGTTTTAATATAAAATCTTTTTGATTTAAAATAATTTGATATTCAAATCTTTTGATACTATAACATAATTAGCAGAAGTTGGCAAGTAGTTTTTTGATAAAAAAGAAAAGTGCGGTTTCCAAATATATCAAAGAGTTTCAAAAAGAGCTTATTCATTACAGGCCGCTCCCGCTGCCAACGCTCGGTAGTGGTACATAAGGCAGTACAAAACACTGCCTAAGTACCAACCGGCGTTGAAGCACCTATAACGAATAAGCTCTTTCCGAAACTCTTATAAGATGTTATTCTAACCGCACTTTATTATTCCCTACTTATTCTTTCACCTCAAATCAAAAACTGATTAACCTCATCTTGAGATAAATCTGCCAGTTTCTTTCCTTTTTTTCTTGCATATCTTGAAAGTTCCAATAAATTAACATGACAGGATGGTGCATTAACATACGGATTCGATGTTTCATAATAACCTTCACTGAGTACAGCTTTTTTCATAGATTCAGGCCTCAATTCTCTTTTCTGATAACGTTCTATCAAGCACTGGTGCTCTTTACTTTCCTTATCATAATTAATTCCCACAAGTAAAATATCCCCAGTATAAGCTATAATCGAATCAGGATATTTTCGCTCTTTAATCTGCTGCAATGCCGTTACAGCCTTTTTATTCCATTTTAGTTCAATTACCAGTGCAGGATAATCATCAATATATTCCGGTTTCGGTATATAAACAAAATCAGCAAATCCTCTACCTGTCGGCAATTCTCGAACTGGCTTAAAATAATAGGACATCGAACTTAAATAAGCAATTGTCAGCACACTGCAGAGGGAATTTTCATCGTTATATTGGATGACTGAAGTATAATCAGAATGAATTTTTTCAATTTCAGCTGCCACACCCTTTTCATTCATATCCAGAGTTTCTTCCAACAATTTCATCGAAGACTGTTGAAATTGAATCATTTCATCCCATTTTCTGCGCTTGACAGCCTTTATCAGTTCCATCCGCACTTCTTCATTCGGAATAAACGCTCTCTCCTTGTCCTGGTCATAAGCCAAATAGCCAAGATGAATCAAATAAGTCAAAACATCGTCCCGGCAATAAAAATTGTTTATATCATTCTGGAATGTACCGACATCAACTTCTATCGCATTACCTGCCAGCATTTCTATAATAGCTGTTTTCAATCCGTCAAAGTCCATATTGATCAATGGGACAACTGCCTCATAAGACCCCGTCTCAGACCAATAGCTTCTGAACTTATCTTTCAGCATCACACTGACAACCGCTTTAGGATTATAGACCTGATAATCTTCCAACAAATATCCGTCATACCATCTCTTAACCTTCTCAAAGTCTCTATGATATTTCCGGCAAAGTTGCTGCACTTCACTCTCAGTAAAACCAACATGCGGTGCTAAAATACTTGCATCCAGCATCGTAAATTCATCAAAATTATTGAGTGCCGACTGTGTACGTGCCTTTTTAATCGGCAAAATTCCCGTCAAATAGGCAAGCTGAATATACTTTGTCGGTTCCGTCCCTTTAAACAGTCCCCGAAGGAAATTAATATAGTTCTCCTGAATCTTCTGGTCCACTGCCATATCTCTAATCAAAACATCCCACTCATCAATGATAATGACAAATTTTCTTCCTGATGCAGCATAAATACAGGACAATGCTTCCGGCAAGGATTTCATATGATCAGGCAATATATTCGGGTAATAGACTCTGAGTTCGCTTATTGTCTTTTCCACAATATAAGAGAGAACACATTCCGGACCGCCAGCCGGTTCCATACACCATTGAACATCAAGATGAATCACATCATACTGATTCAGATGCTTTTTAAAATCAGGACTCTTACCGATTTCCAAATCAGCAAAAATAGTCTCAGAATCACAGCCTTTGCTATAATAGGCCGTCAGCATATTGGCTGTAATTGACTTGCCAAATCTTCTCGGACGACTGTTGCAAATATATGCCTGTAGTGTTCCGATTACTTTATTGGTATACTCAAGCAAACCCGTTTTATCAACATAAATACTGGAAGCCAATGCAACTCTGAATGCATCATTTCCTGGATTTACAAAATTTCCCATCCATGCACACTCCTTTCTGCAATTTACTTTCAAAGTTCCTGCGAAATACACTGCCTTAATCATACCATACTGTAGCCATTTCCTCAACTTACATCTACACCAGTGTCTCTGGCAATTTGCAATACTCCTGATATTTTTAAACAAATTTTTCTACCTAATAACGAAGGCTTGAACAGCAAACCTTGCCATTCAAGCCTCATCAATTCAATATTTTGTTCTATCTATTTGGAAATACTATCCAGAAAATCAGCTATTTTCTGCCAATCTTCCCCGCCTACTGCAAGTTCATAAGAAAGGCCGTTGCACTCTACGATGACTGCATCACCTTTCTCAGATGTTGTTTCAGCAAAATCACTGCTGGAAAAATTCAATGTATACTCACTACTTGTTATACTATCGAAAAAAGCCTCGGAATATTTCTCATTTGATGAATTTTTCAATTCACTGCACATTTGATTAAATGCTGTGATCTTCTCTTCATCCTCAACGACTTTATTTTCCAGAAGATTACCTGTTTCATTATCTTTTAAAATAATCGTCATTCTATTCTTCACAGATGTCTCTCCAGCAGATATCGACTCAGATGTCGTGATTTGTGTACTGCTTGTTTCACTGTCCGCGGCAGTTGTATTGGTCTCTTTGCTGCATCCGGATATAGCAACTATACATAACATAGCAATTAAAATGATTCCCTTAGATTTCATCATATCACGCCTTTCCCTTTCCGATTATTTTGTTGCTATTTTCTTTTCACATTATGTCATCAATCTATAATGTTACACAATAATTTTAGCATGTCCCCCCGGAAAAACAACTTAAGAAATCCTTACATTCCCTTTATTTTATAAATTATCCTGAATTATTCAGGCTTAATTTTTTCATATTATTACCTTACTGTGGTCTTCATCCTATTTGAATATCGGTTTATTAACCCTGATAAACAATCTTTCCAGCACAGATTGTATAGTGAATCTTACCCGGCAGCTCCCATCCTTTAAAAGGACTGTTAGATGCCTTTGACGCAAAATGATCCACTGTCCAGCGCTCTTTTTCACCAAAGATTACAAGATCAGCCGGTGCATCCTGGCTCACACTGCCCGGAATCATACGATAAAACTCAGCCGGATTTTTGCTCATGCAGGCCATCAGCTGCATCAGCGTCAGATGTCCCGGTTCAACCAGTGAAAGCAGGCCAAGACCAAGAGAAGTTTCAAGGCCTGTGATACCGCTTGGTGCTTCCGCCAGCGGCTTTTCCTTTTCTTCTGTGCTGTGAGGGGCATGGTCTGTCACGATCAGATCGATGGTGCCATCCTGCAATCCCTCAATAATTTTTAATCTGTCGTTTTCTGTACGAACCGGCGGATTCATACGTGCCAATGTACCGTATTTCAGTACAGCGTCCTCTGTCAGTGTAAAATGATGCGGAGTTGCTTCTGCATGAATATCGGCCCCCATTTTCTTTGCCATGCGGACAAGCGCCACAGAATTCGCTGAACTGATATGCTGGATACAGACCGGTGCCCCTGTATGCAATGCCAACATACAGTCTCTGGCTACCATCACATCCTCCGCTGTTCTGGATGCGCCGCCATAATTCAGCTGTTCAGAAATCCTTCCCTGATTCACACCGGCCTGTTTCACAAACAGCGGGTCTTCTTCGTGCAGGCTGATCGGCATATCCAGATCTCTTGCTTTCTCCATGGCCGCCAACAAAAGCTTCTCATCCATGATCGGAATCCCATCGTCTGTGAAACCTGCAGCTCCGGCTTTGGCCAGCGCATCCATATCTACCATCTCCTGACCTTTTAAGCCTTTGCTGATGGCTGCTGCCTGAAGCACATGAATACCGGTCTTTTCGCCTTTTTCCTGAACATACTTTAATGTTTCCACATTATCTACCGTCGGCTTTGTATTGGCCATACAAACAACAGTCGTAAAACCACCTCTGGCCGCTGCCGCAGCACCTGTCAGAATATCCTCCTTGTAAGTCTGTCCCGGATCTCTGAAATGAACATGCGTATCAACAAGTCCGGGTGTCACAACAAGTCCTGTTGCGTCAATCACCTCTGCACCTGCCGCTGACAGATTGTGTCCTACCTCCTCAATATGTGCGCCGTCAATCAGCACATCCATCACTTCATCCACACCTGTTACAGGGTCTACTACCCTGCCATTTTTAATTAAAAGCATATGTAATCCTCTCTTTTATTCATTCCAATAATCTTCTATTTCATCTGATATTGTCTTAATTCCAAACAACTTCCACATAAAATTATCTCTTGTAATTTTTCAAGCGCATTTGGAGAATATAAGATTTTCTTCACTCAAATACCTCCAGTTCTTTTTCAACATCTTCTGATGGAATCCAGCCTTCCAGATTAGCTCGTTCCTCTGACTTCTTCAATTTGGAAATTAGCTGATATGCTGCACGGTACCTGTCAAGTTCATCAATTTCATCCATTGTAAGTATCCCATATTCACCATGACCATTTCTCGTAAGATATACTCTTTTTGAAACGTCAACCTGCTTCAAAATATCGGTATAATTTCTTAAATCCGATATTGGTTTAATATTAGGCATGCTCACCATCTCCTTTACATGTTTACATTATAACCGATTAGCACGTATTTATACAAGTTAATTCACAAGTCAATTCAACAGCATCTGATAATCTTCTTTTGTAAAACGATGATAAATCGTATGTCCCATTTCCATCTTAATACAGTAATAATAGGCATCATATTCCGCATCGTCAAAATAAACCGCATAATCAAAATCCGTACCCGATGCCATCTTTTCACAATGGTAGGCTTTATCAAACTGCGCAAAGCAGGCACAGATTTCTTCTATTGTTAAGCTGTGATGATGTGCAAATAGCTCGACTATTGCTTTGAGAAAAGGCGGGTCTGGGATTTCTCCTGCCACATACTCCGCACCTTCCGCAGGGACACGCACCTCAAATCGCCCTTCATGGATAAAAAACTTCAACCTGCCAAGCACCGTTGTATCAAAAACTGTATTTGTTCTGAGCGCCGCAAGCATCTCCTGCTCATCTGTATAATTGGTTCCCAGGATGGCATTCATAGACGCCATAGGAAAATAAAGTCTGATCACTTCTTTCTCCGCCCCCAGCTTCAGCTGTGCCTCCTTAATCTGCTCTATCACATTTTGAATTAATTTCTGCTCATTCATATTCTGCTCCATTTTTATTTTCGGCTATAAACCATATCAGTTTTATTTTATCACATTACTATCACAGACTCCACAAAAAAAGAAGCTGTGACTCATTTTAAATCACAACTTCTTCTATCATTTTCATCAACCGTCTTTAGTTACACAAATAAACGTACATCACAATAAAGTGACACAAACTTCCTGCCATGACAAAAACATGAAACAGTTCATGACAGCCAAAGTACTGAAAGCGATTATGGAATACAGGGAATTTCATTGCATAAATCACGCCGCCCACTGTATAAAACAATCCGCCGGCCAGAAGCCACATGAACGCTCCAAATGATAAGCCTGCAACAAGCTGTGGCATCGCAAGGACACATACCCAGCCCATCGCAATGTAGATGACCGATGAAACCCACTTCGGACAAGTCACCCACAGCAGCTTAAAAATCATCCCCACAATCGCCAGCCCCCAGACGATAGCCAGCAATCTCATACCAATGCTCCCCCTTAATACAGTCAGACAAACCGGTGTATAGGAACCTGCAATCAATACAAAAATCATCATATGATCCATTCTCTTCAAACGCAGATTCGCCTTTTCTGAAATGTCGAATGAATGATAGGATGTACTTGCACCATAAAGAAGAATCATGCTGATCATAAAAACACTCATACCGATCATCGTCATCAGATCAGCACCACAGTCTGAAGCATGCACCAGAAGAACCGGCGTCATTAGAACCGCTGCCAGAAATCCAATAAAATGGGTTGCTGCGCTTCCCGGGTCCTTCACTCTGAAATGAAAGTCTCTGTCTCTATCCAAACTCGCTGTATACATTTGTTTCGTCAATGTCTGTGTCCGCATAAAACATCCTCCTTATATTTTAAAAGTCTTTATTACAACATTATAAGTTTTTCAAAACCTTGTGTTATTATACTATATTACTTTCATTACTTTGTCAAGGGTTTTTCAAAAACCGATATCAGCATTTTTCCAATCTTTATAATTGACACCCGGAATAAAGAATGCTATGCTTCTACTAAACAAGTACAACCATGAACATGATTGTTTCATAATTAAATAATCACCCAAATAACAAACGATCACGATACAAAATAAAGAAAAGAGCGTGTTTTATGAACGAACATATCCTATCCAAAATGGCTGACCCTATTCACAATTTTCACCTCCCCCGCTATCAGGAAATCCCCGATGTCGGCCTTTACCTTGAACAAACCGCCAAATATATCGACAGTTACTTAAGCCCTCTGGAAGATATCAGCATCACCGGCTCTATGATCAGTAACTATGTCAAAAAGAAGATCATCAACAATCCCGTCAAAAAGCAATACAACCGGGATCAAATTGCTGCCCTGATCTTTATTGCTGTTGCCAAATCTGTGCTTTCTCTGGACAATATCCATATGATGTTTGAGATTCAGCGTCAGACCTATGATAATGAAACCGCCTATAATTATTTTTGTCAGGAATTTGAACAGGTCCTTTGGCATGTGTTTCAATTAGATATGGCCGATGTCAGAAAAGATACCGACCATAACACAGAAAAAGAGCATGGCACTTTCTCTAACGAGAAAACCATGCTCTGCAATATGATCATCACTGTTGCCCACAAGATCTATCTGGACCGCTATTTCTCTTTATTGAGAGATGAAGATACCATCTGAACAAAGTACTGATGCAGCCGGTTATCGCCATCCAGTTCCGGATGAAAAGAGATAGCCAGCTGCTGTTTGTACCTCACACCCACAATCCGTTCATCCACCTTTGCCATGACTTTGACTTCCGGTGATGCCGTTTCAATATACGGTGCCCGGATAAAGGTCATCGGTATCACACCAATTGCTTCAAATTCTGCATCTGTGTGAAAACTGCCCAGCTGACGGCCATAGGCATTTCTCTTCACCGTTACCGGAAGGGTCTGAAACCATCTTCTGTCATCATTGCCAAGCTCCGCAGCCAGAAGAATCAGTCCGGCACAGGTTGCAAACACCGGCAGGCCCTTTTCAATCTGCCCTTTCAGTCTGTCAAACATTCCCAGCTCTTTTAATAATTTACCCTGCACCGTACTCTCGCCGCCCGGCAGGATCAGTCCGTCGTAATGTCTGTCTAAATCTTCTTTTTTTCTCAGTTCAAACCATGAGATACCCAATTCATCTAGTTTCTTCTCATGCTCTGCAAATGCTCCCTGTACTGCCAGTACTGCGATTGTCATTGACACTCCTTCTTCCTCATGTACATTGTACATTTTGATTTTCTCGATTTATCCTAATTCTCTCAGGCTTATCAGCCTATTCTCACAGGTTTATTTACCCCTTTCAGCCATTAAAAGGGCAATTTCATCTTCGTTGATACCCACCATGGCTTCACCAAGGTCTTCGGATAATTCTGCGATCATAGCGGCATCTGTGTAATTTGTCACTGCCTTGACAATGGCATTGGCACGTTTCTCAGGGTTGCCGGATTTAAAAATACCTGATCCGACAAAGACACCCTCAGCACCCAACTGCATCATCAGTGCCGCATCCGCCGGTGTTGCCACACCGCCTGCCGCAAAATTGACAACCGGCAGCTTGCCATTTTCATGCACATACTGTACAAGCTGGTAAGGCACTCTTAATTCCTTGGCAGCCTCAAAAAGCTCATCTTCTCTCATGCCCTTGATCTTGGCAATTTCACTGTTCATCATGCGCATATGACGGACAGCCTGAACCACATCACCGGTTCCCGGTTCACCCTTTGTACGGATCATAGAAGCGCCTTCATTGATTCTTCTGAGAGCTTCACCAAGATCTCTGGCGCCACACACAAACGGCACTTTAAATTTCGTCTTGTCAATATGATAGACATCATCGGCAGGAGACAGAACTTCGCTCTCATCGATATAGTCAATTTCAATGGCTTCCAGAATCTGAGCCTCCACAAAATGTCCGATTCTGCATTTGGCCATTACAGGAATAGAAACCGCCTGCTGGATCTCTTTGATCATCTTCGGATCACTCATTCTGGCTACACCGCCTGCTGCACGGATATCTGCCGGAATTTTCTCCAAAGCCATAACAGCGCAGGCACCTGCTGCCTCTGCGATCTTTGCCTGTTCCGGTGTTGTTACATCCATGATCACACCGCCTTTTAACATCTGCGCCAGCTGTTTATTTAATTCATATCTGTTTTCTGCCATGATTTTCGTTCTCCTTTGTTTACATCTAAGTTTTTTTCCATTATAATGAAATCTGAACATAAATAAATAGCCATTTTGATATTATTTAAGATGGCCAGATTGGAGGTCACATGCCAGATGCTTACCTACTCTTTTGCCGGAACAGGGTCAGATTCTTTATATGAACATTTATATAAATGCATACGAAATGATATATTATGCGGGAATCTCTCTATGGGAGAGAAACTGCCGTCCAAACGAAATTTTGCCAAAAATCTGGGCATAAGCACCATCACTGTTGAGAATGCCTATGCCCAGTTAATCGCCGAAGGCTATATTTATTCTATCCCCAAAAAGGGCTATTTTGTTTCCGATATCCATACGATCCTTCCTGTGGAACAGATGCATCCCTTTGAGGAAGACAACGGTTCTTCCTCATCCATCGACAGCCCATCCATGATTCAGAAAGCTGATATGGAAGAAAGCCATCATTTTGCTGTAGACTTTACAAGCAACCAGACAGATTCAGAATATTTTCCCTTTTCTATCTGGTCAAGGCTCATCCGGGAACTGCTCAGTGACAGTCAGCAGAAGCTGATGATCAATCCTCCCTGCGGCGGTATACTAGAGCTTCGAGAAGCCATTGCCAGACATTTGAAGGATTTTCACGGTCTGCACATCTCCCCGGAACAGATTATCATCGGAGCCGGAACGGAATATTTATACGGTATCCTCATTCAGCTGCTGGGCTTTGACAAGAAATATGCCATTGAGGATCCGGGTTATCACAAAATCGCCAAAATATACAACAGCCACAATGTGGACTGTGATTATATTGCCATGGATGACAGCGGCATCCGGATTTCAGAACTGGAGGAGAAAAATATCGATGTCATTCATATTTCCCCTTCCCATCAGTTTCCAACGGGTATCACCATGCCTATCGGAAGACGATACGAACTCCTTGGATGGGCTTCAAAAGCACCTTCCCGCTATATTATCGAGGATGATTATGACAGCGAGTTTCGTCTGACTGGCCAGCCAATCCCAACCCTTCAGAGCATCGATGTTCTTGAGAAAGTGATTTATATCAATACTTTTACAAAAACACTGGCCTCCACCGTCCGTATCAGCTATATGGTACTGCCGAAACATCTGGTGAAGGCCTATTATGCCAAGATGCAGTTTTATTCCTGCACGGTATCCAATTTTGAACAATATACACTGGCTGCCTTTATCAACAAAGGACACTTTGAAAAACACATCAACCGTCTGCGTATTCACTATCACGACAAGCGGGATATGCTGCTGCAGTGCATCAAAAGCAGTCCTCTTTTCAATCATGTCACCATCAAAGGTGAGGACGCCGGTCTGCATTTTCTGATGAAGATAGACACCGAACTCACGGATGAGATCATCTGTCAGCGGGCAGCAGCCAAAGGCATCCGCATTATGCCGTTATCCAAATATTACTATCACCCGGAGAAAGCCATGCAGCATATACTGGTAGTCAACTACTCCTCCCTGACACAGGAACAGATGACAGAGGCCACCCAGGCTTTCAATGAGATTCTCGGATAGCTAATTATTAATAGCCCACCACTTTTTCCAGAGCGTTCAATATATTCTCATAGCCGGTACAGCGGCAGAGATGCCCGGAGATGAGCTTTCGGAGTTCGTCCCGGGTATATTTGCGTCCTGTTCCGATGATCTCCACCGCAGACATAATAATGCCCGGTGTACAAAAACCACACTGGACCGCTGCCTCATCCACGAAAGCCTGCTGGATCTCCGAGAGTTCTCCTGTCGGTGACTGCAGCCCCTCCACTGTAAGAATGTGTTTGCCCTCAGCCCACATAGTCAGATAGATGCATGAGTCGATGGCTTCTCCATCCACCAGTACAGTACAGGCACCGCACTCTCCCACTTCACAGCCTTTCTTCACACTGGTCAATCCCAGATGATTACGCAAAGTGTCAAGCAAAGATTCTCTGTCATCAATGGCCAGCTCCACCGCTTTGCCATTCACATTCATATGGATTATCTTAAGCATCGACTTCACCTCCCCCATTTCTTATGGCCTGCGCCATGGCACGTTTAGCCAGTTCCTCCACCAGCTGCAGACGAAATTCCTTCGAGGCACGCCATGAGGTTCTCGGATTCACTTCATTTAAAACACCTTTGCCGGTCTGAAAGAGCAATGCCTTTGAAACAGCCTGCCCTGAAACTGCTTTTTCTGTCTCCGGACATCTGACAGGCGTCGGTGCCGCCACGCCGTAAGCGATCCGCATGTCTTCAACAACCTTCTTGTCCAATGACAGCTTCACCAGACAGGCGCACCCCAGGGTCGCGATCTCCATGGCATTTCGCTTGCCGTATTTGATGTAGCATCCGGTGTACCCTTCATAATCCCTGCGTCTGATACGGATAGCCGTCATCACTTCCTCATGGCAGCGTACGGTTTTACCCGGACCTGTATAAAATTCCTGAATCGGCACCTGTCTGATGCCCTCCGGGCCCGTCAATTCCAGAATCGCATTATAGGCAAACAGAGATGACGCACTGTCCGCACTGGTGACACCGTTGCAGACATTGCCGCCAATGGTGCCGATATTGCGGATCTGCGGGCCACCCACCTGATCAACGGCATATCCAAGCATCGGAATATGCTGCTGCACCAGCGGATGCGCCGTGATATGAGAAAAACTCGTTCCCGGACCGATCACGATGGTTCCGTCTTCTTCCATTGTCACCCCTTTTAACGCTGTAATATTGTGAATGCTGACAAGGGATCGGCCTGCTAATTTGCCTTCTCTGATCTTGATCAAAACATCACTGCCGCCGGAAATAATCTCTGCATCCGGCCATTCCTGCAATTTCCTGATGGCATCCTCTACACTGGCTGCCTCATAAAATGATCCAATATCATACATAATGTCATCCCCCTGCCTATATCAGTCCTTTTTCTTTGAATGCTGCCACCAGTCTCTGAGGCTCCATCGGAAGCTGGTTAAAGCCAATGCCTGTTGCCTGCAAAACTGCGTTTCGGATAGCCGGTGCCACCGGAATAGCCGGCGGTTCTCCCAGGGCTTTGTTGCCGAAAGGTCCCGTCGGATCCTGCAATTCTATAAACTCAACATTCAGCTCCGGTGTATCCATGGCCGTCGGCAGCTTGTAATCCAGAAGATTGTTGTTCAGCGGTTTGCCCTTCGCATCATACATTAATTCTTCACTGAGTCCATAACCAAGGCCCATGCTCATACCGCCATGCACCTGGGCCTCAGCCAGTTTTGGATTCATCAGAATACCGCTGTCATGGACATTGATAATCTTCAGTACATTGACTTTGCCTAACGGCATATCCACTTCCACTTCCGCAAAACAGACACCGCTGGCAAATGTATTCTCTTTGCAGTGGCTGGTGGCCTCAGCAGTGATATGGACAGAACGTTCCAGACTGTACAATGCCTCTGTCGCCAGTGCCTCCATTGTCAGCAGTTCTTCGCCCTCTGCTGTCACAATCATATTATTGCGGATATCCAGTGTCTGCTGATCCATCTTCAATTTCCAGGCTGCATATTCAAGAATCTTTTCCTTCATCATCTCTGCTGTTTTCTTCACAGCCTTGCCGCTGACATAAGACTGTCTGGAAGCATAAGCCCCAGTATCAAAAGGTGTGACATCTGTGTCCTGGGTGGAAACAATATACACTTTATCCTCTGTCACGCCAAGTACCTCTGCCGCCATCTGTGTAAAGACAGTATCCGCTCCCTGTCCGATCTCTGTGGCTCCCATCATCAACTGAATGGAACCGTCCTGATTCAATACCATACGGCATGTGGCAGTTTCAAGAGAAATCGGATAAACGCCGGTTTTGTAGCAGAAAATCGCCATACCGATACCACGTCGTCTGCTGCCTGTCTGGCAGGCATAAGCGGCTCGCTTTTCATCCCAATGCACAGCCTCTTTGCCCGCTTCAATACATTTCTTCAGGCCATAGCTGTAAAATGTAATACCGTTATGTGGATCCTTATATCCCTCTTCCATGCAGTTTTTCAAACGAAAGGCTAATGGATCCATATGAATGGCTGCCGCCAGATCATCCATCAGACACTCTGCTGCAAAATCTCCCTGTGGAATACCGTAACCACGCATGGCGCCGCCGGCCACTGTACTGGTGTAAACCGTGTAGCTCTCCGATTCAAGGGCCTTTTCATCCCGATAAAGCTGCTTGATCATATTGGAGGCATTGGCGACAATCGCATGGCCATGGGAAGCATAACCGCCCTGATTAGAAAAAGCTTCTGCTCTTCTGGCCACCAGTGTACCGTCCGGTCTTACAGCTCCCTGCATATGAAAACGGATCGCATGACGCACTCTTGTATCCGCAAATGTTTCTTCTCTGGTCAGTTCCAGTTTCACCGGACGACCGCCCACCTGCAGACTTAAGAAAGCATTCAGCGGTTCATAAAGTACATCCTGTTTATTGCCGAAGCCGCCGCCGATATAGGGCTTGATCACTCTGACCTGTCCCCATGGAATACCAAGGGCCTGACCGATGACACGGCGGACAATATGCG
Source organism: Coprococcus intestinalis (assembly GCF_023656595.1). Lineage (NCBI taxonomy): Bacteria > Bacillati > Bacillota > Clostridia > Lachnospirales > Lachnospiraceae > Coprococcus > Coprococcus intestinalis. The sequence goes on along the minus strand of NZ_JAMOKJ010000002.1, from coordinate 41,143 downwards.
GAATCTGTGTAGATGTGGTTACGGTAATCTTGCCGTTGCCGTCCTGATACGCAAAGGAAACCGGCAGTTCAATATGGCAGTGCTGTACACGCTGGGTATCATACGTCTGATCCACCAGAATAAGTCCCTTTTCTTTCACAGCTTCATCAAAGCTTTCATCACCCAGGGCGAAAGATGTATGTTTCAAAACATTATCCGGCACATTGTCATGCATAGCCACGGCTCCCTCCGCCATGGCATCTGCCACATCCACCAGTGCCGGGTATTCCTCATAATGTACTTTCACAAGTCGTGCTGCCTTAACAGCTGCAATCTCATCTTCTGCAATGACAGCTGCCACGTCATCCCCATAATAACGAACCCGCTGATTCAAAAGACGCCTGTCCTGAACATCCTGATGCGCCGCCTCCACAGACCACGGATGCCCCGGCGTACAAAAATCAATCTCCGGCACATCAAAACAGGTAACAATCTTTATAACCCCCGGTACTTTTAATGCCTCATCCAAATCAAATCCAGTCACAACACCATTGGCAATGGTACTGTGTACCACCTTCGCCACCATCATCGGCTGTGTCATCAGATCCTGTGTATATTTCGCCTGGCCCGTTACCTTGGCACGGGCATCCACACGCTGAATGCTTTTTCCAATCCCCATAACGCTCCTCCTTCCACTTTTGATGCGACGTGCAAAATTTTTCCAGTTTTTGAAAGCCCAGCCCGTTAGCAGATCCATACGCAGGCACACTCGCGTTGCCCAACATTGGCAGCGGTACATAAGGCATTACAAAACAATGCCTAAGTACCGGCCATGTTGGAAGCACCTGCGTATGGATCTGCTAACGGGCTGGGCTCTTCCTAATATAATATAAATTTTGCACCTGCCGCATCTAAAAGCTGGTTTGTTTAACTGTTTTTGTTTAAAAAATCTTATTTCCGGAGACATATTTATGTAGTAGATCTCCGTTCTCTGACAAACAGATATATCGCTCTAACCGCTGTCTGAGGGTGAGGGCCTGCGGGTGCGGCATGCGGCTCTCATCGAGGACAAGGGCGTCAAGTTCGTATCCCGGTTCGAAGCTGCCGACTTTGCCGAAGAAACTGCCGCCGGCTTTTGTTCCCATCCAGAAGATTTCTTCCAGGGTCAGCGGCTTCAGGTTCTGATCCAGCAATCTCCAGACGAGCTTGGATACCTGTCTGGCCTCCATCATGGTTCTGAAGATGGAGAGTGTGGCACCTCCGGCTACGTCTGATCCAAGTCCCATATGCACGCCTATATCCAGCCACTTTCTCACAGGGGCAATGCCGGATGCAATGTTCATATTGCACTGCGGACAATGGATCGCATAGGTGTCATTGTCCTTCATCATCCGTATCTCCCGTTCATCAGAGTACACACAATGTGCCATGATAGATTTTCTGCCGGGCGCTGCCAAACCGGCACTTATGTAGGTACCCATATAGTTCTCTGAATCAGGGCACAGTTCCTTCACCCAGTCAATTTCACTGAGATTCTCGGATAAATGGGACTGGACCGCCAGATGGTTCTCAGAAGCGATTGTCCCAAGTCCCATCATCAGTGCATCAGTACAGCTCGGTGTAAAACGCGGGGTAATGATCGGACGGACATTATGAAATTGTTCCGACTGCATAAGCCATTCTCTGGTTGCTTCCAATGAGGCTTCTGCGCTTTCCTCACAATAATAATCCGAACTGTTCCTGTCCATATTGACCTTGCCCACATATCCCTTTAAACCGGAGTTCTCCAGGAGGGCCATCAATTTCAATGTAGCAGATGTATGGATCGTCGCAAATGCACAAAAACGTGTCGTCGGACTATACTTCAGATCCTGCACAAACATACTGTATGCCTTATCCGCGTAGGCCGGTTCTTTATAGCCGGATTCTTCCGGAAATGCATAGGTTTCCAACCATTCCAGCAGTTCCATGTCCATTCCAAGACCTCTGTAAGCATACTGCGGTGCATGCACATGCAGATCGGACAATCCCGGAACAATCATATGACCTGTGTAATCCAGCACTTCAAAATGCTGATAATTCTCCGGAATCTGTGTAAATACACCCATTGATCTGCCGTTCTCACAGATCAGATACGCATCTTCACAGAGCCTCAATGTATCAGAAGTCTCACTGTAACAGATATCACCCTTCATAATAAAATTGTTCATACTCATCACCCATTTTCATTCAAATCTGCTCCGATACTTCTGATCGGAATCGTTGGTAAGGTTTATTCAGGCATATACAGAGTTCAGGCTGATATGACTGCTTACTATCCTTCTGATAAACTATGAGAAACACGCTTCGCGAGTTTCTCAAGTTATCGCGGCAGTCGCCAAGGTCTCGTGCAAGCACGGACTTTGGCTCGTTGCTCGCGTAAATAAAAAGAAAGGCCGCCGTACAAACCGACTCTCCCGCCTTCGGGAATTATAGTCGGCTGTTTACGGCAGCCGGTAGAAACGCTCAACCTGATTATGAACATATATAATCCATTGATATATTTATTTTACAGTTAATAAGTACTTCTGTCAACACCTATTATGCCAGTGACTGAATGGCATCCACCATGGCCTGATAGCCTGTACATCTGCAGATATTGCCGGATAAGCCGCGTCGGATTTCTTCTTCCGTGGGCTTCGGATTTTTCTGAAGCAGTGCCACTGTAGACATAATCATGCCCGGAGAACAGAAACCACATTGAACCGCACCATAATCCACAAAGGCCTTCTGTATCCTGGCCAGCTCCGGATGGGCCTCAACACCTTCAATGGTCATGACCTGACATCCCTCCGCCTGAACAGCCGGAAACAGACAGCTGTTGACACTTCTTCCATCTACCAGAACCGTGCAGGCACCACAGTCACCTTCGCCGCAGCCCTCTTTTGTTCCCGTCAAATGAAGAATATCTCTCAGCACCTTTAATAATGTGGCATCTTCAGGAATTTCTGTATGACAGGCTTCTCCGTTTAAAATAAAATCTAGTGTTTTCATTTTTCACATGCCTCCCATAATTCTCTTACAAGCTGCAGTACCACATTGTCTGCCACAGTTTTTCTATAACTTCCTGTTGCTCGAATATCATCAACCGGTGAAATATCCTCCGACAGGGCAATGGCAATTTCTTCATGAAGAGGCTGCCATTTTTCTTCACTGTCCGGTCTTTTCCAGGCACGCAGCAATTCTTCTGTATGAAATGCACGAAGGGCTGTCGGGCCTGCTGAACCGATGGCGATGGTCAGGGCCGTTATCCTGCCCGCTTCCTTTTCCATATAAACGGCTACATTGATGATTGAAATGGCCAGTGCATTCCTTTTGCCGACCTTCCTGAATCTTGCGGCACCCGTTTTGAATGGAATGACAATTTCAGTCAAAATTTCCCCCTGATGGATAGCCGTTCGTCCCGGTCCCTTCATAAATCCGTTGAGGGATACCATACGCTGACCAGTTTCTGACACAAGAACCAACACTGCATCCAGCGCCATCAAAACCGGCACGGTATCCGCCGCCGGAGAAGCTGACAAAATATTGCCGCCAATGGTTCCTCTGTTGCGGATCTGAGGGCCGCCCACAAGGGATGCGGCCTCAGCCAGTGCATCCATGGAACCTTGTCCTCTGAAAACATCTTCTATAAGGTCAAATGTTGTCAGACTGCCTATATGCCAGCCGTCCTTCTCTTCTCTGATGCCTGACAGTTCTTTTAATCGATGCAGACTGACAATATCTCTGTCCAGATATTTGCCCTTTTCTCTGTCCACATAGAGATTGGTGGCACCTGCACAGGCCACGCGATTGCCGGATGACAGCATCTGACAGGCCTCTGTTACTGTATTTGGAATCAGCATCTGTGACATCTCTATCCCCCACTATCCTTTTTATTTTTTCGTCATCCTTCCATGACTCATATTTTATGCATTCTTTCAAAGCGCACTTTTTCCACCGGACATCTGGTCGACAGTTATTCCGTCCCGGATTCCGTTTCTTCATCTTCCGGATACTCCGTATCAAAATAACTCTTCAGATCATAGGTGACTGTATCGAATTTGTCCAGATAACTGCCGTCCAAAAAGTCATCAAAATCCTTGATATGCCAGTTGGAATCCTCATAAACAAGTCCAACTTCATAGACCATTCCCGGCAGTCTGGCTGCCTGGGAATAATAAGCAGTGCCGGTTGTCCCGTCTTCATTGAGTTCTACTCTGTCATAATTAATAAAAAGCGGCGTCAGATACGGATAGGACCGTTCTTTCTTAAAAGCCCGGATAAACTCACTTTTATCCATAACCTTTCGGAAGTCATCTGTCATAAATTCATAAATAACCGCAGGATTCTCATACTGATAATCAATAGCCTCCGCATAGGCCATAGCTGCTTTCTCAGCGGAGACCTCAGAAGGTCCATCAGCTGCATGTTTCATACTGGTCACAACCGTTATACCCGCAATGATGACAATCAGCAGTACGATGATGATTTTGGTTGTCTTCTTCATTCCTATCGCTCCAATCGGGAATAAGGAATCGTATAAGCACTCGGGAATTCCGCCTTCTTGGAAGCAAAGATCAGCGCTGCAATGGTCATGATATACGGCAGCATCAGCATCAGCTGATTGGCCATATCAATGCCCAGGGCCTGAAGACGCATCTGAAGGGCACTGGCAAAACCGAAAAGCAGCGCACCCCACATGGCTCTCACCGGCATGAAACGAGCAAAAATAACAACAGAGACGGCGATAAAGCCACGTCCACTGACAATGGATTCTGTGAAAAGATTCATATAAGCAATAGACATAAATGCACCTGCTGCACCGGCATAAAGACCGCCGATGAGTACCGCTGCATAACGGACACCTGCCACACTGATACCCTTGGAATCTGCTGCGCGTGGATGCTCGCCCACGGCACGGATTTTTAACCCGAATGTTGTTTTTTCAAGGATAAACCATGTCACAAATACCATCACATAGCTGAGATAAACCAGAATATTATGCTGGAAGAAAATCTGTCCGATCACCGGAAGGGATGATAATACCGGAATATTCACGGCTGCAAACGGTGTTACCTGAGGCGGCAGACTCTGTACACCAAAAATGATACGATATACATAAACCGCTGTACCCGCACCAAGAATATTCAGGGCAATACCCGCGATGACCTGATTGGCACGCATGGTGACTGAAAGCCATGCCATGATCAGACTCCACAGCATACCGAAAAACATACCTGACAAAAGTCCAATCCAGAGATTGCCAGTTTTATATGCTGCTGAAAAGCCTGCGACGGCTCCGATCGTCATTGTTCCTTCTACACCCAGATTCAGAATACCTGCCCGCTGTGTATAAATCTGTCCCAGCGCCGGAAGAAGAATCGGTGTTGCCAGACGGATGGTTCCCGCCAGTAAACTCACTAAAAATCCTACTGTAAAAATACTGCTAAGCATCTTTTTTCCCCTTCCTCAGTAATTTCTGCGGCAATCCGAAATGAATCGCTGTTCTTGCGATAACAAAAACGATCACCAGGCCCTGGATAATATCTACAACAGAATATGGTACTTCTGTCATACGCTGCATGGTTGCACCGCCCACAAGAAGGGCTGAAAAAAAGAAGGAAGCGATCACAATACCCAATGGATTCAGGCCACCAAGCAATGCGATGATCGTTGCGATATCCCCGTAGCCGCTGGAAAGGCCTTCCAAAAGTCTGTACTGAACACCATACACTTCATTCCATCCAGCCAGACCGCAGAGTGCACCGGAAATCAGCATGGCCACCATGACTGTCTTCTTCACATTCACACCTGCATAGGTTGCGATCTTATCACCCTGTCCGATCAGATCAATCTTCACGCCCAGCTTTGTTCTCCAGAAGAAAAACATCATAAGAATAACAATGACTGCCACCACAATACCGCCGTGGATTCGCATCTGTGCAGAGAACAAAGGCAGATGATAGGCATCTGGCAATACTTTTGACTGCGGGAAGCCGCCGCCGTCAGGGTCCATCATCGGACCATAAACAAGAAATGCCAGAAAATAGGTCGCAATATAATTCAGCATCAGCGTTGTAATAACTTCATTGGCATTAAAACGGTTTTTTAACCAAGCCGCCAGACCGCACCAGAGAGCACCGCCGAGAACAGACAAAATCAGGGACAGTGGAAGTAAAATCACTGTCGGAAGTCCCAGATAAATACCTGGAAGAATAGCCAGAATCGCACCAATGGTCAACTGACCATTGGCACCGATATTCCAGAGCTGTGCCTTGTAAGCGATGGACATACCAAGTGCCATCAATGTCAGCGGAATCATTTTAACAAGGACTTCGGATATCCTGGCTTTTGAGCCAAGGGCTCCCCGAAACAGTATTGTATATGCTTCTGCCGGGTCATTGCCTGAAATCCGTACAAGAATCGCACCCACTGCCAGTGCGAGAACAATCGTCAGTACCGCAATAACAAATTGTTTGATACTGTTGATGATTTTTGAATTCATGCCTTTTCCTCCTGTTTGTGTCCCATCATCAGCATACCGATCGTATTTGTATCGGTGCCTGCCGGAAGGATACCCATTATTTTGCCGTCATAGATGACAGCGATTCTGTCCGAGAGCTGCAGAATTTCCTCAAGATCCGCAGATACAAGAAGAACTGCTGCACCATCATTACGTGCATCCAGAATTTTCTGTCTGACATATTCCGATGCACCGATATCAAGGCCTCGTGTCGGCTGATTGGCAATAACCATTTCCGGATGATCATCCAATTCTCTGGCCAGAATGACTTTCTGCTGATTACCGCCGGATAAGGCTCTTGCATGGTCTTCTCCGGAATTGGCCTTAATCTGATACTCTTTCTGGCATTTATCCCAGTAGGCATCAATAGCCTTCTGATTCAGCAGCCCATTTTTTGAAAATGGCGCTTTGTGGAACTTCTTGATGATCAGATTTTTCTTAAGGCTCCAGTTCAGTGCCAGTCCGGTTGTCATTCTGTCCTCAGGAATATGGGAAATACCACTGTTGATATAGAAAACAGGCGGTTGATTGATCACTTCTTTTCCTTTAAAAAGGAACTGTCCGCCATCCGCTTTTCTAAGACCGGTCAGAACTTCACATAATTCCTTCTGTCCGTTGCCGTCTACACCGGCCAGACCAAGGATTTCTCCCTCATGAACAGTCAGATTAAAATCTGTCAGTGCCGGAAGGCCTTTGTCATTGCTGGCTGAAAGGCCCTTCAGTTCCACTTTCACTGCTCCGGGGGCCTTTTGGTTCTTGTCGAAATTAAACAGAACATCCCTGCCCACCATCATTTTCGTCAGTTCTTCTTTGGTTGTATGTTCATCAACCAGTTTTGATCCTATCAGCTCACCATCTCGTAAAACAGTGACTTCATCAACGATAGAAATAATCTCTTCCAGCTTATGGGTAATCAGAATGATTGATTTGCCGTCCGCTTTCATATGACGCAGCATATCAAAAAGTATATTGGCCTCCTGAGGTGTCAGAACCGCTGTCGGTTCATCCAGGATCAATATATCTGCCCCCTGATAAATAGCTGTTAAAATCTCTACTCTCTGCTGTTCACCAACGGATAACTGCCAGATTTTTGAATATGGATCAATATTCATTTTGTATTTATCTGCCAGTTCCTTCAGTTCCGTCGCCGTCTCCTTTGTATCAAGAAGAATGCCTCTTCTGGACTTTTTGCCCAGCATAACATTCTCCACAACTGTCATCGGTCTGGCCAACATAAAATGCTGATGCACCATACCGATACCGAGAGAGATTGCTTTTATCGGTGATGAAATTTCTTCTTTGCTGCCGTTAATATAAATATCACCGGCCTCCTGCTGATATAAACCATACAGGATATTCATAAGTGTTGTCTTTCCGGCACCATTTTCTCCTAACAGACCATGGATTGAACCTTTCCTCAGATTGAAATCCACGTTGTCATTGGCTTTGACACCGTTAAATATTTTTGTTATTCCCTGCATACTGACTGCCAGATTGTCCATTTACAAATCCTCCTGTGTTTGAACGTCCCTGTGTTTTTCAGAGAAGGGACACACAGCCCACGGGCTGTGCATCCATCTCCCATTGTCGGAATGATCGTCTGCACTGCAGACATGACTCCTATTCTGATTACTGAATATCTTCCGGCAGATAGTCTTTGATTTCACCAGACTGAAGTTTGGACCATGTATCCGCAATCACCTGCTTGTCATCGTCTGTCAGCCAGCCCTTAGGATCATTAATGTCTGCAATACCTAAACCATTATTTTCAGCATTGATCCAATAGTATCTGTCATCTTCTGCTCTGCCTTTGAATGTACCATTGTTGATATCATCAAAAACATTGGCAATAATGGCATCCCACTGATAAACAACACCTGATAATACATTGTTTTCGGCTAATGTCTTCTGGTCTGCTACGTTGCCGAGGCAGTACATATCTTTTTCAGCAGCTGCCTGAACAACACCAAGACCAATACCATCACCTGAATGCCAGATAACATCCACGCCAGCGTCATACATACCGATAGCTGCTTCTTTTGCACCGGCTGTATCTGTCCAGTCACCTGTGTAAACTTCCTGGATCTCGATATCAGGATTGATAGATTTGGCACCAGCCTTGAAGCCTTCATGACCACGTTTGATCTCGGAAGCATCTGCACCGCCGATAACACCGATCTTATTTGTCTGTGTTGCCAGTGCTGCGATCACACCCATTTCATAACCGCCTGCTTCAAGTTCCACATCATAGATAGCTGTGTTATCCAGTGATTTGTAACCTGTACCAAGCAGGAAATAGGTATCCGGATACTGAGCGCCAACTTTGACGATTGGCTCCATGAACTGGAAGCCATGACCAAAGATAACGTCATAACCCTGATCAGCGAAATCCATCAGTGCAGGTTCGATATCTGCAACTTCATAAACATTCTCAGTTACATTCAGGTCAATCTTGTCCGGATTGGCATCTGCATACTTCTTCATACCTTCATACATTGCCTGGTTGAAAGATACGTCATCTTTTTTGCCAGGAAGAATCAAAGCCACTTTCAATTTCTTGCCTGCTGTTTCTGCTGAAGCTGTATCAGCTGTTGAATCTGCTGTTGTTGCAGCAGCAGATTCACCTGCTGCTGTCTCCTTTGAGGATGAACTGCCGCATCCTGCAAAAGAACCGACAACCATGGCCAGTGTCAGAAGTCCTGCCATCCATTTGAGTCCTTTTTTCATCTCTTTTCCTCCTTTGGCTATTTCTTTAAGCCATTTAAAATAGTTTCTATATCGAAAGGCAAACTGGTCAATCTGCCTTCTGATACCTCATTAATTGCCGCAGCGATCGCCGGAGCAATAGATACGGTGGATACCTCTGCAGCGCCCTTGACGCCCATCGGTCCCGACGGTTCATAACCATCCACATGCAGACTCTGAATCCGCGGCAAATCCATGGCCGTGGGCATCAGATACGTAGACATACTGTCATTGAGCAATCGTCCCTCTTTAAATTGACAATTCTCACCAAAGGCATAGCCCACAGACATAGCCACACCGCCTTGAATCTGTCCCGCCATCGCCAACGGATTGATAATTCTTCCTGCTTCCGTTGCTGCTGCAATATCCAGAAGCACTACCTGCCCTGTGACAGGATCCACCCGAAGCTTCACAGCCTGAGCAATAAATGTATACATCGCATGCGGGAAACCGGCGATGGAAAAACTTTCCTCACTCTCAGGGAAATCTGCCTTTCCTGTTTCCATCTCGCCTTTTTTAAAATTCTCTATGGCATTGAGCATGGCATTGCCGCCGATAAATGTGGAACGGGAACCGGCCGTAGATCCGCAGTCCAATGTTCTGTCGGTATCTGCCATCACAAGGGAAACATTGTCAAAATCTGTCTCCAGAGCATCCGCCGCCATAGCCTGCAGTGCCGTCCGGCTTCCCTGTCCGATATCTACCAGACCAAGGAAAATTGTATAATGGCCATCTGCTTCTTCAATCTTCACCTCTGCCTGATCCGGAATATTCTTGCCGAGACCGCAGCTTAGGTGCCCGCCTGCAATGCCGTATCCGACATATGGGTCCGTATTGTGTTTTCTCTCCTGCCAGAGTTCAGACTGTTCGATCAGCTTCAGTGCCCCTTTAAAGTCCACGAAATGGCGCATTTTCTGTCCGACGCCGCCGTACATGCCTGTCTCAATACCATTCTTGTAACGGATTTCCAACGGATCAATACCTAAAAGTTTCGAAGCCCTGCTGATCAGGGATTCTGCCGCAAAAGCGCCCTGGGGTGCCCCAAAACCTCTCATGGCATGAGCCACCGGTTTATTGGTATAGCAGAGATGACTGCTGATCTTTACATTCGGAATATTGTACGGTCCTGCAAAATGCTCTGAAAAAAGGCTTAACACAGCCGGCCCCAGGCCGCCGTAAGCACCTGTATCCAGATAACCGCTGCCGTCAAAGGCCACCATCGTTCCGTCTTTCTTAAAGCCCATCTTCACATGCATATAGACCGCATGTCGTTTATAGGTTGTTGCCAGGGATTCCTGACGACTGAAAATGAGCTTGCAGGGACGTCTCGTCTTAAATGCCGCAAGAGCCGTAAACAGCTGTGCGGTACTGCCGTCCTTACCGCCGAAACCGCCGCCAACAGTGGCTGCTACAATATGTACCTGATCTTCTGTAAGACCTGTAATATCACAGACCATTCTCAAATCATGAAAAACATTCTGTGTTGAGGAACAGACAAGCAGACGCCCATCCTCCTCAATTTTCGCCATGCAGGCGTCCGGCTCCATATAGCCATGGTCCTGTATCGGCGTATAAAAATCATCTTCAACGATCAAATCACTCTCAGCAAACCCCTGTGCCACATTGCCTTTTTCGTTATCAAAACGAATCACATCATTCTCTGTATCGTCATGCACCCGGATACAGCCGGGTTTTGCTGCCATCAATGCATCCGTGACAACCTGAAGGGGTTCGTACGTCACCTGCACCATTGCCGCAGCTGCCTTTGCTGCTTCTTCGGATTCAGCTGCCACAACAGCAATGGCTTCACCAAGAAATCGTGCTTTATCCTCCACCAACAGCGGCTGATCCGGCAGAATGTCCTGAACATTGTTCTTCACAATGTCTTTCGCTGTAAAAACCCAGGCCGTCTCAGGCACCTTCGATGTATCGATATCCAAAACCCTGGCATGGGCATACGCTGATCGGACAATCGCCAGATGCAGCATATTTTCCTCATAATAATCTGCCGCATACACCGCTCTGCCGGTGGCCTTGTCCATGCCTTCCACGCGGCCCCGGCCTTTTCCCGTGTAACTTTCCATGTTACGCCTCCGTCTCTACGATCATATCAATAATCTGATGGCCCAGTACATCAATCAGGCCAAAATCTGTCAATCCCAGTTCCGGCACTGTCGGAAGAGAAATAAAGGATAACGACATAAATGGCGCTTTCATCGGGCATCCCATCTTCTCAACTGCTCCATTCATTTCATCCATCCGCTTCATCACTGTTTTCGCCGGAAGAGTGGACATCAGACCACCAAGAGGCAATGCCAGTGCGTCAACCACCTGTCCCTCCACTGCCGAAACAAAACCGCCGTGAAGTTCCTGAAGCTTTTCGACGCAGACAGCCATATCCCTGTCATTGGTTCCCACCACAACAATATTGTGATGATCATGAGAAACCGAAGCTGCCAGAGCTCCCTGTTTCAGTCCAAAACCATGCACCAGAGCTGTAGAAACACGGCCATTTTTGCCGTATCGTTCGACAACAGCCAGCTTCAGAATATCTCTGTCCACATCCGCTGCAATCTGTCCTTCCTTGACATCCATCCACTCAAAGATCTCTTTATTAATAATCTGGTCCTTGATCAGATCAATGACACGGCATTTGGCACGTTTGCCCTCAGAATGGATGATAAACTTCTCCGCTGAAAAATCTGCACCAATATGAACGGTATCAAATAACTTCTCAGGATAAGCTTTCTCAGGCACCGGACGGGCACCATTCTCGTCTGCTACAATACGTCCGCTCTTTAACACAAGCTTCGGCTTCATGGTTGTCAGATCATCAATCAGAAGAATATCGGCGAAACGTCCCGGTGCCACTGAACCGATTTTGTCTTCCAGGCGAAAATGCTTGGCCGCATTGATGGTTGCCATCTGAATCGCCTGTACAGGGTCCAGTCCCAATTCAATGGAACGCTTCACATTGTAACTGATATGGCCTTCCTTGAAAATATCGTTGACATGCTTGTCATCTGTACAAAACATCATATTGTCTGTCGGCAGATTGTTCTTCACAATACCCGGCACCAGTGTATCCACATTGCGTTCACTGCTGCCTTCACGGATCAACGGCATAATACCAAGTCTCAGGCGTTCTAACAGCTCTTCATAATAAACTGATTCATGGTCATCACTGAGATGTCCGGCTGCGTAAATATTCAGATCATCCACACCCAGTCCAATGGCATGGCCATTACAGATCTTGCGTCTGTTCAGGCTGGCCAGTACCTTTTCTAAATATTCTTCCTTCATACCAAGGACTTTGGAAGGATCCAGTTCACCAAGGCTCACTGCCTCATCCAGTTCCAGCAGCTGCGTTACTTCCTCAACCCCCAACACACCGCCTGTTGTCTCAAGTCCAGGCGCTGTAGGTACTCTGGAAGGGATCTCAAGAAGCAGTCTGAAAGGCAGCTTCTCTGAATCCTTGATCATTGCCAGCAGACCGTCAATACCTGCCACGTTGGCAATTTCCATGGCATCCACACAAAGTGTTGTTGTTCCCCATGGAATGATCACCTCACCCAGAGCTTCCGGTGTCAGAAGCGTCGTCTCGATATGAATATGGGAATCTATAAGGCCCGGAACAGCATAAGCACCCGCGCCGTCAATCACCTGATCCGCTTCTGTTTCAACACGTCCAACAGCCACGATTCTTTTATTATAAATACCGATGGAGGCCGGATAAATCTCCCGTGTAAAAACATTCACCAGCTGGATATTGTCAATACGCATATCCAGTTTACGTGTGCCTTTTGAAGCCTCCAGTTCTGTTTTCATAATTGCTGCTGTATACATAACTTCCTCCTATATCTTCTTTCGCAGTACTTTATGACTGAGAATGCCGTCCACATAATATTCCCTGGAATACAAAAGCGGTTCTCCCATAAAGCTGTATCCAATCTCATCCATATATAAAAGCGGTGCCTGCCTGTCCACATTCAAAATCTCTGCCAGACCCTCACCGGCTGCAACCGCCCGGATCTCCGTCAGATCCATATAAATCTCCTGTTCACAGCACTGTTCAATAAACTTAAACACCGGCTCCTTAAGAAGCTTGATATCATAACCCTCTTTGGCATTGGCCTCCGCAATATAATCCATACAGTAAATCGCCGGCCGTCCATCTGCTGTTACAAGACGTTCCGAAATCAGCACCAGATCACCTTCTTCTATATGAAGTCTTGCAGCTACTTCCTTCTCCGCAGGAATCTTGTCAATACGCTCAATCTTCATATCCGACACATAACCGGCATCCGAGACCATCTCAAGAAACTCTTTCTCAAGATCCATTCTTGTCGTTGCGTTCAGAATATGCGGATTCACAATCGTTCCCACGCCATGCTTCCGACTGATAAATCCTTCCCTTTCCAAAGCGGAAAGGCAATCTCTGATCAGTGTCCGGCTGACCCCCATCTCCTTAGCCAAAGTCAGCTCCGGCGGCAGCTTTCTGCAATTTGCATAGCAGCCCTCTCTGATCTCATGGAGCAACCGCTGTGTAATTTCTTCAGACAGCAGATTTCCTTCACTCATGTTCTATTTCCTTCCTAAAAATCCCCGTTAATTAAGTCATAGAAAATTGGTACGACCCATATAGGTATGACCTATTTTTGTATAGTATACTTTTTTTCAATAAAACTGTCAATATTTCTTTGTATTAAATGACATTTTCTATAATAAAATAGCTATTTTCTATAAATATATTTAAAATACGTCGTCATTTTAATCGTGTTGTATTTTAAAAATCTTCAAAAATAATTACTTTTTTCACAAATTACCTTTGCCATAAAATACATCCAATGTTATACTAACTATTGTCTTTAATTAGTTTACTATTCAACAAATAGATTGCTGCGAAATCAGTACCATCCGAAACAATGAACAAATGAACAGCTCATTGTTAGGATAAACTCATTTTTCGCAGCTCAAAAATTTTTGAAAGAAATGAGGAATCTTTTATGACAACAACTACTCACCCGATGGCGGATAAACCCATCGGACAATTGCTGCGCCAATTTGCCGTTCCAAGTATTATTGCCATGCTGGTCAGCTCTCTTTACAACATTATCGACCAGCTGTTTATCGGCCAGAGCATTGGTCTTCTTGGCAATGCAGCAACAAACATCGCCTTTCCTCTGACCCCCACTTGCGTTGCCTTCAGCCTGATGTTTGGTATCGGCGGTGCCGCCCGTTTTAATCTGGCTATGGGAGCCGGACGAAAAAAAGAAGCCGCTGCCTATATGGGCAACGCACTTCTGATGCTTGTTTCCTGCGGTATTGTACTCTGTATCATTGTCCGACTTTTTCTGACACCGATGCTTCTGCTTTTTGGTGCTACCGATCAGGTTCTTGATTATGCCAGAACTTATACCGGCATTACTTCCCTTGGATTTCCTTTCCTGATTCTTGCCACTGGCGGCGGTCATCTGATCCGTGCCGACGGCAGTCCGCAGTTCTCAATGATCTGCAATCTGGTGGGGGCTATCGTCAATACAGTGCTTGATGCATTGTTCATCTTCGGTTTTCATATGGGTATGGCTGGTGCAGCTTATGCAACCATTATCGGTCAGATTATCTCGGCACTTCTTGTAATCCGCTACATGTGTCATCTCAAAACAGTACCCCTGCATCTGAGTGAATTAAAACCGAAGGTAAATTATATCATGCATATCGTTCTGTTGGGGGCATCACCTTTTATTAATCAGATTGCCATGATGATCGTACAGGTCGTCATGAATAATTCCCTGAGTCATTATGGTGCACTTTCCTCTTACGGAAGTGAAATTCCGCTGGCCTGTTCCGGCATCATCGCCAAGGTTAATATGGTGCTTTTCTCCATGATCATCGGTATCTCTCAGGGCATGCAGCCAATCGCCAGTTACAACTATGGCGCCGGTAATTACGGACGGGTGCGTAAAGTTTTGCATCTGGCCTTAAAAGCAGGTTTTGTGATCTCGATCATCTCTTTTCTGCTGTTCCAGTTCCTGCCAAGACAGATTATCAGCCTGTTCGGCAGCGGCAGTGAAGATTATTTTACCTTTGCTGAAGAATATTTCCGCATTTATCTGTTTTTCACATTTGTAAACTGTCTTCAACCTATTGCCTCCAACTTCTTTACAGCTGTAGGTAAAGCTCAGAAAGGTATTATCCTGTCACTGACAAGACAGATTCTTTTTCTGCTGCCCTTAATTATCCTGCTGCCGTATATCATGGGCATTGACGGTATTATGTACGCCGGTCCATGCGCCGATCTGGCAGCAGCCCTGCTGTCCATTTATCTTGTTGTTAAAGAAGTGAATATTCTTAAACAGAAAGAAACAATACATGCCCAATAACTTTATGAAGATAAAAAAACTGCCAGCGGCAGTGAAAGCCTTAAAAGACTTTCCTGCCACTGGCATCTTTAATTCCCATTGCCTCACGATACTTGGCAACGGTACGTCTTGATATCTTAACACCTCTCTCCGCCAGCTTCTCAGACAAAATTCTGTCACTGTACGGTTTCTCGCGGTTCTCATCCGTAATGATTTCTTTCAGAAGATTCTTGGCTGTATCAGCTGTTGCCGCATTCTCATTACCGGCCTTGCTGATGGCACCAATAAAGAAATAGTTCATCGGGAAAATTCCCCATGAGCACTGAAGATACTTGTCCTTCACTGCCCGGCTGACTGTGGATTCATGGATTCCTACCATCTCAGCCACATCCGCCAGTTTCAAAGGTCTCAGATACCCCGGACCATATGTAAAGAAACGTTCCTGTACATCCACAATACACTTTGAAACATTCATCAACGTCACATTTCTCTGTGAAACACACTGCATCACCCATTCTGCCTGTTTCACCTTTGTTGTGACATAATCCTTCGTCTCCTTGTCATTGCCTGCCTTTAACATGTTGCGGTAATATCCATTAATAGACATCTTCGGATACATATATTCATTCAGCAAAATCTCATAATAATCCTTCAGCTTCACAACCGTTACATCCGGTGTGATATATTTCAGATTCTCTCTGGAACTGAAACTATTACCCGGCTTCGGATTCAATTCACGGATCACTTCCATGGCCTGAAGCACATCATCCACCGTCACCTTCATCTTCCTTGCAATCTGAGGCAGCTGATTCTTGCCAAGCTGTTCCAGGTAATTCGCCGCAATCTTCCTGGCAATCGTATCTTCAATCTTCTGACGGTCCATCTGAATCAAAAGGCACTCACTGAGATTCCTTGCGCCCACACCGGCCGGTTCCAGGCTCTGAACAATCTGAAGCATCTGGGCTACTTCATCCTCTTCTGTCTCCAACTGGGCAGCAATCTGATCTGTTTCTTCCGTCAGATAACCTCTGGAATCCAGCAGATCGATCAGATACTCCGCAATTGCCTGCTCCTTATCAGTTAAAGGAATGGTCACCAACTGACTGATCAGGTACTCCGCCAAATCTTCCCCTCTGTTGTCACTGACATTCCACATATCCTGGTTGTCATCCTCGTCGCTACTGTATTCCTCCGAATAATAGACACGATTCTGCTCATCACTGCTTGCAAGCCATTCCAATTTCTTCTGCAGCTCCGCATCCCGCTCAGATTCCCTTGACTTATCAAATTTCTCTTCTATATCAACAACCGGATTCTCCACCGCCAGTTCTTTGAGATAAGTGTCCAGTTCCTGAGCACTCATTTGAAGAATTTCTGTCGACTGAATCATTCGTTGTGATAATCCGAGAGTCTGAGTAACTTCCATTTTCAGATCCACATTAGTTCCTCCCTTATTTAACAATAATACACACTTACTCACCTATTATAATCTATTTATCGTCAAATTGCCACATAAAACCGCATGATCTTATCAATTTCATCAAAACACATCGCATTTTCCCTTTTCCTCACTGAAGTTCATCTGTCCCTGGTCATTCTGATCTTTGTCAATTTTATTTTTCTCTCTTAAATTTCATCTCATATTTTAGGTAAAATTGCCCATTGTTTTTTATTGTTCATTTTTTGTCAACCCCTTGTTTTTAGAATCTTTACACATATTTTACGCATCATCTTTATCCATTTTTATTGATATTATTCATTTTAAGTATAATTCTATTCCATTTTATCAAAAAAGATGTATTTACAAATTGTATGATTTTACATATAATAAAAGTGTATCGACATGTATCTTTTATTTCTAAAAGATAATGATAAAAAGGAGGAACTTTAAAATGGCAAAATTAATGACAGCCGAAGAGGCAGTAAAAGCCTATATCAAAGACGGTATGACAATCGCTACTAACGGTTTCGTTGGTGCTGTACAGCCAGAAGGCATGATGAGAGCAATCCAGGATTCATTCCTTAAAGAAGGCACACCAAGAGATCTGACACTCTTACATGCAGCTGGACAGGGCGGCGGTAAAGATGCAGAAGGCAACAATGTAGGTCAGGTTAACCACCTTGGCGAAGAAGGTCTTCTTAAGAGAGTCATCGCCGGACATTATGGACTGGCTCCTAGAATTCAGAAGCTCGCTCTTGAAAATAAAGTTGCTGCATATAACATGCCACAGGGTTGTCTCTCTGAATTATTCCGTGAGATCGCAGCAGGCAGACCTGGTCTTTTAACTCATGTAGGTCTTAACACATTCGTTGACCCTGATCTTGAAGGCGGTATGCTGAATGACAAAGCACGTGAAATGGGCAGCTATGTTCAGAAAGTTAACTTCAATGGTGAAGAAAAACTGTTCTACCCTAGCTTTCCTATCGATGTAGCACTTATCCATGCATCTTATGTAGATACAATGGGTAACTGCTCTCTTGAAGAAGAAGGTACTCTTGCTGATATCCTTCCAATCGCTCAGGCAGCTTATACAACAGGCGGTAAGGTTATTGTTACTGTTGAAAAGAGCCACTATGTTGAATATGGTTCTCTTGATACACGTTTTGTTCAAGTTCCTGGTATCTATATCGAAGCAATCGTTCTTGTTGACAGCGACTGTGCTAAACAGACAAACGGTTCTTACCACAACGAAGCTTTCTCAGGCGAGAAGAGAATTCCTATGTCTGCAATGGAGCCAATGCCAATGAACGCTCGTAAGATCATCGCTCGTCGTTGTGCAATGGAACTTAAAGCTGGCGCTGTTGTTAACCTTGGTATCGGTATGCCAGAAGGTGTTGCTAATATCGTAGCTGAAGAAGGTATCGAAGGCATGGTTCTTACAACTGAGTCCGGTACAATCGGTGGCGTTCCTGCTTCAGGCGGTGACTTCGGTGTTACAACTAACCCTGATACAATCCTTCATCAGAGCTTCCAGTTCGACTTCTACGATGGTGGTGGTCTTGATATCGCTTTCCTCGGTCTTGCTCAGTGTGATAAATTTGGTAACATCAACGTTTCCAAGTTCGGTCCTAGAATCGCTGGCTGTGGTGGTTTCATCAACATCACACAGAACACACCAGTTGTTGTATTCTGTGGTACATTCACAGTTAAAGGCAAGAACAAATTCCTTGAGAATGTTGAACAAATCACTTTCTCAGCTGACTTCGCTAACAAGACAGGTCAGAAGGTCCTCTATGTAACAGAATGCTGTGTATTCCAGCTTACAAAAGAAGGCATCGAACTGATCGAAGTTGCTCCTGGTGTTGATATCGAGAAAGATATCCTTGCTCATATGGACTTCAAACCTATCATTAAAGATGTAAAAGTTATGGATGAAAGAATCTTCAAAGATGAGATCATGGGTCTTGCTAAATAATAAGCCATACATAACAGTATGAATTCTTTTAGCCGGTATGCTTTATGCATACCGGCTTTTTTGACATCATATACTATTCTAAAATGATCATGGAGACTTTATGCCATGAAACACTCCCTTTCACTCTTTCTGAAAACAGGCTGCACAGTCTGCACGCTTCTGCTCCTCTCTCTGGCTGTCTTTCACTTTTTCAAGCCATCCCTTTCCTCACTTCCCGTCTTCGCAAGGTTTGAACGCAAATTGCCCATTTACTGTGTGAACACCGACAAACCTCAGGTAGCTATTTCCTTTGACGCGGCCTGGGGCAATGAAGATACCGAAACCCTGCTTTCCATTCTCGACAAATACAATGTCAAAACCACATTTTTTATGACCGGAGGCTGGATTGAATCTTATCCCGAAGATGTAAAGAAAATCGCTGCAGCAGGTCATGATCTCGGAAATCATTCCGAAAATCACAAACAGATGTCTCAGCTCTCTTCCGATGAATGTCTCGCTGAAATTCAAAAACCTCACGATAAAGTCAAAGAACTCACCGGAACAGAAATGACACTTTTCAGGCCTCCTTACGGTGACTACAACAACACATTGATCGAATCTGCCAACGCTCTCGGCTACCACGTGGTCCAAT
Organism: Coprococcus intestinalis; assembly: GCF_023656595.1. Taxonomy (NCBI): domain Bacteria; kingdom Bacillati; phylum Bacillota; class Clostridia; order Lachnospirales; family Lachnospiraceae; genus Coprococcus; species Coprococcus intestinalis. The sequence continues at coordinate 21,466 of NZ_JAMOKJ010000002.1, read as the reverse complement.
GGTCTGTCGATAGTCTGGACTGGAAAGACTACGGCGCTGACAGCATCGTGGACACCATATTAAACCACAAAGCGCTTGGAGACGGCGCTATCATTCTGATGCATAATGGTGCCAAATATACAAAAGACGCATTGGAGCGTGTTATCACGGGTCTTCAGGACAAAGGGTATGAAATCGTCCCAATCTCCCAGCTAATCTACACAGAAAAATATCATATGGACAATACAGGGCGCCAATTCAAAGACGAATAAACTGGATTTTTACCTTAAAATGTATTATACTATTTACTGAATATATCACGCATTTGCAAAATTTTTTGGATAATAATCTAGGAACTATTTTGTAATGACGAATAAGATGAGGTGAAAGAAATGAGCGTTACACGCCGCAAATTCGGCAAAACCAAAGAGGGTGAGCCTGTCACATTATATACGATTACCAACAAAATGGGCAACTCCGTTTCCATTATGGATTATGGTGCCACTGTTCAGTCTATCAATATTGTAGACGCCGAGGGTGAAGTTATCGACTGCTGTCTCGGTTACAATACAGTTGCAGAATACGAAGAACACACAGACTTCATGGGGGCCTGTATCGGCCGCGTGGGCAACCGCATCGGCGGAAGCAGTTTTTCTCTGAATGGCCAGACTTATACACTGGCAGCCAATGAGGGTGAGAACCATCTTCATGGCGGTTTGAAAGGTTTTGACAAGCAAATGTTCAAAGCCAAGATCGACAGTGATGATACCGTTACTTTCGGCCGTATCTCACCTGACGGCGAAGAAGGTTATCCCGGTGAATTTATGTTCATCGTCAGCTATACATTTGATGACTGTGACAATTTTGTTATGAACTACACAGGCTGGAACAACTCTGAGACACTGGATACCATTGCCAGCATCACAAACCATACTTATTTTAACCTTTCCGGAGAAGATGCCGGCTCTATTCTGGATCATACACTGGAACTCTACGCTTCTTCTTTCACAGAGGTTGATGAACATCTGATCCCAACTGGAAAGCTTTTAGACGTTGAGAATACACCTTTTGACTTCCGTAAAGGCAAAACCCTTGGTCAGGATATCAACGCCGATCATCCACAGTTGAAACTGGCCGGTGGCTATGACCACAACTTCTGCATTGACGGCGACGGCATGCGTCCATGCTGCACACTCATGTCCCCAAAGACACGACTTAAGATGTATGTCAGTACAGATATGCCCGGTGTTCAGATCTACACCGGCAACTTCATCTCCGAATCAGAAGGCAAAGCCGGTACAGATTACCATCACTATGACGGCATCGCTATTGAGACACAGTTCTACCCTGATGCGCTCAACCATCCTGAATTCCCGTCACCGGTACTGAAGCCTAGAAAAGAATATCGCTATACAACCGTGTACCAGTTCTCTGCCGACGAATAAAACTCTAATGTGGCAATCATTTGTTTATATAAATGATTCGCGCTTAATATACAAAGATAGTACGGTCTAATAACTTGAAAATGGAATTAAAATGAGTCTACTCACACAAGTGCTTCATCGTTGGCCGGTCCTTAGGCGGCGTCTTTTGCCGCCTTACGTACCGTTGCCAAACGATGGCAGTGCAAACGTGCTTGTGTGAGTAGACTCATTCTAATTCCATTATAAGTACTCTAAACCGTACTTCGTTTATCTATTAGCGCGAAGCCTCTTTCTATAACCAGTCTTTGATCTTAGCATAAATACCTGCTGCATCCAGACCGTATTTTTCAAGCAGTTTGACTGCCGGTCCGGATTCACCGTATACATCGTTCATGCCAATCTTCAGTACTTTCACTGGTTCTCTCTCGCATAATACATCGCAAACTGCGCTGCCGAGGCCGCCGATAACGGAGTGTTCTTCTACTGTTACGATCTTGCCTGTCTTCTTGGCTGCTTCTGCAATTAAATCAGCATCGATTGGCTTGATGGTGTGGATATTGATAACCTGTGCATGAACGCCCTCTTCTTCCAGCTTAGCTGCTGCCGCCAGAGATTCATTGACACAAAGGCCTGTTGCAACGATTGTCAGGTCTGTGCCTTCCTTTAAGACAACGCCCTTGCCAATCTCAAACTTATAATCCGGACGGTCATTGATGACCGGTACTGCCAGACGGCCGAAACGCAGATAAACAGGTCCCTGGTGCTCATAAGCAGCCTTTACAGCAGCTCTTGCTTCGATATCATCAGAAGGGTTGATCACAACCATGCCCGGGATTGTACGCATCAGGGCAATATCCTCGTTGCACTGATGGGTGGCACCATCTTCACCAACAGAAATGCCGGCATGGGTGGCACCAATCTTCACATTCAGATGCGGATAGCCGATACTGTTTCTGATCTGTTCAAAAGCACGGCCTGCTGCAAACATTGCAAAAGAACTTGCAAACGGCACTTTGCCGGTTGCAGCAAGACCAGCTGCGATACCCATCATATTGCACTCAGCAATACCACAGTCGATATGTCTTTCAGGAAATTCCTTCTTAAAAATACCTGTCTTGGTTGCTTCAGCAAGGTCAGCATCCAGAACGACAACCTCTTCATGTTCCTTGCCAAGCTCTACCAGAGCATGACCATAGCTTTCTCTTGTAGCGATTTTCTTTACTTCTGACACAGTGCTTCACCTGCTTTCTCTAATTCATCCATGGCGATGGCATACTCTTCGTCATTCGGAGCCTTGCCATGCCATCCGGCTTTATTCTCCATGAAAGATACGCCTTTGCCCTTCACACTCTTCAGAATGATGGCTGTAGGCATGCCCTTTGTCTCTCTTGCTTCCTTGAAAGCAGCTCTTAATGCCTCAAAATCGTGGGCATCCACATCTGCGATCACATGGAAATTGAAAGCTTCAAACTTCTTGTCAATCGGATATGGTGAGCAGACATCTGCAATATTGCCGTCAATCTGAAGGCCATTGTTATCAACGATCACAACCAAGTTGTCCAACTTGCGGTGCCCGGCAAACATGGAAGCCTCCCAAACCTGCCCTTCCTGGATCTCACCATCACCCAGTAATGTATAAACACGGTAGTCATCATGGCTGAGCTTAGCTGATAAAGCCATGCCGACTGCCGCTGAAATTCCCTGTCCTAATGAACCTGAAGACATATCAACACCCGGAATATGCTTCATATCAGGATGACCCTGAAGATAAGAACCGATGTGACGCAGTGTCTTCAGATCTTCTACAGGGAAATAACCTCTCTGAGCCAATACAGAATAAAGTCCAGGTGCAGTATGACCCTTAGACAGAACGAAACGGTCTCTGTCTGCTTTCTTAGGATCTGCAGGATCAATATTCAACTCCTCAAAATACAAATACGTAAATACGTCTGCTGCCGATAAGGAACCGCCCGGATGTCCTGCCTTTGCAGAATGTACCGATGTTACAATCCCCTTGCGGACTTCATTGGCAATTTTCTTTAATTCAATAACGTCCATTTTTACCTCCTATGTGCACTTTTCTATGGCACTAATTATCAATCAGGCAACTTCCACTATACCACATCCGCCGCCGAATTAAAAGCTGTTTTCCGATTTTAAAAGAAAATTCTTCTTTCTGTCGATCATTTCATCAATACGCTCAATATAATCTTTGACACTCTTGACATTTTCCACACGTTCAATGCGATGTCCATGCTCATTATGAAAAACAAACTTTGATGATGCACCGGCACCCAGCGCAAGAATTGTCTGCTTCTCCTCCATGATCAGAATATTATAAAGGCCCTCGCAGCCTTTTCTGGCATAACCTACATTCTCAAGATTGCCCGCAATATTTTTCTGACGGTACAAATAGTAAGGTTCTGCCTCTATGGCCAGCGCACCTTCATGGCTGATACCGATCATTCTGTTCACCTCATCAGCTCCCGCAACCGGAAACTGCTCTCTGTTCTGATTCAGGAAAGCCGCGCGCTTCAAAGCCAGGGAATGCACCGTCACACTGTCCGGTGCCAGATCCACAATCGCATCCATGGTCCGCTGCATATGTTCACTTGTCTCCCCAGGTAGCCCTGCGATCAGGTCCATATTGATATTCATAAATCCTGCTTCTCTGGCCATATGAAAGGCCTGCTTCACTTCTTCTGTTGTGTGGCGTCTGCCAATCAGATCCAATGTTTCCTGATTCATCGTCTGCGGATTAATCGAAATACGATCAATATGGTGTTTTCTCAGTACCTTCAGCTTATCCTCCGTAATGCTGTCCGGTCTTCCGGCTTCCACAGTTTTCTCACTGACATGCGCCAGATCAAAATATTGTTCCAGACAGGTCAGAAGATGGTCCATCTGAGCCGCTGAAAGTGATGTCGGTGTGCCGCCGCCCATGTAAAAAGTCAGAAGCTTTTTGTTCCCCATCATAGTGGACGCCGCTTCAATTTCTTTACACAATGCATCCAAATAGTTATCCACCTGCTTTTCCCAGACAGATAACGGATACGATGAAAAAGAACAGTAGGCACAAATTGAAGGACAGAAAGGAATCCCCACATACAAACTGAATGTATGATCATAATCAACATCTTTCAAAACCTTCGCTTCATTCTCCGCTACAATCGCACAAAGCGATGCCTTTTCATCAGAAACAAGATAGGTATCCTTCAGATAGTGAATGGCATCCGCCCTTGACGCACCACTTTCATACATCTCCATGGGCAGTTTCGTTGGTCGAATACCGGTCAGTGTCCCCCATGGCAGCACCATCCCCGTATATTCGGACAAAAGACGATAGACAAGGTTCTTGATATCATTTCTTCCCAAACGATAATCTTCAAAATGACAGTCGCCCTCTTTTTCAAGACTTCTGCCATTATGATCTTTTAATACCAAAGCGGTATGATTTTCTGTATACCGAACATCCAGGCAGACATTCCATTCTTCCCCATTCAATACAATCTTCTCACCATAGAAGAATGCCATCAAAAGGGATCGAATATCATTTTCATAATCTGTTCGGTTCATAGATAATGCAATCATCAAAATCCTCCCATTCCATCTGCATTTAAATTACTGTTCCCAGCCAAAATCAATGACTGAGATAAGGCTGCTGCAAAACCGATATCTATCAGTCCTGCAGCAGCCCTGTCAATCGCTGTTCGCTCTCATCTAAAAAAACGGATTATACTGTTTCTCGTATCCAATACTTGTCACACTGTCATGGCCCGGATATACCTGCACATCATCCGGCAGTACAAACAACTGCTCTTTCACAGAGCGAACAAGCTGTGACATACTTCCTGTCGGAAAATCTGTACGTCCGATAGAACAATGAAACAGCGTATCTCCGCTCATCAAAACCTTCTCTTCTGGGAAATAATAGCAGACACCGCCCTTTGTATGGCCCGGTGTATACAGAACGATCACATCCAGCCCTGCCAGCTTCAGATGCTCTCCGTCCTTCACATAGACATCGGCCTGTGTTGTATAAATCTGTCCGATCGAACCGCTGAGATTCAAGGAGGACTGCTTCAGAACATCCTCTTCTTCTTCATGGGCATAAACCGGAACATTGTATCTTTTCTTCAAATCATTTAATGCCATAATATGATCAAAATGACCATGGGTTAAAAGAATTGCTTTCAGTGTACAGCCGTTTTCCTCGATCACATTGCTGATTCTCAATGCATTATCCGCAGGATCGACAAGGAGTGCCTCTTTGTTCTCTTTGTTGATAATGAGGTAGCAATTCGTCGCAACCATACCGAGTGTCATTGATTTAATCTCTATCTGACCCATTTCTCTGCTCCTTATTCATTAGCCAGTTGTTCTGGCGATATCATAAACGCAGTCCAGACTGCGCAGTTTGTCTATAATCTTATTTAAAGCATACTTGCCGCCAATATCAAAGCTGATATTGATGGTCGCTGTATTATTCTTGCCTGAACGGCTGGACATGGCTGTCACATTAATATCCCTCTCTGAGAATACCTGTGCGATCTGAATCAGCACACCGACGCCGTCATGAACATAAACATTGAGTTCTGCCTTATACAGGCCGCCCTGGCCGTCAGCCGTGCTGTCCTGCCATTCTGCATCAATCAGGCGCTGTCTTTCTATCTCGGATAAATGCAGCATATTGACGCAGTCTGTACGATGAATAGACACACCTCTGCCTCTGGTAATAAAGCCAACGATCTCATCACCCGGTACAGGATTGCAGCATTTTGAGAAACGGACAGCCACATCATCGATGCCTTTGACAATAATGCCGCTCTTGCTGCCTTTCTTATGCGGCTGTACGGCTGCAGACGGTTTCTGCTTCATCTCAGTCATCTGTGTCAGAAGCTGCTTATCTGTCATCTCTTTTCGCTGCTTCTTCTGGTATTCCTCAAGCAGCTTGTTGATAACCTGGCCTTCCTTCAAACCGCCATGACCCACCGCAGCATTGACTGCATCCCAGTCCTTGAAACCATACTTGCGGATAACTTTCTCCATAAATTCCGGTTTCAGCAGATTACTGAGAATAATCTCTTTCGCTTTGCAGTAACGATTCAGCATATCCTTACCGCGGATAATATTCTCTTCCTTGAATTCCGTCTTGAACCACTGATTAATCTTATTCTTGGCCTGCGTACTCTTGACAATATTTAGCCAATCACGGCTTGGTCCCTTGGAATTGGCTGATGTCAGAATCTCAACACGGTCGCCGTTCTTGATCACATAATCAATATTGACCAGCTTGCCGTTGACTCTTGCCCCCACCATCTTATTGCCGACCGCTGAATGAATACTGTAAGCGAAATCAATCGGTGTGGAACCTGTCGGCAGATTCTTGACATCACCTGCCGGTGTAAAACAATAAACACTGTCTGCAAACAGATTCAAGTCGTTCTTCAAAAGACTCATGAATTCCTTATTGTCCGACATATCTGTCTGCCATTCCAGAATCTGACGCAGCCATGTCAGCTTGGCTTCCTCACTGTCCTCTACATTCTTGGCATTCGGATCTTCCTTGTACTTCCAATGGGCTGCGATACCGTATTCAGCTGTTCTGTGCATGTCAAATGTACGAATCTGGATCTCAAAGGGCTGTCCGTTCGGACCGATCAGTGTTGTATGCAGGGACTGATACATATTCTGCTTCGGCATTGCAATATAATCTTTAAAACGACCCGGAATCGGCTTGTACATCTCATGAATAATACCAAGAGCCGCATAACAGTCCTTCACTGTATCCACAATAATACGCACCGCAAACAGATCATAGATCTCATCCAATGTCTTGTCCTGATTGACCATCTTCTTGTAAATGCTAAAGAAATGCTTAACACGGCCATTCACCTGTGCCTTGATACCACTCTGTGCCATATGCTGACTGACTTCTTCCACAATAGCATCTACAAAAGCCTGACGCTCACTGCGCTTCAGATTGATCTGTCTGGCCAGATCATAATACACTTCCGGTTCCAGGTATCTCAATGACAGATCATCCAGCTCAATCTTGATCTTGGAAATACCAAGTCTCTGGGCGATCGGTGCATAAATATCCATGGTCTCTCTGGCCTTTTCCTTCTGCTTGGCCGGTGTCATATACTTCAGTGTACGCATATTGTGCAGACGGTCTGCCAGCTTGATCAGGATAACTCGGATATCCTTCGCCATAGCCAGAAACATCTTACGAAGATTCTCTGCCTGAATCTCCACCTTATCCTTGGAATAGGATAACTGTCCCAGCTTTGTTACACCGGATACGATCAGTGCGATCTCCGCGCTGAATTCTCTCGTGATATCCTCCTCCGTCATGATCGTGTCCTCAACCACATCATGAAGAAGTCCGCCGACAATGGTCTCCTTATCCAGCTCAAGATCCGCCAGGATCAGGGCTACACAGAGCGGATGAATAATATAAGGTTCTCCGGACTTACGCAGCTGCCCCTTGTGCGCATTATTGGCAATATTATATGCCTTCTCGATCATACTGATATCATCTGAAGGATGATATTCCTTCACTTTATTGATCAGGCGCTGATACAGCACCTCCGGTGATTCGAAATCCTGTGTATGAATGAGCTCCTGCTCCTCAAATGGCTCTTCAGTGCCCATTACTTCTTTTTTATCGTCCTTCATATTGCGTCATCCTCTTCTGTCATTATTTACCTTCGTAGATAATCGCTGAATCAATATCATAGCCGCTCAGTCTCTCGCGGCCCTTCAGTCCTGCCAGCTCCATGAGGAAAACAATCTTGACGACTTCTCCGCCAAGTTCTTCCACCATCTTGATAATGGCTTCTGTTGTGCCGCCTGTGGCAATTAAATCATCGATAATAACAACCTTCTGTCCAGGCTGAATTGCATCTTTATGTATCTCAATAGTCGCAGTGCCGTACTCAAGATCATATGTCTGGCTGATCGTTGCTCTCGGCAGCTTGCCTTTCTTTCTGACCGGCACAAAAGCCTTATGCATATTGTAGGCAATGGGTACACCAAAAATAAAGCCTCGGGATTCCGGACCGAGAACAACATCGAAATCAACACCTTCCAACTTCTCCTGCATCTGGTCGATGGCCAAGTGAAGTCCCTCCGCATCCTGCAAAACACTGGTAACATCTCTGAAAATAATTCCCTTCTCCGGGAAATCAGGAATACTTTTGACATATTCTTCTAATTTTTTCATAAGACTCACTGCTCCTTCTATATGAATATTTGTCTTCTCAAATTCATCGCAGCTGCCCGAACCTTGGGCAGTCACGTATAAATTTAATTATAACAATAAATGATTCTATTGAAAAGCCCCGAAATCGACAAAATACGTCCTGTACCACATTGAATCCATCAATTTAGCTGTTTTTCCCGGGATCATTTCATAATGAAGATACGGTCCTGCCGTTTCAACCCGCATAAGTCCCAGTTCTTCAAAGACATACAGTGCCTGCATCAGCATAAATATATGTTTCTCCGCTGAATGTATGCTGTCAAATGGGATATCTTCCATCATAAAACTGCCTTCGGTCTCATTCCCCTGTTTCTTCATCTGCATCTGAAGGAAACGAAAAACCTGACTGCACACTGACTTATCCAGCTTGTCCCTGGCATCACAATACAGCCTGTAATCATCCGTCACATGTCTTAATGCAAAAATATGCTGAAGTTTTTCCAGGTTGTCATCCTGAGCAATCCTGACATCCTTCAGAATCATCTGAGGATACTGTCTGTCCATATAATAATTTATATCCAGATTTCCGGCAATTGATACCTCCATGCCGGCTGTATAGTAATCCGCCATGATGCTTCGGCGAAATCCCACTGTATTCAGACTGCGTCTCCGGTCCATCACCGTCATTCTCAGTGTCGCCCGGTCTGCACCGATTTTTCTGACTTCACCCAGCTGTCCGGAAATTTCCGCCAGAGGCTCCGGCATATCCTGACCAAAAGGTTCCATTCTCTGGATCAATTCAATCAGTTCTATGGTTACTTCTGACGGCTGAAGCTTTAATTCCGGCCGCTGGACAGGTGTCAGCATCTGGCTGTCCATATGCATTTTTGCATATTCATTCAGTCGTCTGGACAATTCCGGTACATTTTCTGCCTTCAATGACATTCCTGCTGCTGCTGCATGCCCTCCGAATTTAATCATCAGATCACTGCACGTACAAAGGGCTTCAAAAAGATTGAATCCGTCTATACTTCTGGCAGAACCTGTTGCCACGCCATTTTCTATAGACAGCAAAATATTCGGCCGATAAAACATATCTTTAATCCGGGATGAAACAATACCAATGACCCCATGATGCCATCCTTCGCCGGCTACCACCATCACCCGGCTGTTTCTGATTGCATCAGATGCCTCGATCCGGTCTGTCACCTGTTTTAAAATCATCTGCTCCGTTTCCTTGCGATGACTGTTCTCCACCTCCAGCTCAGCTGCAATTGCTGCTGCCTCCTCTTCATCTCTCGTCGTAAACAGACGAACGCCTCTTTTGGCATCCCCCATACGCCCACCGGCATTCAGCCTTGGTGCAAGCCCGAAACCGATAAATCCACTGGTTATCTTACGCTTAAAGTCATATCCGGCACTTTCCAGCAATTTGCCAAGCCCCATATTGGCAGGGTGTTTCATCCGCTTAAATCCTTCACTGACAATGATCCGGTTTTCATCATACAATGGTACGATATCTGCCACTGTGCCGACAGCCGCAAGCTCCAGGTATTCTGTAATATCCGTCTGATCATTTCTGTAAGCTTTCAGCCCCTGTACCAGTTTATAGGCCACACCGCATCCCGCCAGATAAAGGAAGGGATAGCTTTCTCCCAGCTGTTTTGCATCCACAACAGCCACAGCCTCCGGCAGCTTCTCCTGGCATTCATGATGATCCGTAATAACCACATCCATCGCCAATGATTTTGCCAACTGACACTCTTTGACAGCAGAAATCCCGGTATCCACTGTCACCATCAGCTTTGTTCCCGTCTCCGCCAGCATGCGCACAGCATTTTCATTCAGCCCATATCCCTCAGTCATGCGGTCCGGCAGATAATAATTCACGTCTGCACCGGCTTTACTCAGGTATAAATATAAAATACTGGTGGCTGTAATACCATCCACATCATAATCTCCGTAAATTGTTATCTTCTCATGGGCATCCATGGCCTGGCTGATCCGGCAGACTGCTGCCTCCATTCCCTTCATCAGGAATGGATCGTACATATTCTTTTCTGAAGGATAAAGAAACCGCTGTGCCTCTTCTTTATTATGCACACCTCTTGCCGCCAGTAACCCTGCAAACACCTCCGGATACCCGGTCTCTGCTGCCAGCTGCTTCACACCGGCACTTTCCTGCTTTATAAACTCCCATCTGTAACTTTCCGGAACCAAAAAAACACCTCTCTTCTGCAGACGGCAATTGCAAAATCCATGTGTCTCGAAAACCATATCTAATCCAAGCTTCATTGTAGGCACGTTCGCACTGCCCGGCACTGGCAGTGGTACTAAGACGCTAAAGAATAGCGTCTAAGGACCAGCCGTACCGGAAGCACCTGCAATGAAGCTTGGATTGGATATGGTTAACCCCAGAAAATTGATTTTGCAATTGCCTGGTCTTCAAATCAAAACTCAATAATCTCTCAATCGCCAGTTTCCTCAAGCACCAAAATAAATATATTATATTAAGGCACCTTATTCCAAACTGTCTTTGTGAAAGGACTTTCTGCACTGCGGCTGTCTTTTCTGCCTCTTCGATATACTTGAACTGCTGATTGGGCAATTCAGTTTTACTTGGTATCATGTATCAAAAAGCAACGCATTGCCCAATCAGCAGTCAATAATCTAATCAGAAAAGACTGCCGCAGTGCAGCAGTCCTTTCATAAAGAAATATATTTATTTTTTCTTGCCTTTCATAACAGCCCAGATCGTACCCGAAATGAATACTGATGAAAATGTACCTGCAATGATACCGGCCATCATCGGCAATGCAAATTCTTTAATAGAAGTTACGCCCATGATGTAGATCAGTAATACCATGATCAATGTTGTCAGAGAAGTATTGATACTTCTGGACAATGTCTGGCTGATACTTGTGTTGACAATTTCTTCTGTTGTTGCCTTCACCATTGTATGTGAGTTTTCACGGATACGGTCATATACAACGATGGTTGCATTGATAGAGTAACCGACGATTGTCAGCATACAAGCAATAAATGTTGTACCTACAGGGATTCTTGCAATTGAGTAAACAGCAAGAACGACCAGTACATCATGGAGCAATGCGATGATTGCACCTGCACCAAACTTGATATCTCTGAATCGAACCCAGATATAGATCATGATAAAGATACCTGCGATAAGGACGGAAAGGATCGCGTTTGTACGCATCTCACCGCTGATTGTACCGCTGATATTCTCTTCAGTGATATCAGACTGTTCAAGAGCGTACTTCTCCATTAAGGCGTCCTTAACAGCTGCACGGTGCTCAGGATCAAGAACAGGCGTCTTGATAACGATTTCAGGTGAACCGGATACATTCTGGAACTGAATATCAGTTGTACCTGCTTCACTTTCAAAGAGTTTTCTCAGATCATCTTCATCAGAGCCAGGGACTTCAAGATAATCCTTGAAATTGACAGTCATGGCTGTACCGCCTGTAAAGTCCAGACTGTAATTCAGCGCTTTATTGCCTGCAGAAGCATGAACACCCATGCTGACGAAACCTGCACAGATACAGATCACGGCGATCACATAAGTGATCTTCTTCATGCCGCAGAAGTTCTTAACCTTTGCTTCCTTCTGCTTACCATAGAATTTGGCATCTTTAAAACCAATACCATATAATGCCATCAGCACAAATCGTGTAATAACGAGGGCTGTAAACATAGAAAGCACAATACCAAGGGCCAGTGTAATGGCGAAACCTTTGATTGTACCTGTACCTTTGAGATACAGAACTGCTGCTGCAATTAATGTTGTGATATTACCATCGATAACGGCTGAAAGTGCCTTGCCGAAACCAATCTTGATGGCTTCACGCACATTCTTGCCTGCTGCGATTTCTTCTCTAATTCGCGTAAAGATAATGACATTGGCATCCACCGCCATACCGACGGAAAGGATGATACCGGCGATACCAGGCAGTGTCAGTGTCACATCCAGACCATTTAGGAAGCAGAGCATTGCTGCCACGTAAAGAAGCAGTGCAAGGGCTGCAGCCACACCAGGGATCCAATACACGACGATCATAAACAACATAACGATCGCAAGACCGATGGCACCTGCCATCAAACTTGTCTTAACTGCTTCATCACCTAACTTGGCGCTGACAACTTTGGAACTGATTTCATTCAGCTGGAGCTTCAGAACACCGGCACGAATAGTTGTGGCCAGAGAATTCACATCATCATAAGTAAAATTGCCTTCGATGACACACTGACCATTTGTAATCGCCTGATTAACAGTAGGGTAACTGATAATCTTGCCGTCATAGATGATGTAGATCGGTTTGCCGATATTTCTTGCTGTTGCTTCTGCAAAAGCTTTGGCGCCATCATCTGTAAACATCAGAGAAACCACGTACTGTGTGTTGCCATAGCTGTCTTTCTGGGATGTAGCCTGAGCACTCTTGATGCCTTCGCCGCCCACAACTTCACAGTAACCATCTAATACTTCCTTGCCTGTTGCCGCATCGGACTTTGCTTCACAGAAACTGATAGAACCAGGGTTGCCCAGTTCAGAGAGAATCTTCTCTGCATCATAAACACCAGGAATATCAACGTTGACACGGTTTGTGCCTTCCTGATAAACTTCTGCTTCTGTACTCCATGCCTCTACTCTCTGCTGAAGCTTGTAAACGGTATCGTTCATATCTTCAGAGGATGGATTGTCTTCGTCTGCTTCGTAGGTGATGTTGACACCACCTGCAAGGTCAAGACCAAGCTTAATGTTTTTGGCTGTACCGATATGATCCTTGCCATATCCGTATGCAGATACATAACCGCAGGCTGCGATCATCAGAACAACCACGATCAGCACAAGCCAGCTTTTCTTCTTACTCTTCATGCCTTTATTCTCCTTCTTCATCTGCCGCAGCAGCTTTAATCATAATTGCACATTCCACTCTCTTACGCATCAGTTCACATCCCACATCATACGCATCTGTGATCGAATGGTGGAAATTCCATGAGTTGGCAGCACAACCGCCGCTACAGTAGAATTTTGCGAAACAATTCGTGCATTTATCCTTGGCATAAATATTGCAAAGCTTGAATTCGTCGCGAATATCTGTCTTGACAACACCATCCCAGACATTACCCATCAGGAATTCATCCTGACCGACAAACTGGTGACATGGATATAAATCACCCCATGGTGTCACAGCAAGATATTCTGTACCCGAACCACATCCTGACAAACGTTTGGCAACGCATGGACCGCCTTCCAGATCGATCATAAAATGGAAGAAATTGAAATGTTTGCCTGCACGGTCTCTCTTCACGATTTCCTTCGCCAGCAGATCATACTGCTCACAAAGTTCCGGAAGATCTTCCTCCTGGATCGCATATGGCTCAGATGCAGGTGCAACAACAGGCTCAACAGAAATCTGCTTAAATCCTTTATCCGCAAGGCTCAGCACGTCTGCCGCAAAATCTTTATTGAAATGCGTAAATGTACCTCTGACATAATAATTCGTCTGATGTCTGCTCTCGGCAAACTTCTCGAACTTCGGCATGATCAGATCATAGCTGCCGCTGCCGTTGCGGAACGGACGCATATTGTCATGGACTTCCTTACGTCCATCCACACTCAGAACAACATTCGCCATTTCTTTATTGCAGAATTCCATGATCTCATCATTCAGCAGGACACCATTCGTCGTCAGTGTGAATCTAAAATTCTTGTCATGAATCTTCTCCTGCTCACGGCCATACTCAACGAGACGTTTAACCACATCCCAGTTCATCAAAGGCTCGCCGCCGAAGAAATCCACTTCCAGATTCCGCCTGTTGCCTGAATTGGCGATCAGGAAATCCAGTGCCTGCTTGCCGACTTCATAGCTCATGATAGCACGTCGGCCGTGATACTCGCCTTCTTCTGCAAAACAATAGCGACAGGCAAGATTACAGTCATGGGCGATATGCAGACATAACGCTTTGACAACTGTCTTTCTCTTCTTAAAATCAATAATATAATCTTTATAAATATCTTCTGTAAAAAGACTTTCTTCTTTAATTAAAGTCTCAATCTCTTCAAATGCTTCTTCCATATCTTCCTTTGGATACTTGGACGCAAGCATATCCATAATCTCGGACTTCTCATGGCCTTCATATAACTCAATAATATCATAAACAACATCGTCAACCACATGAATGGCACCGCTGTTGATATCCATGACTATATTGTAACCATTACTCTTATACTGGTGAATCACTTACATTCTCCTAACTCTCTTATTCTACTTTATAACTTTGCAGCTACTCGGAATCAGCTGTCATAAATTCCTGACCCCGAATAGTCAAAACATTCCTTCAACATGAACAAGCAGCGATTTAGAAAACCCTAAACCGCTGCTCATAATATTGGCTGAATCAATCAGCAATCAGGTCTGATTATTTGTTGTTCTCGCAGCTCTGATTACCTACTGTACAGGAAGTCTTGCATGCAGACTGACATGAAGTCTGGCACTCGCCGCATCCGCCTTTGACCATGCTCTGTTTCATAGATCTGGTGTTCAATGATTTGATACGTTTCATTATGTACTCCTCCTTCAATTATGAACTTGAAATATTATAACATACTCATTTGCATTTTTAAAGCTCTTTTTAAAAAGATACGTGCATTATATGAAATAATTTCTATTTTTTTACTAAATCCAACCCATTCTCTGTGTAAAACAACGATTTTTCTTTCTGCATTCCAACAAAAAAACTGCCGGACCTTTTTCAAAAGCCGCTTATCCAAGCATTCCTCCCAACATCCCGCTGCCAAGGCAAAGCAACACAAAAGGCAGACAGAACTGCCACCCGGCGGCAGCCATACATCCGGATACCACTGAAATCAGGCAGAGTGTGACATAATATATAGCTCCCAGCGCCAGCCCCCACAGAAAGCGTCTGTATCCGATCCGATGACCGGCATAAATACCGCCGATCAAAACCGCCAATACAACCACCACGTACACCGAAACACGGATTCTGTTCTGACCCTCACCCACTGCATAGAAAATCAATGACGCCAGCACCATGCCCACGGCCGAAATCATCACACTGATCAGCCATGCAGCTGCCATCACACGCACAATCCCCAGCCCACCGGACACCGCACTCAACTTCTTATCCATCCCAAAATCATTCCTCAGTACAACATGATCCATAAAATATATGCCCCATATCCACCAAAAAGACATCTGGCTTTTTATCCATAAATGTCTTACAATAGAACAGACATCATAAATATATCTCTATATCAACTTGAAAGGAGAACTTATGGATAGAATCGATTTGCACACTCACTCTACGGCTTCTGACGGCAGTATGACGCCTTCAGAGCTTGTTCACCATGCCGAGTCATGCGGTCTGCGTGCAGTTGCTTTAACGGACCACGATACCACTGTGGGGCTTACCGAGGCTCAACAGGCAGCCAATGAAATCGGCATTGAACTTGTTCACGGCGTTGAACTGGCTACCTGGCTGGACAAGACCGAATTTCATATTGTCGGCCTTGATATTAATGAAAATAATCCGCATTTCCAAACCGCCATGGCACGCATGCAGCAGATCCGGGAAGACCGCAACAATCAGATGGTTGCCCGTATGCAGGCTGCCGGTGTGGATATCACCCTTGAGAAACTTCACGCCAAAGAAGGCATCGGTGTTTTGACCCGTGCCAACTTTGCCGGTTATCTATTGTCTGTTGGTTTTGTCAAAAGCATCAAAGAAGCCTTTGACCGATATCTTGGTGACGGGAAGCCATTTTATATTCCCCGCACCAAAACTTCTCCGAAAGAAGCCATCGAACTCATCAAACAGGCTGACGGAATCCCTGTTCTCGCCCATCCGATGCTCTATAAGCTCGGCAAAAACACCCTTGAGAAATATGTCAAGATGATGACCGACTGGGGACTGGAAGCCATGGAAGTCTACTACTCCACCAATACCCCTTCCGACGACCTTTATCTCAGCCATCTGGCTAACCATTATCACCTCAAGTATTCCGGCGGTTCAGATTTTCACGGTACTTATAAACCGCATATCCAGATTGGTACCGGCAAAGGCCGTCTCGTCGTTCCTTATGATATTCTTGAAAAGCTGAGAGCCTGACCCAATACATCTGCAGCTGTTTAGTCGCCTAAAGCAGCAATGTCGCCAATGCCGTTGCATACCAATCTCGGTCTATACGGAAATTCCTCGATCATCCCCGGTGCTGTTACCCCTGACAGTACCAACACCGTATCCAGACCGGATTCGATACCCGCAACAATATCTGTATCCATACGATCTCCGATGATGGCTGCATCCTCTGAATGCACTCCAAGGATCCTGAGTCCCGTACGCATCATCAGGGCATTCGGTTTGCCCACATAATAAGCCTGTTTGCCTGTTGCCAGTTCAATCGGTGCCATTAATGCTCTGCAGGCCGGAACAATGCCGCCTTCCACAGGACCGGTCAGATCATAATTTGTACCGATCAGGCGGGCACCGTCATTGACAAATTTCGTTGCTTTAACAATATGATCATAGCAATAATTATCCGCTTCACCGATGATCACATAATCCGGATGGATCTCATTAACTGTAATGCCGGCATCATACAGGGCATTCTGAAGCCCATGTTCCCCCACCGCATAAGCGGTTGCCTCCGGCGTCTGCGTTGATATAAATGCAGCGGTTGCCAGCGCACTTGTATAAAAATGGCTTTGATCCACATCAAGTCCCATCCACTCCAGCTTCTTCTGAAGTTCCTTTGGTGTATAACGGCTGGAATTTGTCAGAAAAAGAAATTCCTTTTCCTCACGATACAGCCATTCTACAAACTCCTTCGCTCCCGGGAGCAGACGATTGCCATGATAGATCACACCATCCATATCAATAATAAAACCTTTTTTTGCTCTTAATTGTTCCATTTGAACCTCCTTCTCACCGGCCCATTCTCTGCCGGCCGCTCAATTTTTTATCAATTATCTCCGTTCTTATTATAAACTATATAAGGTACCTTACTATCAGTTTTTAATAAATTTTATGTAAAATATAACTAAAAAAGGTGTGGAAACCGATTTATAATCTCCACACCTTTGTACAATCCTTTGTAATGATTCAATTATTCTTCGTCATTAGCCTTCTCAACGCTGACAATCGCTTCTTTCTGCATTGGGATACGGCAATGTCTGTCACTGCCGAACTCAACGATAACAACATCTTCCGCGATGTCGATAACAACACCATAGAAACCGCTTGTTGTCAGAATACTGTCACCAACTGCAAGATTTGCGATCATTGCATCCATTGTCTTCTGACGTTTCTTCTGAGGACGTACAGAAAGGAAATACATTAAAACTGCAAAAACTGCAATATAAGCGATCAAAACAAAAATACCGCTTTTGCCTGCGCCTGTTAAAACTACTGGTGAAAAATTCATTAGATGTTCCTCCTTAATCTTCTTTACTTAAAAAGCCTTCCAATTTAGACTTCTTAAATTCGCTGTATCTGTGTTCCCTGATAGCAAGACGAATCTCTTCCATCAGATGATTATAAAAATACAGATTATGCAATACACACAAACGCATACCCAACATTTCCTTTGCCTTAAGCAGATGGCGGATATAAGCTCTTGTGTAATTGCGACAAGCCGGACACTGACATCCCTCTTCAATCGGTCTGTCATCCAGTTCGAACTTCGCATTAAAAAGATTCAGCTTGCCATGGTTGGTATAAACATGTCCATGACGTCCGTTTCTTGACGGATAAACACAGTCAAAGAAATCAATACCTCTGTCCACACCTTCCAGAATGTTGGCCGGTGTTCCTACCCCCATCAGGTAGGTCGGCTTATTCTGAGGCAGTTCAGGAACAACCTCATCCAGAATGCGATACATTTCTTCATGTGTCTCGCCAACTGCAAGGCCGCCGATTGCATAACCGTCCAGATCCATATCACGGATCGTGCGAGCATGGTTCACACGGATATCTGCATAAGTTCCGCCCTGATTAATACCAAAAAGCAGCTGATGCGGATTCACTGTTCCCTCTGCATCATTCAGCTCCTGCATCTTCTTCTTGCATCGCTCCAACCATCGGGTTGTACGGTTAACTGAGTTGATCATATACTCTCTTGTAGCTGGATACGGCGCACACTCATCAAACGCCATGGCTATGGTTGAACCAAGGTTCGACTGAATCTGCATACTCTCCTCCGGCCCCATAAAAATCTTATGACCATCAATATGTGACTGGAAATAAACGCCCTCTTCCTTGATCTTGCGGAGTCCTTTCAGAGAGAATACCTGAAAGCCGCCGGAATCCGTAAGAATCGGTCTGTCCCAGTTCATAAACTTGTGCAGGCCGCCAAGCTGTTTCACAATCTGGTCTCCCGGACGAACATGAAGATGATAGGTATTGGATAATTCCACTTGTGTACCGATCTCCTTCAGATCCGTTGTCGCTACCGCGCCTTTGATAGCTGCGATCGTACCGACATTCATAAAAACAGGTGTCTCAATGACACCATGTACGGTTTCCATATGTGCGCTCTTTGCTCTGCCGTCTGTTGCAACGATTTGATACATACACTCACCTGTTATCTTAATTATAATAGAACAATCAACATACATTCGCATATTGATAAAAAAGCGTTATATCTAGTATAACTGTAAATGATTTATTTATCAACAAAAAAATGCATAAAACAGAAAAAAACTGCCGCCCCAGGCAGCAGTTTCTTTTCAAACATCCACGCTTCGATAAATTATGCCGCATATTTTGCCAGAACTGTATTGAATCCGGCGTTTTCTCCGCTGTAGCAGACTCTGAGCTTGCTTCTCAGATCCAGGCTGAGAATACCAAGCAGGGATTTGGCATCCAATGCAATTCTGTTAAAATAGACATCAATATCAAAATCACATTCAGAAGCAGCTTTCACAAATTCTTTTGCTGCTTCCACATTATTTAATACAATATTCTTCTCGTTCATTTAAGCGACCTCCTTGGATTGGAATATTTTTATCATACATCAACCTGAATGTCAAATTTCCAATTCACATTTCACTCGAAAGCTTTTGTCTATTATGTATTATTAATGTCTGATTTCAACGATAATTCATAGCATAATTTCCATTACTTTGTGAACATTTTGTGGAAACGTTTCCAGTCATTTCGCATGCTAGGCAAAATCATCCATAACTTCTCGTTTAATTTTCATAAAATTTCGGTCAACTTTTTTGCTTTACCTTGCGAATTCCAATGTTTTCTATTATAATGAATGCCATACGACTTCAGTATCCATGCGTTTTCTTTCATTATGTATGCAATCAGGAGGTTTAAATATACATGGCTGGATCAACATTTGGTAATCAATTCAAAATCACAACATGGGGCGAATCTCACGGCAAAGCTGTGGGTGTTGTTATTGACGGCTGCCCCGCCGGGCTTGCACTCACTGAGTCCGATATTCAATATTACCTGAATCTGCGCAAACCCGGACAGTCCCGTTATACAACACCACGAAAGGAAGAGGATGCCGTTGAGATCATGTCAGGAATTTTTGAAGGCAGAACAACAGGCACGCCTATCTCTCTCATTGTTTACAACAAAAATGCACGTTCTTCCGACTATTCGGATATTGCCCGATACTATCGTCCCGGACATGCAGACTACACCTTTGATGCCAAGTACGGTTTCAGAGATTACCGCGGCGGCGGACGTTCATCGGCCCGTGAGACCATCGGCCGTGTCGCAGCCGGTGCTGTTGCCATGAAGCTGCTTGAAGCATGCGGTGTCAAAATCTGTGCTTACTCAAAGGCCATCGGACCTGTCTCCATCAATCCGGCACATTTCAATGCAGAAGATATTTTCAATAATCCTGTTTATATGCCGGATATGCAGGCTGCCGCAGAGGCTGAAGCATTTATCGCAGCACAGATGGAGAAACAGGACTCCTGCGGCGGTATCATCGAATGCCGCATTCAGGGAATGCCTGCCGGTATCGGCGATCCTGTTTTTGAGAAACTGAATGCGAACCTGGCCAAAGCCATCTGTTCCATCGGTGCTGTCAAAGGCTTTGAAATCGGAGACGGATTTTCAGCTGCCAGGTCTCAGGGTTCTGTCAACAATGATGCATTTACTACCGATGCAGCCGGTCATATCACCAAGGCCACCAATCACGCCGGCGGCATTCTGGGCGGCATGAGCGATAGTTCCGAAATCATTTTCCGGGCTGCCATCAAACCGACACCTTCCATTTCCCGGACACAACATACCGTTACCCGTGAGGGGGAACCGATCGATATACAGATCAAAGGCCGTCACGACCCGATCATTGTTCCAAGGGCTGTTGTTGTTGTCCAGTCCATGGCCGCTCTGGTTCTTATCGACGCACTGATGCAGAATATGACTGCCCGGGTTGACTATCTGAGGGATTTCTATAAAAATTGATTTTTTTAGTTAGATTTTCCCGACTGCATCCTGATGAATAACACAATACCTGCATTGCGAAACTTCAAAGTCTAAAAAAAGATGAACCAATTAGCAGCTTCAAAAACAGGTGCTTCGATCATGGCCGGTCCTTAGGCGGCGTTTGTTGCCGCCTTATGTACCGCTGCCAATGATCGGCAATGCAAATGTGCCTGTTTTGAAACTGCTAATTGGTTCATCTCGTTTTAACCTGGAAAGTTTCGCCCGTTATTCTGAATCTACAAAGACTAACGCTTTTTGTTTAGGAATTATTCTCTGTAATGTTTCTCGTTCTTTTGATTATTTGATATATCCATATTATCCTGCCTATACGAGCTAATGTTATCATTTTGTTATCGGC
>NZ_JAMOKJ010000019.1:0-58586 GCF_023656595.1 Coprococcus intestinalis | reverse complement strand
AAAAATCCCTTCTACGGATATGTATGATGAAGAAGGTAATAAAACAAACTGATATAGCCATCTACTGGCTAGAAAGAACAAATCCCTTCTTCTTAATTTGTCCTTGACAAGGGGTACACTTTAAAGATATCCTTGAACTTCTTTCTGAAATTGGTTGCATTCCTGACGATATCCGGGAACGGATTACATCTGAGACTCATCTTGATACTCTCAAGCAATGGTCCAGAAATGCCGCGCGCTGTCAGAATTTAGAAGAATTTATTGAGAGAATGTAACAGTCTCACGAGAGAACTACCCGGCCAAATGTCTTTTTAAACACATAGCCGGGCAGTTCTTAAAACTTAAATGTTTTGCCAATATTTTTATTGAATTTCACTGTGCATCTGCTGCAGTGATTTAACTCTATTATTTTCTTCCATATGTGCTTTCACATAACCAATGCCCTCAGCGGTTGCTTTCGCTGCTGCGATGGTTGTCATATATGGAATCTTTGCCTTAATGGCGGCTTTACGAAGATAACTGTCATCATGCACACTTTCTTTGCCTGCCGGTGAATTAACTACAAGGTCAATCTTGCCATTCGTGATCATATCCAGAATGTTCGGACGTCCTTCATAAAGTTTCTTCACCTTTTCAGCTGGAATACCGGATTCATTCAACAGATCACAGGTCTTTCCTGTTGCAATAATCTTAAAGCCGTCTTCATGGAAGCGCTTTGCCACATCCACGACTTCTGGCTTATCTTTCTTATTCACAGAGATCAAAACTGTGCCTTCCAACGGCAGTTTCAGAGATGCAGCTTCCTGCGCCTTGAAAAAGGCTTCGCCGTAGGACTCGGATAATCCAAGTACCTCACCGGTTGATCGCATTTCCGGTCCGAGAACAGGATCTACTTCCGGGAACATATTGAATGGGAAGACAGCTTCCTTGACACCATAATATGGAATCTTCTGCTCTTTCAATTCCGGAACAGGTGACGGACGACCTGTTAATTCTGATGTAATAATATCTGTTGCCAACGGCACCATACGGATATTGCAGACTTTGGATACAAGCGGCACTGTACGGGATGCTCTCGGATTGGCTTCCAGAACATACACTTTGCCGTTCTCAATGGCGTACTGCATGTTCATCAGGCCCCTGACATGCATTTCCTCAGCAATCTTTCTTGTATATTCCTTGATGGTTGCCACATTTTCAGGTGAAATATGCACAGAAGGCAAGATACAAGCAGAGTCACCGGAATGAACACCGGCCAGTTCAATATGCTCCATAACAGCCGGTACAAAGGCATGTGTACCATCGCTGATGGCATCTGCCTCACATTCTGTAGCATGATTCAGGAAACGGTCAATCAGGATTGGTCTGTCCGGTGTCACACCTACTGCAGCTGCCATATAGCCGACCATGCTCTCATCATCATAGACAACTTCCATACCGCGGCCGCCAAGAACATAGGAAGGACGTACCATAACCGGGTAACCAATCTTATTTGCAATCTCCAGTGCTTCATCAACGGTTGTTGCCATGCCGGATTCAGGCATCGGAATGTCAAGTTTTTCCATCATGGCACGGAACAGATCACGATCTTCTGCAAGATCGATGACTGCAGGTGCTGTACCAAGAATCTTTACGCCATTTTTCTCAAGCTCTGCTGCCAGATTCAGTGGTGTCTGACCGCCAAACTGGGCAATCACGCCCAATGGTTTTTCTTTCTTATAAATGCTGAGAACATCTTCCAGTGTCAACGGCTCAAAATAAAGCTTGTCAGATGTGTCATAATCAGTAGAAACAGTTTCCGGATTACAATTGACAATAATGGTCTCAAAACCAAGCTTCTTTAAGGCAAGAGCTGCATGTACACAGCAATAGTCAAACTCGATACCCTGACCAATTCTGTTTGGACCGCCACCGAGAATCATAATCTTCGGTTTTGCCTCAGACACAGGATTCTTGTCTTTGGCATTGTAAGTGGAATAATAATACGCGCTGTCTTTTGTACCACTGACATGAACACCTTCCCATGCTTCTTCAACCCCAAGACTAATTCTGTGATTGCGGATTTCTTCCTCTGGAATCTCCAGCAGCTGGCTCAGATATTTATCAGAGAAGCCATCTTTCTTTGCCTGGATCAAAAGTGCATCTGCCGGCAGATGACCTTTGGACTTAAGGATTTCTTCCTCTTCCTCAACCAATTCACGCATCTGCTCAATAAAGTATGTCTTCACCTTGGTCAGATTGAAAATCTCTTCTGTTGTTGCACCCTTGCGGATAGCTTCGTACATAATAAAATGACGGTCACTTGTCGGATTAATCAGCAAATGTAAAAGTTCTTCCTTTGTCATGGTATTATAATTCTTTGCATGACCAAGACCGTAACGGCCTGTTTCAAGACTTCGGATGGCTTTCTGAAAGGCCTCTTTGTAGTTCTTTCCAATACTCATAACTTCACCGACCGCACGCATCTGTGTGCCAAGCTTATCTTCAACGCCTTTGAATTTCTCAAAAGCCCAGCGTGCAAACTTGATAACCACATAGTCTCCATCCGGTACATATTTGTCCAAGGTACCATATTTTCCGCAAGGAATATCCTTCAGTGTCAAGCCTGTTGCCAGCATTGCAGACACAAGAGCGATTGGGAAACCTGTGGCCTTAGAAGCCAGAGCAGATGAACGTGATGTACGTGGATTAATCTCGATAACAATAATTCTGTCTGTCACAGGATCATGAGCAAACTGTACGTTTGTACCACCAATAACCTCAACAGATTCAACAATCTTATAAGCCTGTTCCTGAAGACGTTTCTGGCATTCTTCAGAGATTGTCAGCATTGGTGCTGCACAGAAAGAATCGCCGGTATGCACACCCAGAGGGTCGATATTCTCAATAAAACATACCGTAATCATGTTGTTATCTTTATCGCGGACAACTTCCAGTTCCAGTTCTTCCCATCCAAGAATGGACTCTTCTACAAGAACCTGGCCCACAAGACTGGCCTGAAGACCTCTGGCACAAACAGTCTTTAATTCTTCTTTATTATAAACAAGGCCGCCGCCGGCGCCACCCATTGTATAAGCCGGACGAAGGACCACCGGATAATCCAGTTTATCTGCAATAGCAAGGGCCTCTTCCACACTGTAAGCGACCTCGCTTCTCGCCATCTCGACACCAAGTTTGTCCATCGCATGCTTAAATTCAATACGGTCTTCACCACGCTCAATGGCATCCACCTGTACACCAATAACTTTTACATGATATTTATCCAAAATACCGGCCTTATTCAGCTCTGCACACAAATTCAGACCGGACTGTCCGCCCAAATTCGGCAAAAGCGCATCCGGACGTTCCTTTGCAATGATCTCTTCCAGACGTTCCACATTCAACGGTTCAATATACGTCACATCCGCTGTCTCAGGATCTGTCATAATAGTTGCAGGGTTGGAATTGACCAAAACAATCTCATAACCCAGTTTTTTCAATGCCTTGCAGGCCTGAGTGCCTGAATAATCGAATTCGCAGGCCTGACCGATAATAATCGGACCAGAACCAATAATAAGTACTTTATGAATGTCTGTTCTCTGTGGCATGATAAAATCCTCCTTATTTTAATTACTATTATAGACATAGGTCGTACCTATTCACAAGCTTTTTTTCCAGAATTGTAATTAATTGTAAAAGTATTATTTATTACCCTACATTATAAACCGTTTAAATGGCAGTCCTTCACCCATTTCGACAACATTTTCGACGCGTTTTATCAATATTTCAAATATATTCATTGCTTTTCGTAATAATAAATTGTATACTGTTACTAACGACTTATATACGATTACAGGAGGCCCCTATGGATTTTAAACAATTACACTCTTTTATCTCCGTTGTCCGCTGCAGAAGTTTCACGGAAGCAGCCGAAGAACTGGGCATCTCACAACCCACCATCAGCACTCATATCCGAATTTTGGAGGAAGAATTAAATTCACGGCTCATCGTACGCACAGCCAAAAGCTTTGAAGTCACCCCTCGAGGCATGGAACTTTTTGAATGTGCCCAAAACATTCTGAAACTCAGAGATGACATGGTCAGCCGCTGGAACGGTCACGGTTCCAAGGTGATTCGTCTTGGCGTTTCTACAATTCCATCCGCCTATATTCTTCCGGAAGTACTGCCGACATTCGGCAAAAGCCACGATGATATTTATTTTGTTGTTACCCAGAGCGACAGCCGCGGCATTATTGATGCTGTTCATAAAGGCAGTTATGATCTGGGCCTTGTGGGCATGAAAACCGATGACGAACAGCTTGTTTTCAAAAAGTTTTATCAGGAT
This sequence comes from Coprococcus intestinalis, assembly GCF_023656595.1. Taxonomy (NCBI): domain Bacteria; kingdom Bacillati; phylum Bacillota; class Clostridia; order Lachnospirales; family Lachnospiraceae; genus Coprococcus; species Coprococcus intestinalis. Next base: position 54,262 of record NZ_JAMOKJ010000019.1, on the reverse strand, counting down.
CATCTGGTTCTGATTGCACCTGTCACTGACTATTTTCTGGAAATGAAGGATACTGGCAGCTTTTCCCTTGAGAAGGTCCTTCAGGAGCAGCCTGTCATCTTACGTGAACAGGGCAGCGGCACCGGCAAATCGGCTTCTGCTTTTCTCGAAAAAATCGGCATTCCCGAAGATAAACTCCATATTGCTGCCCGCATCAATGATCAGGAAGCCATCAAAAACCTTGTTGCCGGCGGCCTCGGCGTCTCCATCGTCTCCGAAAAAGCCGTCCATGACTATATCGATGCCAAAAGACTACTGCAGTTCGAACTGCCGGGACATATCGCCGGTAGAGAATTTTATATCATCTATCATAAGGATTTTATTTTAAAAGACTACGTTTGTGAGTTTATAAAATACTTAGAACATTGCTATAAACAGTAACTTTTCATGATACTTATCAGGCAATTATGAAAACAATTCCCCAAAGGAGGATTTTACAATGTTAAATTTACCAGCTAATTTTGAAACTTACGCTGAAGCTCGCAAATCCGGCTTTATGAAGATGAAAGAAATCAAAGACAATGGCGGCCGTATCGTGGGGGTTTACTGCTCTTTTGTTCCTCAGGAACTTCTGATGGCTGCCGGTGCTGCCGCTGCGCCTTTATGCGCTTCCAGCGATGAACCGATTCCTGCTGCCGAGACGAAACTGCCTCGCAATCTCTGTCCGCTGATCAAAGCCAGCTACGGTTTCGCACTGACAGACACATGTCCTTATTTCTATTTTTCAGATTTCATTGTGGGTGAAACCACCTGTGACGGCAAACGCAAGATGTTTGAACTGATGAACGAGTTAAAAGAAACTTACGTTATGCAGCTGCCGCACTCCAGAGACGACGCAGCGCTCCGTTCCTGGACCGAGGAAGTCATCCGTCTAAAAGAAAAACTGGAAGATTTTTACCATATCACCATTACGGAAGAAGACATTCGTGATGCCATCCGTCTGAAAAATCACGAACGCCGCGCCATGCTTGGTTTCCTTGAACTGGGCAAACTGAATCCTGCACCAATCAGCGGTTATGAGATGGGTACCCGCCTGGACGGTCTTGGTTTTAATTTTAATCTCGAAGAACGTATTGCTATTATCGAGGAACGCACAAAAGAAGTGTTGACAGACTGGGAAGCTAATTATAAAGGTAAAGCAAGTGATCGTCCGAGGCTCCTGATTACAGGATGTCCAAACAGCGGTGTCCGTGACAAAATTATCAAAACCGTTGAGGAACTCGGCGCAGATGTGGTGGCTTTCGACTGCTGCAACGGTACCCGTGAAAAAGTAGAACCGGTTGACGAAAATATGCCGATTTATGACGCCCTTGCAAAAAAATACCTCAATATCAACTGCTCTGTTATGAGCCCGAACAACAGCCGTATGCAGTATATTGACGAAATGATTGACGAATATCAGGTAGACGGCGTCATCGAAATTATCCTTCAGGCCTGTCATACTTACAATATCGAATCCCACTATGTGAAACAGACTGTAACAAATAAAGGAAAATCCTACCTGATGATTGAAACTGATTATTCCCAGGCGGATAAAGGCCAGATTCGTACCCGTCTGGAAGCTTTTCTTGAAACATTGGAGAAATAATAAATCAATGAATACAACACCTGTTTATTTTACCGGTATTGATATCGGTTCGACCGCTTCTAAAACGGTTGTTTTGAAAGAGGGTAAAATTGAAGATTATTTTGTACTGCCCACAGGATGGAATGGCCGCGAAACCGCCAATGCCATTCTGGAACAGCTCAAAAGCCGGGGCTATGCAGATGACATGCGCTGCGTTGCCACCGGCTACGGCCGTATCTGTGTAGATTATGCTGACAAAATTGTTACGGAAATCACCTGCCACGGCAAAGGTGGATGGGCCATTTTTAAGAAAAATATGACCATTATCGATGTTGGCGGACAAGATACCAAAATGATCAAAGTTGTTGACGGACAGGTGGCAGATTTTCTAATGAACGACAAATGTGCCGCCGGTACCGGCAAATTCATCGAAGTCATGGCTACTCGTCTGGGAGCTGATTTGAATGAAATGTATGAACTGGCAGCCAAAGGACAGCCTCTGGCTATCAGCGCCATGTGTACGGTTTTTGCAGAATCAGAAGTTATCAGCCACATCGGCTCCGGTGAGAAACGTGAAGATATCGCGGCCGGTGTCATTCACTCCGTTGCCAACCGGGTTGCCAATCTGGCAGCACGCTTCGGTGTTGAAGAAAATATTGTTCTCACCGGCGGTCTCTGTGAAAGTCCTTATTTTATTCAGACACTTTCCGACAAACTCGAACACAAGGTTGAAACCGACGCATTTGCCAGATATGCCGGTGCTCTGGGTGCCGCACTGACAGCTGCCAAAAGGAGGGATTTAGTGTGATTTATCTGGATTCATCGGCCACTTCATTTCTAAAGCCGCCTCAAGTGGCGGAAGCCGTCTTCCGCTCTTTTAATACCATCGGCAATGCCGGTCGAGGCGCTCATGCCCCGACCCTGAACGCCTCCCGGCTTATTTATGATACCCGCGAAAAACTGGCTGCACTCTTTGGCACACCGGACCCATCCCGCATTGCTTTTACATGCAATGCCACGGAAGCCCTGAACATTGCCATTCATGGCGCTATCCATCCCGGTGAACATGTTATCACAACCGCATGCGAACACAATTCTGTCCTTCGTCCACTCTATCTGAAAGAAAAAGAAGGCACTGAACTAACCATTATCCCGGCTGACAAAAAAGGGCGTATCCGGTATGATTTACTGGAATCTTCCGTAAAATCCAACACATCCGCCATCGTCCTGACTCACGCTTCCAATTTATCCGGAAACGTCACAGATTTGGCTTTTGTGTCGAATTTTGCAAAAAAACATGGACTGCTGCTGATTGTGGATGCTTCGCAAACAGCCGGAAGTCTGCCTATCAATGTGGTAAAAATGGGCATTGACATTCTCTGTTTTACCGGACACAAAGGGCTCTTCGGTCCTCAGGGAACCGGCGGTCTCTATGTCCGTGAAGGCTTAACTCTTTCGCCTTTGAAGTCCGGCGGCAGCGGTATCCACAGTTTCGACAGACAGCATCCGACAGATATGCCCACAGCATTAGAAGCCGGCACATTAAACGGGCACGGTATCGCCGGACTGAATGCCGGATTGGATTATATTCTATCGACTGGTGTCAAAAACATTCATACCAAAGAGATTTCTCTGGCCCGCCGCTTTGTAAATGGTATTTCCGACATTTCTGATTTGAAACTATACGGTGATATAGATGCACCTCTTCGTACACCGATTATCTCACTGAACATCGGCAATATGAGTTCTGCCTCCGTCAGCGATATTCTCTGGGAAGACTACGAAATCTGTGTCCGTGCCGGTGCCCACTGTGCACCCCTGATGCACAAAACATTTGGCACAGAGAAACAGGGGGCCGTGCGTTTCAGCTTTTCATGTTTTAACACCGAAGCTGAAATTGATACGGCTATTCAGGCAATGCATGAAATCGCAGAATAACTTTATTTTTTAAACATGTCTTTGGCAAAAAATGCAATAACTTTATAAACCGGGTTCTCCATATGACGAACCACCTGTTTTAATTCTTTGCGGACAGCAATCCCCTGCGGACAATGCTGTTCGCATTTGCCGCATTGTCTGCACAAAGACGCATTGGTCCGTTCTGCCCTGAAAGTCGTACACATCAGATACTCCCGCATCCCTGTAAAAAAGTTATCGGTATAACGCACATTATAGCATCTAAATGCCCCTGGGATATCAACGCCATATGGGCAGGGCTGACAATAACCGCAACCGGTACAAGGTACTTTCATCTTCTCATTCACAGCATTTCTGACATCTTCAAACATCGCACCATCGGTTTCTGTCATTTCTCCGACTTTCACTGTATCTGCAATCCTTATATTTTCCTGAATCATTGCCATGCTGTTCATGCCGGACAGCACAACACTAATCTCCGGCTGATTCCAGAGCCAGCGAAGCCCCCATTCTGCCGGACTGCGCTTCGGTTCGGCTGCCGCAAACAAATCCTTAGCCTTTTTCGGCAAACCGTTGACCAGCCTGCCGCCCCTCAGCGGTTCCATGATAATCACCGGAATGCCCTTTTTCGCTGCATAAGCAACACCTTCCACACCGGCCTGGTTGTGAATATCCATATAATTATACTGGACTTGACAAAATTCCCAATCATAGGCATCCAAAAGCGCTATAAAATTCTGACTGTTGCCGTGGTAGGAAAATCCAATCCGACGAATCTTCCCGTTTTCCTTTTTCTCATTGATCCAGTCAAGAATTCCCATCCGGACTAATTTCTTCCAGATATGCACATCCGGCAGCATATGCATCAGATAGTTATCCACATAATCCGTCTGCAAACGCTTTAGTTGTTCACAAAAAAGCTTCTCCAACTCATCTATAGAGTGAATGAGATAGTGCGGCATCTTTGTGGCAATCTGAATCTGCGCCCGCCAGTGATTCTTTGCCACCAACTCCCCCAACACCTTTTCATTGCCGCGATAAATGTAAGCCGTATCAAAATAATTCACGCCATGCGCAATGGCATAGGCCAGCTCCCGCTCTGTTTCCTTCATATCCACACTGCCACCCTTTTTCGGGAACCGCATGCACCCAAACCCAAGAATCGACCAGTCATTTTGTCTATACTCCATTCAAAATCCTCCATCAACTCATCAATAAAACGTCATCCCACACCGCCATGTACCAACTGCATCATAAGCGCCTGCCGGAAATCAACCGCACATACAACCTTTCATAAGACATATTATCACCCCATTATATCAGATATTCTCTCCATCTAAAGCATTTCTTAACCATTTCTTAACAGTTTTTCGCCCTTCATTCAATGCCATGCTATTGAATTTTTCATCTGGAAATGCTATACTCTAACATGCTTACATTATATTTAAATCTTTATAATGAAATATTAACCTATTCAACCTAAAAATACATATTTTAGGTCTTTAGTCAGTTGCGAAACTCAACTTCCTTGGATAAAATCTGCTAATCAGCCGTTCACAGCAGGTGCTTCTAACATGGCCGGTACTTAGGTGCTGTCCTTTAGCACCTTATGTACCGTTGCCAATGTTAGGCAGTGCGAACGTGCTTGCTGTGAACAGCTGATTAGCAGATTTTTCAAAGCACCTGAAGTTTCGCACCCTCCAAATAAAAAGGAAAATCGCATGACTTATACAGAACAATGTGTCCCCCTGATTCGACATATTCACTGTGCTATGGAAAAAGAAGCCAACAACAAGCTCCGTGAAATGGACCTGACGGTTTCTCAGATTTATCTGCTCCAGGCGCTGAATCATGCCCCTGATGGTATGCACACACTTACACTTAAAGCACTTGAAAAACAGCTGCAGATTGGACAGTCCACCACCGTCGGTCTTGTTAAACGGCTGCAGAAGAAAGATTTTGTCACCTGCACCCAAAGCATTGATGACAAGCGCATCAAAATTGTTGCATTAACTGTGGCAGGAAAGAATATTTGCTGCAATGCAGAAGCCCATATGACGCATGTCTTCGACCATATGTCAGAAGGCCTCTCTGAAAATGAGAAAAAAATCCTGCTCACGCTTTTGACCCGCGTCCAGCAGAATCTGATTCCACACCAGGATTCACAAATGGATCCCGAAAGTTAAAAGATATAGGAGTCTTATCATGTCTAATCTTACTACAAATGATACACAGCTTTTCGTTGGTATTGATGTAGGTTCCACAACCACCAAAATCGTTGCCATCAATCCCGAAAAGCATGAAATTTTATTATCTAATTATAAACGCCACAACGCAGCCCAGGCCCAGAGTGTACAGGATGCCCTGGCATTTTTTGAGGATAAATTTCCAAATGCCCGTATCCGTCTGGCCCTGACAGGTTCCGGTGCCAAGCATCTGGCTGAAGCCCTTGGCTGCTGCTATATTCAGGAGGTTGTTGCCAATTCCATCGCCCTCCAGAAGGAATATGACAATGTGGGAACCGCCATCGAACTGGGCGGTCAGGATGCAAAGATGATTTTCTTCCGCCGTGACCCGGCCACACAGACACTGAATGTGGCGGATATGCGTATGAACGGCAGTTGTGCCGGCGGCACAGGCGCTTTTATCGATGAAATTGCTTCTATACTAAAGGTACCTGTAGAAGAATTCAATGAACTGGCCTCTCAGGGCAGCTGCATTTATGATATTTCCGGCCGCTGTGGTGTTTATGCCAAGACAGATATCCAGCCCCTGCTGAATCAGGGTATTTCCCGCCAGGATCTGGCACTGTCTTCTTTCCACGCTATCGCCAAACAGACCATCGGCGGTCTGGCTCAGGGTCTGGATATCCAGAAACCTGTTGTTTTTGAGGGTGGTCCGCTGACCTTTAACCCAACACTGGTAAATGTTTTTGCAAAACGTCTGGGCCTCACACCAGAGGAAACACTGCGTCCAACCCATCCTGAGATTATGATTGCCTATGGCGCAGCTCTTTCTCTGGACGGTATGTTTGCAGGCAATTCTTCATGGTATATGCCAAAACATTATCTTGAGCTGTTGGAGAATCCGGAACTTCGTGCCCATTTGCAAGCTTCTGCAGATGGTCCGCTGTTTTTCGAATCCGAAGAAGAACATCGTGCATTTAATGAACGCCATCAACTCCCGGAATTTACACCTTATGTACCGCAAAAGGGCGAAACGGTCCATGCTTATCTTGGCATTGATTCCGGCAGTACGACCACGAAATTTGTGCTGATGGATGAGGATGAAAATATTCTCGATTCTTTTTATGCACCAAATGAAGGTGATCCGCTGACTATTGCCAAGACAGCCTTGTTGACCATCCATGACCGCTACGAAAAGGCTGGTGCCAAACTGGATATCATTGCCGCAGGTACAACAGGCTACGGCGAACTGCTGTTTTCAAAAGCTTTCAGCACAGAATGCCATGTTGTGGAAACCGTTGCCCACGCCCGGGCTGCCGACAAGTATATCAAAGATGCCACATTTATCCTTGATATCGGCGGTCAGGATATGAAAGCCATCTGGATCGACAACGGCATTATCACCAATATTGTTGTCAACGAAGCCTGCTCCTCAGGCTGCGGTTCCTTCCTTGAAAACTTTGCTTCATCTTTACATATTCCTGTGGAAGAAATTGCCGAAGCCGCTTTTTCATCCAAACATCCGGCTTCTCTTGGCAGCCGCTGTACGGTTTTCATGAACAGCAGCATTGTCACGGAGCAGCGAAACGGCAAACAATCTGCAGATATTATGGCCGGCCTGTGCCGTTCCATCATTGAAAATGTTTTTACAAAGGTTATCCGAATCTCCAATTTGGACAGTCTGGGCGGCAAGATTGTTGTCCAGGGCGGTACATTCAGAAATGATGCCGTACTTCGTGCCCTTGAGCAGTACACCGGTCGTGAAGTCATCCGTGCCCCTTATCCCGGCATTATGGGTGCCATCGGCGCTGCTCTCATTACTAAGAAACGCTTTGAACAGAATCACCCAGCCAAAACATTTATCGGCATTGACGGTGTGGCTGATTTTTCCTATACACAAGAAGCCAACGCCCCTTGCCCGTTCTGTGCCAACCATTGTAAACGAACCATTGTCCGTTTTTCCAACGGCAATTCCTGGGTAACCAACAACCGGTGCGAACGCGGCGAAATCCTCGGTGATCCGAAGGATGCTTCTGTCCGACAGCAGCTTGCAGATGCAAAGAAATCCCGTGAACAGACACCAAATCTCTTCAAACTTCGACAGGAACTGTTGTTTAAAGACTACCCTTATCCGAAAGCTGCTAAAGAACGTGACATCACCATCGGTCTGCCCCGGGTGCTTTCCTATTGGGAAACCATGCCATTCTGGACCACCTTCTGGCGTGCTCTGGGATTTAAGATTCAATTGTCCGATCTGAGCACACGCAAAATTTACGAAGACGGACTGTCCGCAGTCACTTCCGATACCGTCTGCTTCCCAGCTAAACTGGTGCACGGTCATCTGCGCAATCTGGTAAAAAAAGGTGTGGATCGTATTTTCATGCCATCCATCACAACAGTAACCTCTGAAAATACAGAGAGCACCAGCGAATCTATGTGTGCCATCGTCAAAGGCTATCCGATTGTCATCCGTAACTCCGATAACCCTGAAAAGCGTTGGCATATACCATTTGACGCACCACTTTTCCACTGGTACAAGCGCGAGGACAGAAACCGTCAGCTCACCGGCTATATGGAGAAGACTTTCGGCATTTCCCCGGCAGAAACCCGACAGGCCATTAACGTCGCCGATGCCGCTGAAAAACAGTTTCATGATGAAATGCATCGGGCAGGAAAAGCTGTTCTTGATGAAGTCACTGCCAATGGCAGCTATGCTGTTATTCTGGCCTCAAGGCCATATCAGAACGATGCCCTTGTGAACCATGACCTTCCGGAAATGTTTACAAGTCTCGGCATTCCGGTGCTGACGGCAGATTCTCTGGAAGAAGCCGACCATGTGGATTTGAGCATGAGCCGACTGGATATTGTCAATAATTATCATGCCCGCATGCTGTCCACTGCTATTCTGGCTGCCAGAAATCCACATCTGGAATATGTGCAGATTGTCAGCTTCGGCTGCGGACATGACGCTTACCTTTCCGATGAAATCATTCGCCTGATGAAGGAAATTTCCGGCAAGACACCGCTGGTTCTGAAACTGGACGAAAGTGATATCCAGGGTCCGCTGCGTATCCGTGTCCGTTCTTTTACAGAAACGGTCAGCATGAACCATGCCATTCATCCGGAACTGGATATTCACCCGTTGGAAGATCCTTACCCGGTGAAATTCACCAAAGAAGACTGCCGCAAAAAGATTGTCCTTGTTCCGAATACCTCCCATGCTTTCTGTCGAATTATGTCAGCCGCCATGCGAGGACAGCATATTCAGGCAGAACCACTGGAAATCGGCCGTGAAGAAGCCATCCGCCTTGGCAAACAGTATGTCCACAACGACATCTGTTTCCCTTGTCAGATTGTGATCGGTGAAGCACTGGCTGCATTAAAGAGCGGCAAATACGACGGCAAAGAAGTGGCCATCGGTATGGGCAAATATATCGGCGACTGTCGTCTGACCCATTACAGTGCCCTTCTTCGCAAAGCCCTTGATGACGCCGGATTCCATGATGTGCCGATTCTGACCAACGATGATGTAGATTACCACAATATGCATCCCGGCTTCCGAATGAGCCTTGGTTCCGCCATCCGTCTGGCTTTTGCTCTGCCTGTGATTGACGTACTGGAAGAACTGCTGCGCAAAATCCGACCTTATGAAAAGGTGGCCGGCAGCACTAACCGTGCTTTTGAAAAAGGTATGGATGCCATTGTGGAAGGCCTTGAGCTTCACGGTATCAGCGGTCTGAAAAAAGGCTTTAAAAAGGCTATTGACCTGATGAACCAGGTAAAATATGACCGCACCAACCGTCGTCCACGGGTCCTGATTGTCGGTGAATACCTGTTGAACTTCCATCCGGGTGCCAATCACGATATTGAAAATTATCTGGAACATAACGGCTTCGAAATCATTGAAGCCCACATGACAGACGTCATCCAGAAATCCTATTTCTATCTGGATGCGCAGATTAAAGAATATAAATTAAAGAAACCTTTAAACAAAAAAATATGGTTTTCGACAGTAGACACTGTTTTCGACATGGCTCACAATATGGCAGATGCTATCGCCAAAAAGCATCCCCTCTATACACCGGCCTGCCGAATGCCTGACCTTGTCAAAGCCAGCGACCCGATCATCCATCATACATTTGATGCCGGCGAAGGCGTCCTGATTCCGGGAGAAATCCTGCACCATGCCAAAGACGGCTGCCGTTCCTTTGTCATCCTTCAGCCATTTGGCTGCCTGCCAAACCATGTTGTAGGCCGAGGCATCAGCAAACGCCTGAAAGAAATGTACCCGGATGCACAGATCCTGCCATTGGACTATGATCCGGATGTCAGCTTTGCCAACATCGAAAACCGACTGCAAATGCTGATTATGAACGCAAAAAGTGGGAATATTAAGGATAAAAATTAATATTTAATAGCATATATTCATTGATTTTTACACGAATATATGCTAATTCTAATGTCTTTTAACTGTCTCTTTTGAGGCGCATATCTTATCCGCCATACATAGAATCCAGCTCTCCCGATATTTCGGCGGGACTGGATTCAGCGGAAACATATGCTTTCGTATCATGTCCTGCTCAATCTCATTCAATTCAAAATCCCGCCTGGCATTCTTCAAGGCGTCTCCCGCGTGGGTAACGCCATGCCATTTATGACTTTCATCCGGTATATGCCAATCGTATAAGAAATAATCATGCAGGAGGGCACCTCTCACCAAAGAACGCATATCCACTTCTCCCGGAAAATATTTCGCAATTCTCAGACACATCCTGGCCACCGCCAGGGAATGTTCATACACCGACATTCTGCCATGCTGCCTGAAATTTTTCTCCGACTGCATACCTGGTGAGGCCAGAATGTCCTGACCATATAAATGTATTAAACGCTCTAAAGCATCGTCTTCATCTGAGATTCCATTATTTCTATCTAATTCGATCGTTGTTATCGCCCCTTAATTTACCTCTTCACATATATAAATTCTATAAAAATGGTAGACGCACCTTACAGAAGCGGCGCAAATAATCTCAGAATACACTGCCCAATTCTCAATGCTGTTGAACGATGGCTTCGATATTGCTCTGTCACTTCATGACATTCTTCAAAAAGATGGTCGAAGTCCGCCTTCACACCCGCAACTGCGTCCTTATGATAAAAAGCTGCCGCATTTTCAAAGTGATGATATAAACTTCTGTAATCCAGATTGATGGTACCCACAACCGCTGCCTTATCATCCGATACGCACTGCTTGGCATGGCAAAATCCCGGCGTATACTCAAAAATCCGCACACCCTTTTTTACCAGTCTGTTGTAATAAGAACGTGTTGCCTGATAAACAAACTTCTTGTCCGGTATGCCCGGTGTGATAATCCGCACATCCACGCCTCTTCTGGCTGCCAGAGTAAAAGCCTTTTTCATTTCATCACTGATCAGCAGATACGGTGTAATGAAATACGCATATTCCCGTGCACTGTTCAAAACATTCATATAAACATTTTCTCCGGTATGCTCATCGTCCAGTGGATTATCTGCATAAGGCTGTACATAGCCTGTCTGCTTTGCTGTATATGTAATCTCCGGAAAATATGCCGTATAATCCGTGTCCGTCTTCTTAATGGCATTCCACATTTCAAGAAACATAACTGTAAGACTCCGTACAGCATCTCCTTCCATCCGCACACCGGTATCTTTCCAAAGGCCATAAGGATGGGTAATATTGAAATATTCATCCGCCAGATTGTAGCCGCCGGTAAAACCAACCTGTCCATCAATGACCGTAATCTTTCTGTGATCCCTGTTATTCATAAACATATTGACGAAAGGCACAATCTTATTGAAAATTCGACATTGAATACCTTGGCTTTCCATCTGTTTGACAAAATCCGTATTGATAAAGCCCATACTGCCAACATCATCATAAATCAGACGGACTTCCACACCTTCCTTTGCCTTCTCAAAGAGAATACTTTTCATGCCCGCAAAGGACTGCGCATCCTCAATGGCATGGTATTCCATAAAAATAAATTTCTTCGCTTGCTTCAATGCTTCCTTCTGAGCTTCAAAGCCATCAACCGCTTCAGGATAAAATTCCAGATCCGTGTTGTCATACACCGGATATCCCGCCGAATGACTGATATAATGCGCCATATTAGCTGTCTGCCTGTCCTCATCCGACATTTTCTGCAAAATATCTTCTTTATCCGGCAATAAAGGCGTCAATTCTGACTGCAATGCCTGAAAATGTTTGCGGATACCGATATTCACTCCGGAATGCCCGCATAACAGGTAAATACCGACACCGGCCACCGGAAATGCCATGATCAAAATCATCCAGGGCATCTTCATGGCGGAATTCATATCCCGGCCATATATTTTAATAACCACAATCAATGCAATCGCACTGGATACCAATGAAATTCCAGTGGAATACTTATTAAGCCTGATAAACAATTCAATAAGCCAGACAACCTGTATCAATATCAGCAGCGCAGTAATAAAAATACGGCCGATACTGTTTTTTACAGCACCCTTTTGTTCTTCTCTCATTTTATCTCTTCTTTCTTATAAAAACTCTACGCTGCCGTCTTCAATGTGATACATGGCGCCAACGACTCTCAACCCTTCTTGCTCCTCAATCTGCTGAATATCCAGACTATGCTCAATCAAAGCTACACTGCGTTTCACATTCAGACAGCAAGCTTTGTAATCATCGGTTTCATCACCGATCGCCAGCTTAATCTCATCTGTAATAAACTTAATATACCCTTCCGGATCACTGTTGATGGCTGCATCAACTGCACCGCAATGAGTATGCCCCAGCACAACAACCACAGGACTTCCCAGATGTCCGGCCGCATATTCAATGCTGCCCAGCTGATGGTCATCAATGACGTTGCCCGCCACACGGATCACAAAAAGCTCACCCAGACCCGCCGAAAAAATCGTCTCCGGAATCACTCTGGAATCCGAACAAGTCACAATAATCGCATGGGGATGTTGACCGTGCTCATAAGTAAACTTGCGCAGGGCCGCTGACACATTGCCACTGTTACTGTTCATCAGCAAATACCGCATGTTGCCTGACTTTAACTTCTCAATCGCCTCATCGGCTGTCATGATCATATGATGGATCATCGCTAAAACCTCCTGTCTATCACCGGGACTGCTCTGGTCCCTTAGCTTTCTTATGAACCGTCGTATCTAACTTTTATAGTATATCTTAGCATTATTGGAGATTTAGCTCAACCCAAAAGTACCTGCGAAGACGACATTTTTACCATATTGTTGCCAGAATGTCCAAACATTAAAACCCCTGCCTTTATTTCCAGCCCTCCTGCGCCTGCCGTGCAGATTATAGTTATTTCTACACATAAAAATGGCGGAGACTCTTTTCCCTTCTCTATTCCGCTCTGCCTGTGACTTACCTCTGAAAACATTTCGCAATGAGCGTGTTTTTAGAGGTAAGTCACAGGCAGAGTGGATTCAGGGTACTTGAAGTCTCCGCCTATATGGTTTTATGGAAGTAAATAACTATAATCTGCACAAACAGCTTCGATGACTTTCAGCAGGCCGAATGGCACGCTGCTTTCCTGTCCTTTTGTCCATGTTGTTTCTTTTCCGAAGAAACGAATCTTCGCTGTAACTGCTTCTTTGTCGATAACGGCAAATCCATCGTTCTTGCTGTCAGCCATATCGGCTTCTTTGGCAAATAACGTGAATTTGTCAAGGTATGGTGCACTTGCGTATGGGCAGAAGCTCTTGCAGTTGCCGCATTCGTTGCACATGTAGTCTACGTGGATGACCTGTGCTTTTGCCATACCAGGTACCTTGATTGAGATGTTGGCTCTGTTCGGGCATACATCTACACAGTTTTCGCATACGGTTGAACAGCCAAGGCAACGTTCGGATTCCGGTTTATCACCCGGTTCAGCCAGAATACCCTTCTTCGCATAGATGGAAACCGGATCTGCTGCGATGTCGCAGCTGCCTGAGATTTCACGGCCGCAGATAGCTTCTGCTGCTGTGATGGCCTGAGCCATTGCTTTGACAACGATAGATGGGCCATACAGACCATCACCGATGACATATACATTTTCTACACTGGATTCCAGAGTCGGGCTGACTTTCACACGGCCTCTGTCATCTACCTGAAGACCATTCGCTTCATAGAAATCTGTCGGCACTTTTTCACCAACAGCTGCGATCACGCGGTCTGCAGGTACAGCCACTGTTTCATCCGTCTCAACAATGCCTGCACGACCGGATGCATCCAGTTCACCAAGCTTCATGACACGGCAGATCAACTGACCATTTTCCAGTTTCTCAGGTGCCAACAGTTCTCTGAACTCTACACCATCTTCTACAGCCAGCACTAATTCATGTTCATCAGCAGGCATGTAGCGTTTTGTTCTTCTATAAACAAGATACACATGCTCAACACCATCACAGCGTTTTGCTGCACGAGCTGTATCCATCGCTGTATTGCCGCCTCCGATGACAACCACATTCTTGCCGATGGCCATCTTGCCATTTGTGCGATTGTAATCTTCAAGGAATGCCAGTGCATTCTGTGCTTCACCGCCCTCAAGCTTGAGTTCACCGCGTTTGTAAGCACCAACAGCAAGAATTACGCTGTCATATTCTTTCTTCAAAACATCTACGGCAGGTGCTTCTGTGTTATATAAAACTTTCACGCCTAATTTTTCAAGTAAAGCAGCATCCTTTGCAATGACACTGTCATCAATTCGGAAGTTAGGAATGATAGCGCTGACAACACCGCCCAGGCGTTCACGTTTTTCATAAATTGTTACCTTTGCGCCAAGTCTTGCCAGATAGTAAGCCGCTGCCATACCTGCAGGACCACCGCCCACGACAGCAACACTGCCGCTGTAATCACCAGTTACAGATACGCAGTCTATAATAGCATCCATAGCCTGCTCAGCACATTCCAGTTTTGTATTTCGGATCTGCACGGATTTCTCATAGAAATTACGTGTACAATAACCCTGACAAGGATGGGAACAGATGGTACCAGTCATAAATGGCAGTGCATTTCTGTTCAGAATCACTTTCAGTGCTTCTTCATATTTGCCCTCACCGGCTAATGCAACATAAGTCGGGATTTCCTGATGAATCGGGCATCCATCCTGACAAGGTGCTGTATAGCAGTCAAGCAGCGGAACTGTCTCATTAGATTTTCTTGATGCAGGCAATTTGGCCGGTTTCACATGATGCGCATCTGTAATGGCATCTTCTGCCAGTTTATTCAGTGCCGCCACATCGATACCCTTGAATTCGCCGACGCCCATTGCCTCAAGAGAATCTGCCATCTGCTGTAATCTCTGGTAGCCGCCCGGCTTCAGAATCGTTGTTGCAACTGTTACAGGCCAGATACCGCATCCGACGATTCTGTCAATATTGAAAGCATCTGCACCGCCTGAATAGGAGATACGCAGTTTGCCATCAAATTCACGTGACAGTTTTGCTGCCAGTGAAATGGACAGAGGATACAGGGATTTACCTGACATGTACATTTCTTCGCTTGGAAGTTCACCTGCCTTAACATCTACAGGGAATGTATTTGTAATCTTCACACCAAATTCCAGACCCATTTCGCCGGATAATTTGATCAGTCGCTGCAGCATCGGAACGGCATCCACATACTGAAGATCATCTTCAAAATGGAAACGGCCGAATGCAATATAATCATAACCCATCTTGTCCAGTGTTTCTCTGGCAAATTCATAGCCAAGAAGTGTTGGGTTACATTTGATAAATGTATTGAGTTTCTTTTCTGTCAAAAGATAGGTTGCAATACGTTCGATTTCCTGCGGAGGACAGCCATGCAGTGTGGAAAGTGTAACGGAATTACAGATATCCGGTCTGATAGCTTCAATATCTTCTGCTGTCACATGTTTGAACTCACTTACATGATCCAGCAGATACTGCTTACAGACTTTGAAGGTTTCTGTATCAGCTGCATTCTTCATACTTTCAATGAATGTGTTGACTTTCTCAGACTTGATACCCTCCAGATCATAACCAACACTGATATTGAACTGGAAACCATCCATACTGCCAAGGCCGTATTCCTTTGCCATAAAGGAAAGCAGAAACCATGCCTTAATGTATTCATCCTGTGCCTGAGGAACATAAAGCTCGGTAGACCACTCACAGTTGTAAGCTTCGTCATCCGCTTTGATACATGGCTTGTTGACACATGCTGCCAGTTCATCACCATCCATGATCTGAACGGTTTTCAGTTCAAAGAAACGGCTGCCGGCATAATAAGAAGCCGCAATATTCTGAGCTAACTGGCTGTTAGGGCCGGCTGCAGGACCAATCGGAGTCTCAAGGTCTCTGCCAAAAATTGTCAGCGCTTCTTCAGGCGCTTTATAAGCACGATGAAGCCCAAAAAGCGTACCATGATTCTCTAATTCTTCTGTTACCCAATTCATTAACTGGTCAAAAGACATACCTGTCATTCTATCACTCATGAGAAAACCTCCTGTATTCTCTTTCAATCTCTATTAATTCTATCTTCCCTTTAAATCCACAGCATCTGCTTGAACAGATGCTGCACCTGTCCCCAATCTGATTAACCGTTGATGCTGTGCCACAGCTTTGCAGATTCTTCTCTGCATTTTGCCATTGCTTCTTCAACGTCAATTACTTTAATCTCACGGTCTTTCATCAATACACGGCCGTTGGCAACCGTTGTCACAACGTCTCTGCCTGTCATGCCAAACAGAATATGACCGTTGATATTGGATGCATCCAGCTGTGTTGGTGGGTTGTAATCCACAACGATGACATCACCGGCTGCGCCCTCTTTCAGAACACCAAGCGGTGTCTTAAAGTAACGATTTGCAATGGCTGCATTGTTCTCAAACAGCATCTTCGGAACTTCTCCCCATGCCGCATTGGCGTCGCAAAGATGATGTTTGTGCAGTACATTGGCCACCTTATAAGATTCGATCATATCATGTGTATAACCGTCTGTACCAAGACCTGTCAGGATACCTCTGTGAACCAGCTCCATGGTTGGCGGGCATCCGCAGGCATTGCCCATGTTGGATTCCGGATTATGTACCACCATTGTGTTGGTATCTTTGATCAGATCCATTTCATGAGGGTTAATGTAAATACAGTGACCCAGCAGCGTCTTCTCACCGAGAATGTTGAAATCCATCAGTCTGTCCACGATACGTTTGCCATATTTCTTCAGACAGTCATGCAGATCTTCAATGCCTTCTGCCACATGGATATGATAGCCGACTTCATCCGGTTTGTTCGCAGCTGCCAGTTCCATGGTTGCATCGGAAATTGTAAACTGTGCATGCATACCCATCATACCGGCGATCATATCTGTGTCATCTTTCAGTGCATAACGGATAAATTCCGCATTCTCCATAACAGATTCTCTGGCTTTATCCATACCATCACGATCAGAAATCTCATAACAGAGGCAGGCACGAACACCTAATTCCTTAGCCACATCAGCGATTGTAAATAAGCTGCCGCCAATCTGTCCAAAACTTGCATGGTGGTCAAAAACCGTCGTCACACCATTGCGAATACAGGAAATCAATGTTTCAACCGCACTGTATTTCGTCTGTTCCAGTGTCAGATGGCGGTCGATCGTCCACCACTGACCATCCAGAATATCCAGAAATCCCTTCGGATTATACCCCTTAATACTTAATCCTCTGGCCATCGCACTGTAAATGTGCTCATGCGTATTGATAAATGCCGGCATGATCACGCCGCCCTTTGCATCAATGAATTCTGCATCCCCATACTGTTTCTTTATAGCCTCTGTTTCCCCCACAGCAGCGATCTTTGTCCCCTCAATCGCAACAGCACCATTTTCAACAAAGGGCATCTCATCATTTCTTGTAAATAACTTACCATTACCAATAACCAGCATCATTCCTGCCTCCTTCTTTAATACTTAAATTAAATGTTGTAACTGTTCAGAGCCAACCTCCAAAATGCTACGCATTTCGTCGGTGTGGCGTATCCGCCAAATAAAATTTCAAAAACAGTTTTAAAAATGCAAGCATTTTATACCTGTTTTTGAAATTTTGCCTGGCTCTGAACAGTTACAAAATGTTTATTTACCTTATAATATACATAAATCTTACTCGGCTTTTTCTTCCGCAGGTTCAACTGCACTGCCCTTCGGCTTTGGAAGAAGCAGATTCAGCACAACAGCTGTAACCATCGCCAATACAACCGGTGATTTACCAAAAATAGTTGTTACCCAAGCTGGGAATGTTGCTAATGCTGCATTCGCCTGTGTCACACCCATACCAAGGGCAATTGCCAGACCGACAATTGTTGTATTGCGGAAATCCAATGGCTGAGTTGTGATCAGCTTGATACCTGTCATTGTGATGGATGCAAATACAGAAATTGTTGCACCGCCCAATACACAATAAGGAATCGTTGTCAAAACTGCTGAGAATACCGGCACCAGACCTGCAACAAGCAGAATCACTGCCGCAATACGGAATACCTTTCTTGCTACAACCTTTGTAGAGGCAACAATGCCTACATTCTGACTGTAGGTTGCCGTCGGCAGACCGCCAAAAACCGCACCCACAACATTGCTGATACCATAAGCCACAATACCGCCCTTTAACTCTTCGTCCGTCGGCATTCTGTCCAGACCGCCTGTTGTAGTAGCCGAGAAGTCACCGATCGCCTGGATCGCATTAATCGCAAACAGTAAACCGATGGCAACACATGCAGACGGATCAAACTTAATGCCAAAATGCAGTGGCTGAGGAATACTAATCAGTGATGCACCGGTTACAGATGAGAAATCCACCATTCCGAAGAAAATGGAGATAATGTAACCAATGATAATACCTATTAATATAGAAGCAAGCTTGAAAATACCTTTGCCATAATGGTTCAGGTATGTAACGATACATAATACAATAATTGCTACCAGCCAGTTCTGCCATGCACCGTAATGCTCATTGGATGTACCACCGGCCATATAATTGATGGCTGTCGGATACAACGAAAGACCAATGGCAAATACAACCGTACCTGTGATCAACGGTGGGAAAAACTTCCTGATCTGTTTAATAAACAGGCCAACCAATAAAGCAACAATACCGCCGACTATCTGTGCCCCCAGTATGGTCGCCACATCATACTGAGTCGCTATAGCCTGCATCGTCGGAACATACGCAAAACTGATACCCATAATCATTGGTAAACCCGAACCGATTGCATACGCACTGCCATGGAACAGCGGATAAAGCTGAAGCAATGTGGTCAATGCTGAAACAAACAACGCTGCCTGGATCAAAATAACTGAATCAGAATCGGAAAGACCTGCCGCATTGGCTACAATGATCGCCGGTGTAACACATCCTACTATCATAGCAGCTACATGCTGCAATGACAATGGAAATGCCTGTAAAAATGAGGGTTTACCCTCCATGTTAAATAAGTCATCAGCTGAAAGCCTTCTGCCTTTCTTCCGTCCAAGATCTTCTTTGCTATTCATCTTGTGACACCTACCTCCCTAAAAGTCTATACTTTTATGTATTTTCCTTCTTATCGTGTGCATATGATAAGGACATCATGCATAATCCCCGAACAGCTTCCAGACTATGTCGGGTTGTTTTGACATTTGATTAACAAATAGGGAGACTTCCACTCATTTGCTACACAATAACAAAAATATTTCCCTCCCTCATGGATGCGCGTTTATTCAAGTTCACCAAAAGAAATATTCTCTGATTGTCATTTTAACATTATATTAGACAAAACACAAGCACTTTCTAAAAATTTTTTTTGATTCCTAAAAATTTTTTGATTTTCCTCTTGCAATTTTCAAATTATCTGTTATGATGATTACAGGGAGACAAAATGAGACTTATCAAGCATGGTTTTATGGAGGTTCAGCAATGGCTAACAAAGCAGATAATCAAATCAAATGGGTATTAAACAAGATGCCGAAGAGCGATGACAAACAGGTCGCTAACATGTCTCTGGAGGAGATGTCGAAAGCAAACAATTTCCACAAGAGCTTTCCTCAGTATTCAGTTACACCTCTTACAGGACTTCCGCATCTGGCCGAATATCTCGGACTTAAGAAACTTTATGTAAAGGATGAATCCTATCGATTCGGTCTGAATGCTTTCAAGGTTCTCGGCGGTTCTTATGCAATCGCACGATACATGGCACAGCAGCTTGGCAAGGATGTCAGCGAAGTTCCTTATGATGTATTAACTTCTGAGAAACTCAAGGAAGACTTCGGTCAGGCAACATTCTTCACAGCAACAGACGGTAATCACGGCCGCGGCGTTGCATGGGCAGCGAATAAGCTTGGACAGAAATGCGTAGTCAGAATGCCGAAGGGCACAACACAGACTCGTTTAAATAATATTGCAAAGGAAAATGCAACAGTTACTATTGAGAATCTTAACTATGACGAATGTGTTCGTATGGCTGCAAAGGAAGCGGCTGAAACAGAACACGGCATCATGGTTCAGGATACAGCCTGGGAAGGTTATGAAGAGATTCCTACATGGATCATGCAGGGTTACGGCACACTCGCACTTGAAGCTGATCATCAGTTAGAAGAAGACAACTGCCGTCCAACACATATCTTCATTCAGGCAGGCGTTGGCTCACTGGCCGGTGCAGTTGTTGGTTACTTCGCCAACAGATTCAAAGAGAATCCGCCGATCATGACAGTTGTTGAAGCCAAGGCTGCAGACTGCCTCTTCCGCTCTGCTTCCAAGGGTGACGGCAGCCGCGTAGATGTTACAGGCGATATGCTCACAATCATGGCTGGTCTTGCCTGCGGCGAACCAAACACTGTATCATGGGATATTCTTCGCAATCATGCAGATGCATTCGTATCTTGTCCTGATTGGGTAAGTGCCAACGGTACACGTATTTACAGCTCACCAATGAAAGGTGACGAAAGAGTTATCTCCGGTGAATCCGGTTCCGTTACAATGGGTCTGGTTGCAGCGATCATGACAAAACCTGAATTAAAGGAACTCAAGGAAGCACTGAAACTGGATGAGAATTCTCAGGTACTTCTTGTTTCTTCTGAAGGCGATACAGATCCTGACCGTTATCGTGAAATCGTATGGGAAGGCTTATGCGGCACAGACAAAGAACCATTTGCTGATCTTCAGGAAAGCTAAGCATTCGTTTTAACTGCCTTTGACAGTTATTACATATAAATAGAGAAACCATTTTGCAACGTTACAATATATGAACATTATGGAGGGTAAAAAAATGTTAGACTTTAACAAAATCAAAGAAGTAGCACAGGGCTATCAGGCTGATATGACAGCTTTCTTACGTGCCATCGTTAAGAATCCTGGCGAAAGCTGTGATGAAAAGGCGCATGTAGAGACAATTGCTGCTGAGATGAAGAAACTGGACTTCGACGAAGTTGTCATCGATCCACAGGGCAACGTCATCGGTTACATGGGTACAGGCGACAAGATCATTGCTTTCGATGGCCATATTGATACAGTAGGTATCGGCAATATCAACAACTGGACATTCGATCCATATGATGGTTATGAGAACGAAACAGAAATCGGTGGCCGTGGTGTATCTGACCAGTGCGGCGGTGTTGTATCTGCTGTTTACGGCGCTAAGATCATGAAAGATTACAACCTGATTCCGGAAGGTTTCAAGATCATGGTTGTTGGTTCTGTTCAGGAAGAAGACTGTGATGGCCTTTGCTGGCAGTACATCATCAACGAAGACAAAGTTCGTCCTGAATTCGTAGTATCTACAGAGCCTACAGACGGCGGTATCTACAGAGGTCAGCGCGGACGTATGGAAATCCGTATCGATGTTAAGGGTGTTTCCTGCCATGGTTCTGCTCCAGAACGTGGTGACAACGCAATCTACAAGATGGCTGATATCCTTCAGGATGTTCGTGCACTGAATGAAAATGATGATGCAGACGAAACAGAGATCAAAGGTCTTGTTAAGATGCTGAATCCTAAATACAACCCTGACTGGGAAGAAGCTCGCTTCCTTGGCCGCGGTACAGTTACAACATCTCAGATCTTCTACACATCCCCAAGCCGTTGTGCAGTTGCTGACTCCTGTGCAGTATCTCTTGACCGTCGTATGACATTCGGCGAAACATGGGAAAGCTGTCTGGAAGAAATCCGCAACCTGCCTAGCGTAAAGAAATACGGTGATGACGTTGTTGTTTCCATGTACAACTATGACCGTCCATCCTACACAGGCTGTGTATACGAAATCGAATGCTACTTCCCAACATGGGCGATTCCAAAGGATCACAAGGTTACAAAAGCACTGGAAGCTGCTTACCATGGTCTTTACGGTGATAAGAGAATCGGTGCTGCTGACACACTTGAAATGCGTCAGGCTCGCCCACTGACAGATAAGTGGACATTCTCCACAAACGGTGTTTCTATCATGGGTAGAAACGGTATCCCATGTATCGGTTTTGGACCAGGTGCAGAAGCTCAGGCTCACGCTCCTAACGAAATGACATGGAAACAGGATCTGGTTACATGTGCTGCTGTTTACGCTGCTCTGCCAATGTCCTATTGCGAATAATTTCAAAAAAGACTATACTATAAAAGTTAACGTATTATAAACCAATAAAACTTCCGTGCATCGGACAATTTTTAACCGGTGCACGGCACTTAATCAAACGGAGGATTATTATAATGGATGCTAAATTACAGGCTTATATCGACAAATTAAACGCACTTAACTTCAAAGAAATGTACAACGGTGACTTCTTCCTGACATGGGAAAAATCAGACGACGAACTTGAAGCTGTTTTCACAGTTGCTGATGCGCTTCGTTACATGAGAGAGAACAACATCTCCACAAAGGTATTCGAAAGTGGTCTTGGTATTTCTTTATTCCGTGATAACTCTACACGTACACGTTTCTCCTTTGCTTCCGCATGTAATCTTCTTGGTCTTGAAGTTCAGGATCTGGATGAAGGCAAATCTCAGGTTGCTCATGGCGAAACAGTTCGTGAAACAGCTAACATGATCTCCTTCATGGCTGACGTTATCGGTATCCGTGATGATATGTACATCGGCAAAGGCAACAAATACATGCATGAAGTTGTTGACGCTGTAACACAGGGCAACAAAGACGGTATCCTTGAGCAGAAACCTACTCTGGTTAACCTTCAGTGCGATATCGACCATCCTACACAGGCTATGGCTGATATGCTTCACATCATCCATGAATTTGGCGGTGTTGAAAACCTTAAAGGCAAAAAGATCGCTATGTCCTGGGCTTACTCTCCATCTTATGGCAAACCTCTCTCCGTTCCTCAGGGTATCATCGGTCTGATGACTCGTTTCGGTATGGACGTTGTACTTGCTCATCCGGAAGGCTATGAAGTATTCCCAGAAGTTGAAGCTGTTGCAGCTGAAAACGCTAAGAAATCCGGCGGTTCCTTCACAAAGACAAACAACATGGCAGAAGCATTCAAAGATGCTGATATCGTATATCCAAAGAGCTGGGCTCCTTTCGCTGCTATGGAAAAACGTACAGAACTCTACGGCAACGGCGATACAGAAGGTATCAAAGCTCTTGAAAAAGAACTCCTTGCTCAGAACGCAGAACACAAAGACTGGGCTTGTACAGAAGAACTTATGGCTACAACAAAGAACGGCAAAGCACTTTACCTGCACTGCCTGCCAGCTGACATCACAGGCGTAAGCTGTGAAGAAGGCGAAGTTGATGCTTCCGTATTCGATCGTTACAGAGATCCTCTTTACAAAGAAGCAAGCTACAAGCCATACATCATCGCAGCTATGATCTTCCTTGCTAAATTCGAAAATCCACAGGAAATCCTGAAGAAACTCGAAGAAAGATCTATGCCTAGAATCTTCAAATAAGATTAAATTTAACTTAACAACTTAACATATAAGGCGGGGATTCACCTCCGCCTTATATAAATCGCAAAAACCGTTATTTTGTTTATTTTGGGGGAAATATTTAGAATGAATAAGAAGAAAAGAATCGTTATCGCACTTGGCGGCAATGCACTGGGGAATACACTGCCGGAGCAGATGGCAGCTGTAAAAGTAACTTCCAAAGCTATTGTAGATTTAATCGAAGAAGGCTGTGAAGTTGTTGTTACACACGGCAATGGCCCACAGGTTGGTATGATCAACAATGCGATGATCGCACTGACACATGAAGATGCACAGCAGCCAAACACACCATTATCTGTCTGTGTTGCCATGAGCCAGGCTTACATCGGATACGACCTTCAGAACGCCCTGCGTGAAGAGCTGTTCAACCGCGGTATCACAGATATCCCTGTTGCAACCATGATCACACAGGTTCGTGTCAATGAAGATGATCCAGCTTTCAACAATCCATCCAAACCGATCGGCAAGTTCTTCAACGAAGAACAGGCGAAGATGATGGAAGAAAAATACGGCTACATCATGAAAGAAGATGCCGGCAGAGGCTATCGCCGTGTTGTTGCTTCTCCAAAACCTGCAGAAATCATTGAAATCGGTACTATCCGTACAATGGTTGAATCCGGAGACCTGGTTATCGCCTGCGGCGGCGGCGGTATTCCTGTTACCCGTCAGGGCAACCACTTAAAGGGCGCCAGCGCAGTTATCGACAAAGACTTCGCAAGCTGTCTTCTGGCTCAGGAACTGGATGCAGACTTCCTCATCATTCTCACAGCTGTTGAAAAGGTTGCCATCAACTTCGGCAAACCAAACGAACAGTGGCTTGAAGATCTGACAGTTGAAGAAGCAAAGAAATACATGGAAGAAGGTCACTTCGCACCTGGCTCCATGCTTCCAAAAGTACAGGCAGCCGTTGACTTCGCTTCCTCCAAGGAAGGCCGTACAGCTCTGATCACACTTCTGGAGAAATCCAAAGACGGTATCCAGGGCAAAACAGGAACAAGATTCCATCTGTAAAACAAAATACTTCATTAACAAAGCATATTTTGCTTAGTAAATTCCTACCTTATTATTTAAGAACACCCCGATGTATGATCCTTCTCACATTTATCATACGTCGGGGTGTTTTTATTATTCATCATCTACACTCTACATATACCACTTATTCCTCTGAGAAAGTAATTCCTTCGAAATATCCGCCTCACGGTCACTCTCTGCATCATAACCGTTGGTGTTTCTTCTGCCTAACACAAGCCACATAAAGAGAACATACAACGTCAGAAGTCCCAGAATCAGCCAGGCAAAGAAGTTATGCTTCGCTGCCTCAAGAGCCGGAACAAACAACACGGCCAATAAACACACCACATCCACAACTGTCAGTACCATTCGAATAATTTTGAAAGTCTTCATCAGCATCGCCTCCTTAGTTAATTTGCATTATATCCTTCTCCGCCTTAATTATAGTGCTTTTATCTTTCGTAAACAGGATTCCTCTTGCCTCATACTTCAAGTAAACTGTTTACTACTTTTTTATACATTTTATTTCACTCTCATTCTATATTTTATCTTATGTCCTCAAGTAATTCTTCTTCATCCATCAGATACTCGCACAGTATCCCTTTACAAGTTAAACTCCTTGAATAGCTGCTCCTGATAATCTCTGTCAGCAGCTGCTTTTGCGATATCTTCATTTCTATTTTGTTTTAACAACAACAAAATCAACTGGCTCATTCGCTCCTGACCTTCCTGTCTGCCTTCCTGTCTGCCTTCTTCTCGCTCATCGCGCATCATCTCTTCTAACAGCATATACTTTCCCTCCCAGTCACGGTTTTGTTTTATGCGTTTTATCTGTTCCTGCAATAATCTTACATAATCATCGTTCGTTTCCGCTTCATCCGTATCCTGACCAACATATTTCAGAAAATTCACCAATTCCACCGGTACTTCCGATGGATTCGTTCCTTGTGTACTCAAGATAATTGTCTGATTACCATCCTTCAATAATTCATTTGTCTCACGAACTACATTGCGGATATTGTACCGATACAAACGACTATCAAATGGTACAAAATCACATATAAAGATGACATATGTATCTGGCAATTGGTCATACGTCTCTCCCGTAAGTAATGCATCCATATCCATCTGCGCATGATAATATCTGCTTCGTTTAGCTAATGCGGTTTCTGTCTTCACCTGCATCTCAACATTAAATCGGCGTTTTGTTCCAGCTTCTTCTGCCATGACATCTAATCTCACACCATGATACTCCGGATGATAACTGATGGTCTTCTCAGCCACAACATTTACTTCCAGAATTTTCATTTCCAGTACCAATTCTAGCAGGTGGCGGCACTGCTCTGCATCCGACATCACTGCCGCAAACATAAAGGCATCTTTAATCGTTAAGTCTTGTAGTCTTTTTCTCATCTATTTCCTCCCACATAAACTTGCAAGAGGAATCCTATAACTCTATTATACTCTCCACGCCGACACGAAACAATAGAAATAATTGGCAAAGGCGCATTATTACTTCCTTTACAAATTCCACTTCCAGCATTTAAAAACACAAAAGACTGCTACTTTATCAAATTCTCATGATACATATATAAATGAATCCTGTTTTTCAATAAAGTAGCAGTCTTTTCATCTGTGTTGTTCAATTATTTCTACATTACGCCACTAAAATGTTCATGGCTTACTTATTTTTTATGCTGCTCAATCATATACTGCGTCATCGCTTCCACAAAACGAACTTCTTCATCTGTACACAACTTCAGATTATCTGTAATGTTCTTTGGTATATCATTGGCTTTCATTGAACCAAGCAATAAATAATCCGGTGTCACATCCAATACATCACATATCCTGATAAAAGATTCAAGACCGGGACGTTCAATTCCTCTCTCGATGGATGAAATATGATTGTTGGATATATCTATCCGTTCCGCCAACTCCATCTGTTTCATTCCCAGGCTTACCCTTCTCGCCTTGATTCTTTTTCCCATTTCTACAAATCGTTCATTCTCATTCTTCATTCGAATCACCTCTGCATTCATCATAACAAATTTCGACAGTTACGTTTACAATGCTATACAGAAGTGTTCTGTTATACATCGGTTTTGTAATATATTTTTTCTTTTTTACATTATTTTCCATTTAATGCATGATTTTCTTTTTTATCATGCTTCCGCTACAGCCTCTTTCTCCTCCAGAAAAGCCACCAGTTCTTCCATACCTTCACCCGTCATCGGGCTGACTTTGAAAATCGGATCCGCTCCGGCCAACTGAAGCAATTCAACTGCATCCGCAATTTGTTTTGGTGTCGCGATGTCGATTTTTGTCACAACCCCGGCTACAGGCAATGTAAAAGCGCTGGATTGTCCCGGTGAGAAAAAGAACTGATCTCTGCTGGCGTCCTGCACAAAAACAACTTGATCTGTCTCTGTAGCTGTTACCATCAGCGACCGCAGATAACCGCGATTCTCAAGATATTCCCCCGGCGTATCAATGGTCGTGTTATAGACCTCCAGCGCCTGTGTCTTTTTGTATTTGATTTCCATGTGGTTCAGATACTGGCAAATCGTCGTTTTGCCGCAGGCCACATTGCCGATTAAAATAATTTTCTTCATATCCTCACCTGATTTACGACTTCGTAATCACTGTCGGCGCAAAATGCAGTGTATTCTCAAGAACATTTAATACATCTTTCACCGCTGCCTCCACATCAGCCACCGTTCCGTTGATAATCAGAGAACCGTTGAAACGGTCCACAAATACAACCTCCACATTGGCAGCCTTCATCGCCACATCGGCACCGATAATCGCACCTTCACTGGGTGTGATCGTCATAATGCCAAGCGCTCCGGTATAATCACCGATAACACCCAGCTTCTTATATAAACTGCTGTCAGGATTCGCAATCACATGCGCCAAAGTCACCTGTTTACCAGGCACAAACTCCTGAATAATTCTTTGTTTTTCCTGTTCCATTTTATACCTCTTTCGGACGTTGTGAGCAATAAATCTCGTATGTATTACAAATTGTAACATCCAAAACTGCTATCCGCAGACCACAACTCATTCTACCAACAGATTCTCTTTTATAAGAGTGTATTCGCCGCTCAATACACCTGGATACACGGCTTATGGCACATATACTTTCTGTACATATTCTGCACTGTGGAGATGAGACCCAAATCGTGGAAGTCTTTGCTGAACACGATTTTGTTCGGGGCTCATCGGAACGTCCTTGTGCAGTGATGTACAAAAAGTATATGATGCCATAAGCTGTGTTCTCAGCCTCCTGAGCGGCCATGGTCCCCTATAAAAGCGAATCGAAAATTTCTTTGCGTGGGTTTGGAATCACCACGTGTGATACTTCCATTCCTTCTGCGTTCTCCGTATGAATACCGCATTCGATGGCTTCTCGAACTGCCGCGACTTCTCCCGTCAGTACGACGAAGGATTTCCCGCCGATACCTGTTCCCAACCGGACATCGATTAAGTCCACATCAGCTGCTTTGACTGCCGCATCTGCCGCATAAACAGAAGCTGTCACGCTGAAAAATTCCATAACGCCGATAGCTCCCGGCGTTCCCGGTTCTGCTGCCAGATTAATGGCTTTGATGACCTGGGGATGTACCCTCGGAATGACACAGCTGTCTACAGTATGATTACCGCCGATAGCCGCACCTGCATCCAGTGATGCTTTGACTGCTGCCACTTCCCCGGTAAAAAGAATGTAGTATTTACCCGGGCATCCGGCTTTGGCAAAAATCAAATCTACCTCAGCTGTTTTCAAAATGAGGTCGGCAGCTTCTACGCCTTTAGCGATACTATTCAATTCCAAAAATCCTATTGTTTCTAACATCTGCCTACACCTCTGTTATTGTAATGGCATTTCCCGTTAAATGCGCAGTTCCTGAAATACTGGCATGGAGATTTGCACCTAATTTGCCCTCCGGACAGGCTGCAATGAGCTGCCCTTTTTCAACATGTGCACCATCTGAAATCACAGGTTCAGCCGGTACACCGATGTTCATCTTCAACGGAAGTACAACTTTTGAAGCCGTTCCTTCCTTATATGTATGTCCATCAATATGATAATAATCACCAACACCGGCTCTGGCCGCAATCCGCTTCGTCGGCACCTTACGGTATGGCCGGTTAGCATCTGCCTCCCAGGTATCGCCCTCTCTGCTGTAGCGGATCCCTGCCTGCGCCAGCTCACCTTTGATCAGACTGTTGACCACTCTCGGCTGAAGCCCCATCGGACAGGCATAAACTTCACAGACACCACACTCACTGCAGATGGCTGCCTGCCGGATATCCTTGTCCTCCAGAAGTTCCGGCAAAATCCAGTGGTCTTTTGTCGTCTCATTATTATCCTGATGCGGCATGTTCATAGCCATTTTCCGCATAATGCGGTGCGGCTGCAGCGGATGTCCCAACATATGTCTCGGACAGAGCTGCGTACAGAATGTGCACTGAATGCAGGCAGCTTTCGCCCGGTTCAGCATATGATTCAGCTGTGTTTTCCTGCGTCGGTCAATAGCGCCATCCTCCGGAAGAACCAGAATGCCGGAAGTTGTCTTTGTCACAGACGCATTCATGGCTGCTTCCCAGGACATCGGTGCCCCCATCATCGGACCGCCGGAAACAACCATCACTTTGTCCGATGTCGTTCCGCCTGCCATCTCAATACACTGGGCAAAGGAAGTTCCCACCGGCACTTTCAGAACCGACGGCTCCCTGACTTCTCCTGTCACAGTAAGATATTTCTCCGTAAAAGGTATACCACTCACTGCATCAGCTACGGCAATAATAGTTGCCACGTTATCAACAATAGCACCCACATCCAGCGGAATTCCTGCAGGAGGAACCACCTTGCCAGTTACTTCATAAACAACCACCTGCTCATCACCCGCCGGATAAAAACTATCCATCAAATGCAGCTGCACCTTCGAATGCAGCTTCTCAATAGCTGCTGTCAGTGCTTCGATTTCTTTGGTATATGTCTTTTTCAAGGCAATCCTGCCTTCAGGTATCGACAATTCACGACAGATCAGGTCCACTCCTGACACCAGCTTCTCAGCCTCATGAATCATCAGATATCGGTCTGTTCTCAGTAGCGGTTCACATTCCGCTCCATTGATAATCAGGATTTCCGGTGATGCCTTCAGTTTCACATGGGTTGGAAAACCTGCACCGCCGCATCCCACAACGCCGCTGTCAAATATTTGTTTTATCAGATCCACTTATGCATGCACCTCTATTCACTGCCCCTGGCAGCTTCCCGATTCACTTCAACAGTATCGATAATGGCCACAATCGCAGCATCCACCGGCACTGTATCTCTTCCAAAAGCCTTTCGTGCCGTACTGCCGCTGACAGTCAGCACCTGTTCTCCGATACCGGCACCGACTACATCTGCAGCCACAAAAGTATTGCCTTTCTTTCTTCCGGTACCGTCGATTTCCTGTACGACCATCAGTTTCAGGCCCTCTAAGCCCTCTTCCTTCTTCGTCGCCCATACATGACCGACAACTTTACATATCAGCATTCCGTGCTCCCCTTTTCAAACGGTGCAGCTGCTCAGGCTGCACCCTGTCTAAAAATCAATACTTCTAAAACAATCCTGTTCAGACTACTTTCTAATAACTTCAATACCTTTCTGCTTAAACAAATCCCAGGCAGACGGTGTAACGATGGCATTGGCTGCCAGACAGATTGCCGTATTCCCGCCGTCAATTAAAGAACGGGCAACATCCTCTGTAATCAGACGATCTGTTGTCGTATGGCCGGTGCCCTTTGGTACTTCGATCGGCGGTGCCTGATACTTCGGAGGCTTCGCCGGTATTGGAGATACTCCAACTTTGCATTCTTTCAACAGCTTAATGCCAAAGGACTGCAACATCCGCGCATTATTCTCAATGACTTCATACAGACGGCTACTACTCTTTCCTGCATATTTCCTATGTGGAAAAGCCGCTTCTGCCATGCACACATCTAAACCATTCAGAAGTCCACGGATCACTGCACAAGCCTCCGGCGAACCGTCTCTCCCCTGAGCAATATCGGACATCTGCACCAATGTCAGGCTGGTGATCAGGATCTTCTGATAACGATGAATATTCTTGTTCTGAATATAGTCGTCAATCAGGAAAATCTGGTACTTCTCAGCCATATCCGCAGGCACTGCCTGCAGATCACCAATCACCAGAAGCTTGTCCAGCCCTTCCGTGCATGCCGAAGCATTCGACCGCTGTGCCATCAATTCCTGCATGACAGCCTCCACAATCTGCTTCATTAACTTTTCATCCATTTTCTCAAAAACCTCCCCTAAAGCGGGTGTTTCATCTATAGATATCCAAAGACATTCTCCTGAAACAACGCCTCTGAATTTTCCTAATTCTTCTTGATAATATAGCCCATGTCACCCTTCTTGTAGGAGCAGGCATTGGCTTCATCATAATCCATATGCATCGCCAACGAGAATTTCTCACTGACACGGATAATCACATCATCAATCGTCACCGGACGCTCTGTCTCCAATCGTACAGCCACACTGTCCCCATCTTCAACACCGTATAATCTGGCATCCTCCGGTGTCATATGAATATGTGCCTTGGATGCAATGACGGAACCCACAGCATTGTAAATACCCTTCGGTCCCACAAGTATCACGTCTGCGGCCCCCTTTAGATCACCGGAAAGATTCACAGGTATCGTGATACCGAGGATTCTGGCATCTGTCAGAGACATCTCCACCTGAACAGCACCTCTCGGCGGTCCCAGAACAACCACGTTGTCAATCTCACCCTTGGCTGTCACCAGACGGACACGTTCTTCGGATGCATACTGTCCCGGCTGGCTGAGGGGACTCTTCTCATGCAGATTCTCCCCGAAAAGCACATCAATCGCCTGCTGCGTCAGATGCACATGGCGCCCGGATGCTTCCACAAGAAATCCCGGAAGATCTTTCATCTCTGACGGCTCCTGCTGACCGGGCCACCTGCCCGTCAGCTGCCTGCAGAACAGAATATAAATGACACTGCTGAGCCGATTCATGGCTTCCACAATATCCGGCCGTGTACATGTATCCCCGGACTGGAAAGCTCTGGCCGCCGCCAATTCTGTCTCTCTGACAAAAGTTCTAAGCTCATTCAGGCCGATACATATCCGACCCATTCTGTATTCCGGCATCGGATGCGGAATACCATAAATCTCCTTGATATGATGGGACTCATAACGCAGTCCCGCACTGTCCAAACCAAGCAGATGGATCTCTCCGAGTTCCTTGTCCAAAACTTCTGCGCTGAGAATCTGGCGTACATATGCCAGCACTTCATCCAGTGCATCTGTCAGTCGATGCAATCCATTCTCAGAAGCCACCACCTGCAAAGACATAATCTTCGCTTCCAGGCTGTCCAGCATCCCGCGAAAAGCAATTTGCGGATGGGTCTTCGGTACAAGAACATTGCCATGAAGATGGGTCATATTCTCAGGCTTCACGCTGAGAACTTCTCCTGTCTCTCCATTGACATACTGCGGTTTGTGGTCGGCTCCCTGCGGAACAGCCGCCATGGGCATGGCCTTATACGGTTCACCAACAGATTCCGCCGCATCCGGCAGCTGATTCACTGCCTTAACTGATTCCGGTACAGAGGAAACTTCAACTTCCGGCTGTCCTTCCAACGCTGAATCTTCATATATAAGCGTGATTCCGTGTTCTCTGATAAAATCTCTCGCTGCAGGCGTCAGCATCGTATCCTTTGATACATGGTACGCTTTCTCATGGCTGCGGAACCAGTGGGCCCGCAGCGCAATATCTGTTAAAATCTCCATCTATGCTCACCTGCTGTCAGGCCAAAAGCCTGTCCTATCTGTCAGAAGTTGTCAGTGTCGGCAGAATGTATTCGATCTCTTCGTGTGGTCTTGGGATGACATGTACAGAAACAAGTTCACCGACACGGGAAGCTGCTGCTGCACCTGCATCTGTTGCTGCCTTAACAGCACCTACATCGCCTCTTACCATAACAGTTACAAGACCGCCGCCAACATGTACCTTGCCGATTAAGTTGACATTCGCTGCTTTAACCATTGCATCTGCTGCTTCAATAGAACCTACAAGACCTTTTGTTTCAATCATACCTAATGCTAATAATCTGTCTGCCATAATATTTACCTCCGTAATTCTGCGGGAAAATCCCGAATTTAATTGTTTTCATTATATCATGATTCGCACCTTTGGTGCTTGACGCTGCGTACGCAGCTATCATGATCGCCATTCGCCGTTCGCGATGAGCAAGCATTGCTTGCTCCCGCTCACTAACGCTCATTATATCATGATTCGCACCTTTGGTGCCGTTTTAATTTAATGCGCCCAGTTTCTGAAGTACTGCCTTTGTAATTCTGGCAATATCGTCTTCCGTAATCTCCGGACTGCCGCAAGCCGCTCCATTATTGGAATTACCGCAGGCTGCTCCGGCATTAGAACCACTGCCAAATACAGAACTCTGTCCACAGCTGCCTCCTGCATGACTGCCTGAACCAAAAGTACTCTGTGGTGCAGCAGATACGCCTGTCATCTGCTCCTGCTGTTTTCTCAGATCTTCCAGTTCACAAAGTCCCCATGCCACCCGGCGTCTGTTGATCAGATTCAGCGGGCTGACATTATCTGAGGTGGCACTGCCGCCGACAGAACCGCAGCCCAGCGTTAATGCCGGCTGAAGACCGGTTGTTGCACCGACACCGCCAAGAGCTCCCGGTGTATTCACAAGCAGTCTGGACACCGGTTTCTGAAGGGCAAATTCACGGATAACATCTGCATCTTCACTGTGAATGGTCATTGTATGACCGGCACCTTCGTTATTTAAAATTTCAATGGAACGACGGCAGGCTTCTTCCCATCCGTCCTCCACATA
Organism: Coprococcus intestinalis; assembly: GCF_023656595.1. Taxonomy (NCBI): domain Bacteria; kingdom Bacillati; phylum Bacillota; class Clostridia; order Lachnospirales; family Lachnospiraceae; genus Coprococcus; species Coprococcus intestinalis. The sequence goes on along the minus strand of NZ_JAMOKJ010000019.1, from coordinate 20,688 downwards.
AAACGCCAGAATCGGACAAAGTTTTTCTCTGGAATAAGGATTGTCCTTACCCACGGTTCTCTGTCTTGAAACCAGTACTCTTGTACCGGCAGGAATACGGATGCCCGCCATATCTGCCAGTGTCTGCGCACTCTTTCCGACAATCTTCGGATTCATGGTGCCATTAGCTCTGAGGATAAATTTAGACAATTTCTCAGATTCTTCCGGTGTCATAAAGTAACCGCCCTGACGGCTGACTTCATCCACCACCTTCTGCTCAATGCAGCGCTCCGTAATAATACTCTGCTCTGATGCACAGATCGTACCATTATCAAATGTCTTGCTGTCCATAATACGCTTGACAGCCACAGGGATATTCGCTGACTTTTCAATAAAAGCAGGACCGTTGCCCGGGCCAACGCCAAGGGCCGGATTACCTGAACTGTAAGCTGCACGCACCATGGCTTCGCCGCCTGTTGCCAGAATAATACCAATATTTCTGTTCTTCAGGAGTGCATCTGTGGCTTCCATGGTCGGCAATGTGATGCACTGCACAATACCCTCCGGCGCACCGGCTTTTCTGGCTGCTTCACAAATGACCTTTGCAGTCTCAATAATACAATTCTTGGCATTCGGATGCGGACTGATGACAATGGCATTGCCCGCTTTGATTGAAATAATCGACTTGTACATCGTTGTGGATGTCGGATTCGTGGATGGGATCAATGCTGCCACAACTCCCATCGGTACGCCGACTTCCATCAGCCCATTCTGCCTGTCATCTTTGATGATACCCACAGTTTTCATGTCCTTGACACTATCCCATGTAATCGCCGAACCAAGCAGATTTTTCAATACCTTATCCTGCCATATACCAAATCCGGTTTCCTCCACGGCCATCTTCGCCAGACGCTCCGACTGAGCCGCACAGGCATCAGCAATCGCTTTTGCAATCCCATCCACCTGCTGCTGTGACATCTTTGCCAGCTCTTTCTGAGCTACAACTGCCTTCGCAACAAGCCATCTCACTTCCTGAATCGATTGGAGGTCCTTATCAAAATCCACTCTGTTTCACCTTCTTTTCCAAAAGTCTCTTAATCTATGTTTTCAACAGGATGCTCTGCAATCCTGCATATGGTTTCACGAAATGCTTCACAGGCCGCCCGACACGCTGCCTGATCACCTGTCAGCAGCCCTCCGGCAAAGTTGGTCTCTGTAGGTGGCCCATAGAACAGGTTCATTTCCACATCTGCCGCTTTCAATGCCGCATCCAGTCCCGTCACCGCTTCCAACGGCGGTGCGATCAGATAAGCCATTGCCGTTCCTTCCGGCACACCGGCCATCTCCGACAGATAACTGCCGGTCCTTGATATGCACTGGGCAAAATAAACAATACTGTCATCATTATTGGCACTGTAAAAACAGGCATCATTTTCTATGTAACTGACGGCTGCCGCCAGCCCGCTTTTCACATCCTCCGGATTCTCACCGGACAGAATACCGATAAACTCACCGGCAAGAGCCGTACTGGCATTGGATGAACCGGCGTACATGCTCCTTGCATAGGCCACCGACACGTCTGCCTTCTTGGTCGCTTCATCAAGAGCCGCATAGGAAACATCATCACAGTCCGTTGTGATCAGGCCAAGACTTCTATGCCCTTCCTGCACCTGCATCGCCTTCAGCAGAAATCTGTCAGCATTGGGAATCAGCCTGATACTCAGCACCTTTGTCCTGATCGGATCATTTTTCATATGTATTCCCCCTGCCTAATTCTGTAACTCAACGCCGCTGGCCTTCTTATCCAGAATCTTCTGAATAAGATCCGTCAGATAAGCACCGGCCTCTACAGCCGTGATACCGTCTTTATGGATATTGGAAACAACGGTTCTGCGTGCCTCCGGCATACCGATCTTCGCATTGTAGGCCAGATACGCACTCATACTCTCCGCCGTTCCAAGTCCCGGACGCTCACCCACGAAAATGCAGACTACCTTTGCCCCCACAAGCTCTGCAATCTCATCCTCCACAGCCACACGACCATAACGGACAAAAAATGGTGTTCCAACTCTCAATCCTGCAGCAGAAAGACCATCCATTAGCACCGGCAGCACATTTTCAATGTTGGCATTAATAGCGGTGGAACTTAGGCCATCTGCCACAATCAGCTGCACATCCGGTCCTTCGATACACTGGTCTTTGACTTTCTGAACCCCATCTTCACTGAGTCTTCGTCCCAGATCCGGCCGGGTCAGGAATTCATTCTTGTCCTGACAGCGGGTCTGGACACTGAAAAGTTTCAGATTGTCAATAACATCCTGATGCACATCCAGCATAACCGCATCCCTTGCTCTGGCATGATCTGCCCTGAGAGTCAGCAACGTCTGGGTCTTCAGCCTTGGTCCAGCACAGCCAACACCGATGCGGGCTGTTGTCAGACGCATCATCCTTTCCAACGCCTCCGGGTCCTGAGGCTGATCGATCAGTGGACGTTTCTTCACTTCACGGGAAGTAATATCTTCCTCGATATCCACATCATGAACTGGCTCTTCTGGATGATATCCACCGGCATTCGATGTTTGTCCACCAGATGATGTTTGTCTATCACCGGAAGCAACATTTTTCACCAGCTGTTCAATCTGTCCCAAATTCACTGATTGCATGCTGTTCTGATTATTTCCTGAAGCAGAGCGATTCTGTCCGCCCCCGGCCGCTTTCTCAGCCACAACCTGTGAAACAACTTCACGGATAATCCGTTCAATCAACGCTTCATCTATATTCATCAGATACCGCCTCCCCTCTTTGTAAATAAAGTCGGGTCGCCGGCATATTTTGTCAGCTTGCCATTTTCACTAATACCCATCTTTTCCAGCCACTGGTCAAATTCTTTAATCGGACGAAGCCCTAGAATCTCACGAATAGTAGACACATCGTGGTAGGCATTCGTCTGATAATTCAGCATGACATCATCGCTGGTAGGCACACCGAGAATATAATTAACCCCGGCCGATGCCAGCAACATGGACAAATTCTCAATATCATTCTGATCAGCCTGCATATGATTGGTGTAACAGCAGTCACATCCCATCGGAATACCTGTCAGTTTTCCCATAAAATGGTCTTCCAGTCCGGCACGGATCACCTGACGGCTGTCATAAAGATATTCCGGCCCGATAAAACCAACGACAGTATTAACCATAAAGGGATGATACGCTCTGGCAAAGCCATAGCATCTGGCCTCCATCGTTACCTGATCGGCGCCATAATGGGCATCCGATGACAATTCTGAGCCCTGTCCTGTCTCAAAATACATTACATCCGGCCCTTCTCCGGTACCTTTTTCCTTCAGAAGTGCCATGGCTTCTTCCACCGTCTCAGCACTAAAACCAAAAGCTCTATTGCCTTTTTCACTTCCGGCAATAGACTGGAAGATCATATCCGCCGGAGCACCGTTTTTGACGGCTTCAATCTGAGTTGTAATATGTCCCAGCACACAGATCTGTGTCGGAATCTCAAAACGGTTCTTCACTTCATCAAAACGCTTCAGCACCTCTGAAAGACTGGAAACCGTATCATTGACCGGATTCAGACCAATCAGTGCATCCCCGCAGCCGTAACTGAGGCCTTCAAATAATGATGCCGTGATACCCTCCACATTGTCCGTGGAATGATTTGGCTGAAGTCGTGTCGCCAATGTACCCCGAAGACCGATAGTGGTATTGCAGTGAGCCGGCACACGCACTTTACTGGCCCCATACACCAGATCCATATTGGTCATCAGCTTGCAGACCGCCGCCACCATCTCACTGGTAAGACCTTTGCTCAACAGATGAATGTCGTCTTCCGTAGTCTCATGGCTGAGGATATATTCTCTCAGCTCAGCCACCGTCCAGTTTTTGATGCGCTGATAAACTGTCTCATCAATTCCATCCTGATTAATCCTGGTTACTTCGTCCTCTTCATAGGGAACAACCGGATGATTGCGCAAATCTGATAAAAGCAGCTGACTGAGCACTTCCTTCGCCGCAATTCTCTCCAAATCCGAGGATGCCGCTACACCGGCCAGCACATCGCCGGATTTCAGCTCATTGGCCTTTGCCAGAACCTCTTTCAGGGAACGAAAAATAAATGCCTGCCCCGAAAGCACTGTTGCCAATTTCACTCCATCACCCTCTTTCTTTTATCCAAAAATTAATGTTTTCACTACCACAGGAATGACCATGCCGTTCATCATCGGCTTTCCCATATCCACATATTCACCGTCTTCCACATGAATACTGTCAATGGCCACCACCTGACGCTTCAAATCCGGCTGCTGCCGGATCATCTGCCCCATGGCCTTGGCAATATCACTCTCTATCACCAGAAGAATCGGTTCCCCCGGCGGCTGCACCCTGTCCATAATCTGCCGAATCGATGCTGCGGCCCGCTTCATTTCCATATATCCCGGGTTTCTCTTGCCAGGCATCGCCAAAATAAAGTGTTCCTCATCATTCTGTCCCAATACCCACTGGATCCGCCGGATAACAGGTTCTGTCTCACCGGCAAAGCAGGCTTCCTGCAATTCTTCATCCAGCTTGATCACCGGAATATTTTTCAATGGAAAAATATCATCGGAATAAGTAATGGTACTTCCTGAAATCGTCGTTGTATATGTCCCGGCACCCACAACCGTGGCACGAATGGTCTCTCCTGGCTCCATTTTTTGAAAATCCGTAAATAAACGACTTTCCCGAATGGCTCTGCCCAGCAGAACGCCGATATCACCATAAGCCCATGTATCCGCAGACTCATGGTAAATCAGATCCGCCACACCGCCGGAAAAGAATACCGCCTGTACTTTCTCCGGCACCGGAAAATCACTGCTTCCCGGGGTTTTAATTTGCCTTAAAATTGCATCAATATCTTTGGTGCCAACTCCCAGATACGCATTCAGCGCCGCTGCCATCTGCCGCGTCACTGCCGTCAATTTCAACTCATCGCATCTGTCTCCTACAGAAACGGACACGCCTGTCGCCTGCGCCATCACCGCTGCCGCCGGACTGACTTTCGTAATGATGCCCTGTGGGTTCATACAGATTAACCGGCCACCGATATCCAGACAGCCTCTGGCCAGGGTCTCTCCGTCCTCGAAGAGAACCACGTTGGTGGTGCCGCCGCCGATATCCAGATTGGCTACCCGGCAATGATGGTCCATACTGTACTGCCAGGCTCCGCTGCCTTTTCCTGCAATCAGGGATTCCATATCCGGCCCTGCTGCCGAAACAACAAAATCTCCGGCAAAATCCGACAGACTTTTCAGCACCGCATCGGAATTCTCCTTCCTTGCAGACTCGCCGGTGATAATCACTGCACCGCTGTCCGTATCCTCCGGCCTGTAACCGGCCTTACGGAATTCGGCAGCCACAATGTCCCGAAGGGCATCCGTATCGATCAGCACATCTGTCTTCAAAGGGGTCATATAGACTTCACTCTTATAGACCACTTCTTTGTCCACAATAGCCACTCTGGGAACTGAAAAATATCCCCCCGCATTGTCCATCTGCAGTTTGCTGAAAACCACCTGGGTAGTGGAAGTACCTACATCGATACCAACACTCAGAATTGCTGTTTTATCAGCCATTGTTTCTGATCTTGTTCACAAGGTCCGGATAGTTGCCAATGACGGAATCTACACCGACTCTGAACATCTCCCTGATATCTTCTTCTTCATTCACTGTCCATGTATTGATCTCCAGTCCGTGAGATTTCACCTCAGCCACATTCTCCGGCGTCATGTTCTTGAAGAACGGATGGAAGCATTCCACACCTGTTGAAGCCACGTAAGCTCCCGCATTGATCAGCCAGGATTCCTCCAGCATACCGCATTTGATAGCCGGGTCAATGGCTTTCATACGAAGGACTGAATAATGATTGAAGGAAGAAATAATAATGCGGTCCACCATATCGAATTCTCTGAGCATGTCATAGACTTTCTGCTCAATACCCGTATACTCAAAGACACCGGTTTTCAACTCAATATTCGTGATAATATCCGTATCCTTCACCAGCTCCAGATACTCTCTCAGTGTCGGCACTTTCTGTGGTCCATACTCCTTGAAAATATAAGAAGCATCCAACTGGGCCAGCTCTTCATAAGTCTTATCCTTGATATAGCCCTTGCCATTCGTTGTACGATCTACCAGTTCATCATGCATGACAACCAGAACGCCGTCCTTGGTCAGATGGACATCATTCTCAATACCGTCCACTCCTTCTTCAATGGCTTTGCTGAAAGCCAGAAGTGTATTCTCAGGGTACTTACCGCTGAAACCGCGGTGCGCAAAATTTTTAGTCATATTTATCATCTCCTGCTTTCCATTTTACCATATTTCAGCACTGAATGCAGTTATCTGCGCGATAAATTGCTTACACTTACATAAATACGGCTGCCGTGAAAACATTCTCCACAGTCCAACATAAAAAGCGCAGCGAAACAGGCAGCCCCTATCGGCCGTCTATCCCGCTGCTCTTCTTCTCCCACGCGCTGTCTATGTAATTGTATTGCTGCATTCTTCTCCTCCATCTGCAGCCGTCTGGTATTCTCATAGCTGCAATGCCAAAATCTGTTTTGAGTGCTTTGCAATAAGGATTTCAAATTCAATTCTAAAGGAAAATACAGTCATCCTGCTTCAATGTCAGATAAACATCTGTACCATTCGGAATGATAGTTGCTTTCTTAAACAGAACATCCACATCAATCTGATGGTCACCGCACATAACGGCATAACGCAGAACATTGCCATGAGGCAGACTGACAACAACATGTCCCTTGATTGTCGCGCAGCCTTCTCTCTCAACAGGTTTTGTGCTGATATCAATGACTTCCGGACGGAATGCTACGTCTGTACCTTCACCGTCAACGCCTGTCATCTTCTTGAATGCATCAACCGGCACCATGTTGTAATGACCGATGAATGTTGCTGCAAACTTGGAAACAGGTTCTGTATACATCTCTGTCGGTGTAGCGGACTGTTCAATCTTGCCGTTGTACATCAGATGGATCACATCGGACATAACCATGGCTTCATCCTGGTCATGGGTAACAAAGATAGCTGTCATATTCAGTTCCTGCTGAATACGTCTGATCTCAACCTGCAGGGAATGCCTCAAAAGGGCATCAATGGCTGATAACGGTTCATCCAGAAGGAGTACCTTCGGGTTCGTCACCATAGCTCTTGCAAGGGCTGCTCTCTGCTGCTGACCGCCGGACAGCTCTGATGGATAATGATGCAGATGATCCGATAAGCCCACGATATCTACCATCTCTTTGACACGTTTATCAATCTCTGCATTCGGCACTTTCTTCATCTTCAGACCAAATGCCACATTCTGTGCGACATCCATATTCGGGAATAAGCTGTACTGCTGGAAAACCATACCGATATCTCTGTCCTTCGGATTAACATCGGTGATATCCTTGTCATCCAGATAAACCTTACCGGATGTCACTGTCTCAAGACCGGACAGACATCGAAGCAATGTACTCTTACCACATCCGGACGGGCCAAGCAGCGTCACCAGCTGTCCCTTTTCAACCTCAAGATTGATATCTTTTAATACGGTATTACTGCCAAAACTCTTGACAATATTTTCAAAACGAATATATGACATGTTTCCTCACTCCTTTATTTTCTGTGTGTTTTTCCCTTTGCTTCACGGCTCTTCATAAACAGAACGATGGCTGTGATCACAAATGTAACAAACATGATAACAACGAATACGGCACTGGCCTTTGTACTGTCGCTCTTCATTGTCTGATACAGGAAAATCTGCATGTTCGGCGCAGATGTTCCGGCAAGATTTCGAATCAGTACATAATCACCGAAGATAATGCCGACTGCCAGAAGTGACGATACAATAATCGCTGAAAGAATATTCGGTACGACAACTCTGAAAAATGCATAGATCTTGGATGCACCAAGCATCTCCGCTGCCTCGATCAGTGTCGGCATATTCACCGCACGCATACCGTTTCGGATACCCTGATAGATATATGGCAGAATCACGATACAATACGCACCCATCAGCATGACCAGACGGTTGCTCAGAATCGAACTGGAACCGACATACAGAGACAGGATACTGACTGAAAGGATAACACCCTGAATCGTATAAGGGATCATACAGATGATCTGTACATATTTCTCAAGTTTCGGAAAATAAATCGCCGTTACAAATAATGCCAGAAGGACGATCACGATCGTCACAATAATCGGAATAATACTCATTGCGATAGATCGTCCAACAGACGCAAGGAAATTGCTGTCCATAAACAGGTCCACATAGTTGTGAAGGGTAAATCCTTCAGGAATAACCCCTGTCCACTTATGGAATACAGAATAAATAATAGAAATTACAAGAGGGATCAGCAGATAGATCATGACAAGCAGCATAATCGCTACAGATCCTGCGCTTTTCTTTTTCATTTTCTATTGCCTCCCTTCTGGAATCTTCTGCTCAGGCCGTTGGTGATCAGAATCATGATAACCATGATCGCCATCATCACAACAGATAAGGCACCGCCCAGACCTGCACGAATCTTGACTTCACCTGTGAAGCATCCCGCAATCTGAACTGGCAGAAGTGCGATATTGTCCATCATCAATGCGTAAATCGTTGCGTATGCTGCCAGAGCATTAGCAAACAAAACGCTGAACGTACCGAGGATACTCGGCATCAGTACCGGGATACCGACTTTTCTCCAGAAGATTCCCGGTGTACCTCCCAGCAGTGTACAGGCCTCCTTCCACTGTTTCTGCACACCGTCAAAGGCCGGGATCAGAAGAAGTGTGGAAAGCGGAATCTGGAAATAAATATAGATCAGGCTCATGCCGTTCATCGTGTACAGATTGTATGTGGATAAAGCATTGATGCCCAATTCCTTGCCGATATTGACCACTAGTCCGGCATTGCCCAAAAGAATCATATAAGCGAAAGCCAGCGGAATACCTGCAAAGTTGGATACCATATTCAGAACTGTCATAAAAACATGATTCAGTTTGCCCTGATGCTGATGTGCCGCACGGGCACCCAGAAAAGCAATGATAATACCGGCAACAGCAGATGTCAGAGAAATCTTGATACTGTTGATGATCGCCTTCTGGTAAAGCAGCTTCGAGAAAACAGACTGATAATTCTCAAGTGTGAAACCTGTTCCACCATCCGGCTGAAAACTCTTCACGATCACTGTGATCAAAGGTACAATTTCATAGAGCATAGCCACAATCAGGAATGGAACCAGGGCAAGTAAATAAATGTATGTCTTTTTCTTCATTAAATTCAACCCCTGTCTGATGCTGTTCTTCTGATTCATCGGGTGCATCAGACCCTGTTATTCAATTCAAGTCGGGCGCGCGCGAGACTTAAATAGAATCGAAAAACGGGGGTGCAGGCTTTGCACCCCCTGAAATTCATTCAGTTCAAGCCGAATATCCATATGTCATCTTCGACTGAAATTATCTGTTCTGCATTACTGTACCAGTAATGGCGCAACCTCTTCTTCCCAACGTGTCTTAGCTGTTTCACATGCTGCTGAATAAGCATCTGCATCGCTGATCAGAACTGCATTGGCAATATCATCCTTGGAGATAACCTGATCCTTGTATTCGTCTGCGATTGTGAAGTCTTCTCTTGTAGGGATTGCACCTGCCAGAGCAAGGTATGTCTGACCTTCATCACTAAACATTGTCTCTCTTGTCAGAGCTGCTGCATTTGGATGAGGTGCATATTTGTTGATAACGGAAGCGTAACCATTCTGTAAGCATCCATCAGAAGGAACAACGGCCTGCATCTTGTACTGGCTGATATTCTTGCTGTAAGGGATACCTGTGAAGCTCCATACAACACCAACAGAAATTTCACCGGATTCGAAGTTCGCCTGAGTGATATCAAGTGTATTGATTCTGCCTTCCTTCGCCAGTTCTGTCCAGAACTCGAAAGCAGGATCCAGATTGTTCATATCGCCGCCGAATGCATATGCGGAAGCGATGAAAGCAGCCTGAGCATTACCACCTGTCAGAGGTCCAAGGGCAACTTTGTAGTCGCCGTCTTTGATATCCTGCCATGATGTCGGCACTTTATCAACCTGATCTGTGTTAACAAGGAATGTTGTTACACCTGTGTAAGCAACCATCCACTTACCATCTTCGCCCTTTGCCCAATCAGGAACACTATCCCAATAGGAGGTCTTGTAACCCTGAACAAGATCTTCAGATACAGCCTGTCCTGCGAATCCGTAACCAACATCACCGATATCCTTGGTTCCCTTTTCGCCTTCTGTCGCAAACATCTGAAGTTCCTCAGAAGAACTCATATCTGTATCGTTGTGGGAAATGCCGTATGTATCAGACATTGTCTTCCACAGGGATGCCCAGTCTGCCCATTCATCAGGCATACCAACAGATACGACTTCACCTTCTGCCTTGGCTGCTTCTGTCAGTTCATCAACGGTCTTGCTGTTGAGATCACCTGCTGCAGAAGTATCGCCGCCGGCTGCTTCTGTTGCTGCTTCCGTTGAAGCTGCTGAATCAGCTGCCTTTGTCTCAGCTGCGCCGCCTGAACTGCCGCAGGCTGCTGTTGCCATCACAACGCCCATAATGACTGCTGTCAGGCCCATAAGCTTTTTAGATCTTTTCATTCTTTAACTCCTCCTTTTTGAGATATATCCACCTGCGTTCTCCCCCGCGGATGAATATAAAGAATAAATTGTGCACTTTTAACAAATAGCATCGTTAAAAGCATTATGTTTTAACAAAATGATACCATGAGTTTGTCATTCTGTAAACATCAAACTAGTAAATTTCCTGTAAAGAATGTGTAAAATTCAAGATAATTTCAAAAAATTGATAAAACTTTGACCAACTTGTCAATTCAAACCGGCTTCAGTAAAATTAAATCTCCTCTACATATTCTATTCCCGGAATTTCCCTGAGAAGATCGATCACAATCCCGTGTTTCGTCTTCTCCGGTACTTCCAATACCAGTGTCGCATTCACAAGCTCTTCCTTATTCTTCTTGGATTTGTTCAGTTCCATCTGCACGATCTTGTAGTTATTCTGTTTCAGAACACTGATAAATGGCGCGATTGAACGTCTTGATTCAAATTCAATATAAATATCAAGAACCCTTGAATGCTCATAGGCAATCTCATCGACCCTTCCCATAAACCGATAGATCACCAGTACCAGGATCGTCGTGATCGCTGCACCACTATAAAAGCCGATGCCGATACTAAGCCCGATGCCTGCACAAGTCCACAACCCTGCTGCAGTTGTTAATCCTTTGACATGGTTATCTCTTGTGACCATGATCGTTCCAACCCCAAGAAAACCAACACCGCTGATAACCTGAGCCGCCAGTCTTGCAATATCTGATATGGCACCGAAGTCCACATAGATATACTGACCCGTCATCATGACCAGTGCCGAGCCAAGGCAGACAAGAGCATGAGTCTTGAAACCCGCTCCCCGACGCTTGACACTTCTGGTCAGACCGATGGCACCTCCACATACGACCGCCAGAATCAGTCTGACGGTAATCGTCACGATGTTCCATTCATCCAGATAGGAACCTATCACCTCTAACCCTTTCATTTACTTCACCCGTTTCTTCCTGTAGATTCACCCTGCCCTTTCCTGATTGTCTGGCAGCTGTTCGGATCCGACTGACAAAATGTCCGGTATTGACATCCATAAGGTCCTGTTCCAAACAGCAATCTATTATGTCGCCATGATAGCACGGTTCCAAAGGAAAATCAAATGAATTTTCAAAAAAATTCATAAATATTTCCGCAATTATTCAATAATATTCCAGTTATAACCAAATATCCTTTCTTTTTCCATTTATATTCGTTTAATTATCTGCCATCTTTTTCCAAAAATGGACTGGAAAAAGTACAAAATTTGCGTTTTCCCTGAAATTGCAGTATACTAGTTTCAATTAATAAAATACGGGAGGTACCTCATGCAGTCACATGAAGCTTACTTAAAACGCGCAATTGAATTATCCGTCAAATCAAGAGAATCCGGCAATACACCTTTTGCGGCTCTCCTTGTTGATAAAGACGGGAATATTATTATGGAACAGATGAATAATGAGATAACAGAGCATAAATGTACCGGTCATGCAGAGACACAGCTGGTAGAACGTGCATCCCACGCTTACAGCAAAGAATTTCTCTGGGACTGCACACTTTACACAACGGCAGAGCCTTGTGCCATGTGTTCCGGTGCCATTTACTGGGGCAACATCGGCCATGTTGTGTATGCTATGACAGAGAAGGATCTGCTCTCCCTGACAGGTGCCGATCCTCAGAACCCGACCTTCGATCTGCCTTGCCGCGACGTCTTCGCCAAAGGTCAGAAGGCCATTGAAGTCACAGGGCCTTTCCCTGAACTGGCACCTGCCGCTGCCAAAGTTCACGAAGGTTACTGGAATAAATAAGCATCCTGCTGCACCGCACTCTCTTTGATCCCGGAAAGCGGTTTGGCATGCAGCATGTGAATAAATAGAGGAAGAGATATGAATACGAATAGCAGAAATTTGACTTTATTGACAGATTTATATGAATTGACCATGATGCAGGGCTACTTTAAAACTCACTCCAAAGAACATGTTGTCTTTGATGTTTTTTATCGCCAGAATCCGTGCGGCGGTGCCTATGCCATTGCCTGCGGTCTTGACCAGGCTATTGATTACATCAAAGACCTGAATTTTGAACAGGAAGATATTGACTATCTGAGAAGCACCGGCTTTTTCCAGGAAGATTTCCTTGATTATCTGAAAAACTTTCGGTTTACAGGTGATATTTATGCCATTCCCGAAGGAACAATCATTTTCCCGAAGGAACCGCTGGTCAAAGTCATCGCGCCAATCATGGAAGCCCAGCTTGTTGAGACCGCTCTGCTGAACATCATCAATCACCAGAGCCTGATCGCCACCAAGGCCGCCCGTGTCGTTCAGGAAGCTGGCGGCGGAGTCATGGAGTTCGGTCTTCGCCGTGCCCAGGGTCCGGATGCCGGTATCTACGGTGCAAGAGCCGCCGTGATCGCCGGATGCATCGGCACCAGCAACGTCCTGGCCGGACAGATGTTTGATATTCCGGTCAAAGGCACCCATGCCCACAGCTGGATCATGAGCTTTCCATCCGAACTGGAAGCATTCCGGACGTATGCAGAACTCTTCCCGGACAACTGCCTGTTGCTGGTGGACACCTATGACACACTGAACTCCGGTGTCAAACACGCCATCCAGGTCTTTAGGGAAATGCGTGAAAAGGGTATCCACTCCAAGCTCTTCGGTATCCGTCTTGACAGCGGTGACCTGGCTTATCTCACCAAAAAAGCCCGTATCATGCTGGATGAAGCCGGATTCCCGGATGCTATCATCTCCGCATCCAGCGATCTGGACGAATACCTGATCAATAGTCTGATGAATCAGGGGGCCAAGATCACTTCATGGGGTGTCGGCACAAACCTGATCACCTCCAAAGACTGCCCATCCTTCGGCGGTGTTTACAAACTGGCCTGCATTATCGATGAAAACGGCACAGAGATACCGAAGATCAAAGTCTCCGAGAATGTTGAGAAAGTCACAAATCCGGGCAACAAGAAAATTCTTCGTATCTATGACAAAGCCAGCGGAAAGATCAAAGCCGATCTGATCACCCTGGAAGATGAGGTCTTCACAGAAGATCAGCCGCTGACTCTGTTCGATCCGCTGGCCACATGGAAGCGTACCCGACTGGAAGCCGGCACTTATACGATTCGTGAACTGCTTGTTCCGATATTCAAAAACGGTCAGTGTGTCTATGAATCTCCGTCTGTTATGGACATTCAGGCTTACTGCACACAGGAAAAGGCCACTCTCTGGGATGAATCCAAACGACTCATCAATCCCCAGGAAGTCTATGTGGACCTTTCCCGCAAGCTGTACGACCTGAAGAACCAGTTGTTAGACGACGCTCACACTATCAAAGATTAGCCGCAGAATTTGTTTGCGCATACACTTTTGCCAAACCGCCTGTATCGGACAGGAGATAGCTCTTGTCCGATGGTACTAACGACAGATATCGAAGATAAATTCCGCAACCTGGTCCATAGCATCATAAGCAGTTTTAAAGGGTGACATCTGGAAAACATGCCACATTCCCTTGTACTCTTCAAGACGTACTGGGACATGGTATTTTTCCAGATTTTTTTTGAGCAATAATGAATCTGACAAAAGCAGTTCGTTGCTGCCCACCTGGATATAAGTTGGCGGGAAACCTGTGAAATTGCCGAAAAGCGGGGAAATCAACGGATTCTTCAAATCCTGTCCTGAAGCATAGGCCGCAATGGCATTGTCCAGATATTCCCGGTTTAGGATCGGGTCCACGTCCACCTTTGTCTCATAAGACTTGCCGCTGCCTGTCAGGTCTGTCCACGGTGAAAAAAGAATCAGTCCCCTTGGCAAAATTCGTTTCTGCTCTTTCAGCTTCAGGACAAGGGACAGGGCCAGATTGCCTCCGGCAGAATCCCCGGCTACAATGACATCCCTGGCACCATAACCCAGATGCATCAGATAATCCCACACTGCCATGGCATCCTCCGTGGCTGAGGGATAAGGATGTTCCGGCGCCAGCCGATAGTCAAAGCTCAGCACATCCATGGAAGTGGTACTCGACAATTTGTTGGTAATGCTTCTGGCATAATGAAAACTGCCTGTATTGTAACCGCCGCCATGACAATAGAAAATCACAAACTTCCGCATATGGCTGCGCTTCACACTGACCCATTCCGACGGAATCTCCCCCACCTGAAAAGGCTCATAATTCAACTCTCTATGCTTCAACAGGGCGCTGATATTCTCCTGGGACGCCCGGACTCTCTCAAGGTCATCACTCTCCACAAGGGTATGCATTCTTTTAATGGCTTTCATCAGCCCCTGATTAGATTTTTCACTTATCGCCATTCACTTTCTCCTTCCCGCTCTATATGCGAAACATTTAATTCCTGTACATCTATACGTATTTACTCTTGCTATTGATGATGAGTAACATTATAATAAAAATTATGAAAACAATCAATAAATATGAGAATCATTCCGAAAAAAAACAGCATAAAACATGGTATAAACTGGATTTATCCGCCAATGTCTACCCGACCCTTCAGCGCCGGAACTTCTCCAATGTGTTCCGTCTGTCGGTTGTTTTAAAGGAGGAAATAGACCCTGACACACTGCAGAGGGCTGTGGATCTGACATTGCCGAGATTTCCGGCCTTCAAAGTTGCCCTTCATAAGGGTATTTTCTGGCGGTATCTGGAACCCAATGACCATCCCGGTCCCTTTGTGATGCCGGATATCATTAATCCCTGCATGCCAATGTTGTTTAAATCTAACAACAGATATTTAATCCGAATTTACTATTACAGATGCCGTATTTCGCTGGAAGTCTTTCACTCTCTTTCCGACGGCAGCGGTGCCCTGAAACTGCTGAAAACCATCACAGCCGTTTATCTCCGTCTGAAAGGGCATGAGATTTCCAACACCTGCGGCGTTCTGGATATCAACGAACCGCCTCGGCCGGAGGAAATGGAGGATGCCTATATCAAATATGCTTCCTCCAGAGTCAAACGCCCCCGCAGTCAGGGCAAAGCCTACCGCATCCGCGGCCACAGGGAGCCCTTTTACACACTGAATATCATCCATGGCCTGCTGTCTGTACAGGAAGTCCTGCAGAAAGCCCGCAGTTATCATGTGACCCTGACGGAATATTTGAATGCGGTACTTCTGTATGCTTTATTAGAAAAACAGAAAGCGGACCATGTTTTCAGGGAACATCCCGTGGCACTGGCGCTTCCCGTGAATCTGCGCAATATTTTTCCATCAGACACATTGCGGAATTTTATTGCCATGGTTTACCCTTCTGTGGACCCGCGCATGGGGGACTATACCTTTGAGGAAATCATCACCCATGTCCACAACTACATGCGTTTTTACATTAATGACAAGTTTCTAAATGCCGACATTACCACCAACGCCTCTACCCAGCAGAGCCCGCTGATCCGTATTGTGCCGCTTTTTGTCAAAGATATCGTTGTGAAACAGTTTTATATCCGTGTGCAGGACAAACAGTCCACCGCCGGCCTGACGAATCTGGGTGTCATTGATGTGCCGGAAGAAATGCGTGAATTTGTCGATTATTTTGACGTATTGATGGGGCAGCCTTTCTCCCTGAGAACCAATTGCGCTGTAGGAAGTTTCGGCGATACCCTGAGCATCAACTTTACAAGTACTATTATCGAAACCGACGTGGAACGCTTTTTCTTTAGGAAATTAGTCCAAGAAGGCCTGCATGTCAAAATTGAAACCAACCGTGATATGAACAGGAGTGAATTTTAATGTCATATTGTGTCAACTGCGGTGTGGAACTGGACAAAACCTGCTCCGTCTGCCCGCTGTGTAATACCAAGGTTATCAATCCCAACCAACCGGTGGATACTGTTTCACCAAAGCCCTATCCTGTGGACAAAGGCTATGTGGATTCAGGCATCCGCAAGGAAACCGCCATTCTCATGGCCGTCTGTCTGGCCACAACAGCAGTTGTCTGCGGACTTTTGAACCTTTTTTTTATCACATTTTCCCACTGGTCCTTCTATGTCATCGGCACCTGTATCGTCCTGTGGATTTTCTGCCTGCCGATTTTCTTTCCGACCAAGGCCGTCTTTCGAATCACGTTGCTTCTGGACGGTCTGGGCATCGCCATGTACTTCGGCATCATTGCCTGGCTCCATCCCGGCAACGGCTGGTACACAGCTATCGCCCTGCCCCTGATTATTCTGGGCACACTGGCAGTTTTCTTCTTCGCCATCAGTATGGGCCATCCAAGAAGCTCTATACTTTCCCAGGCTGTCATCCTCGTGGCAGAAATCGGCATTTACTCTGTCTGTGTAGAACTGCTGACGCGCCGTTATTACGCCGTGCCAATGGCTCTTTCCTGGTCCGCCATTGTCCTCACCTGCGCTATTATCATCGACGTGACACTGGTGACTATCCTGCTGCGAAGCCGGTTGAGGGAGGAAGTCCGGAGAAGGATGCATATATAAAAATACGCACATACAATTACGCGTTCAAAAACGTCAAAAAACAATCGTAAATTTTTACGATTGTTTTTTGATTCATAACGGTTCATTCTTCCATTTTCATCAATATGATTCAGAACAAATCGTCTGTTTTTATCATCCAACTGAGAGGCAATACTGTCGAAAATCACTTTTATTTTTTTCTTATCCGAACCCTCTGCATATTTGGCTATGTCCTGCCTGTATAATTCCAGAATGTTTCTCTGAACCTGAATAACTTTTCCAATATCATGGGTATTAACATAAGTCTGGACAACATCCGGCATACCGCCAACTACAATATAGGCCGCAAATAGTTTTAATAGTGTTTCGTGCATTACCTGCGGAACTTTCTCGTGCTTTTCATAACAGGACTGCAAAGCTGCAAATGTCGTCTCCTGTACGCCATTCGCTCCAAGGAACTCCCTGAAATTCATAGGATACATATAAACAATTTCTTCAAACCCCACTGCATAAGACGGAACTTCTTTATACTTGACGCCCAGCAAAGAGTCTGATTCTATATAATCGAACCTTCCATCCTCCACAAGGAACTTAATGGCACACCGGGCATTCGGACACTCCTGTATTTCATCCAGAAAAATCAAAGTCTTTCCGGGTTCCAGTTTCTGCATCTTAAAAGCTGTCAGATTCTCGATAATTGTATCTGCATCCAATTTGCCATCAAATATCTGACCGGCCCCCTTATCCAATATAAAATTTACCTCAACAAAATACTCGTATTCTTTCCGGGCAAATTCTCGGATAATCGTCGTTTTGCCAATCTGTCTTGCGCCAATCACGCACAGTGCTTTCTTCTTATTCTCATTCTTCCATGAATATAAACGCTCTGATATCTCTCTTTTTAGCATCGGATTCACCCTCCTGATACAAGTATTGTAACATTTTTCTGCTTTATTCAATGCTGTTTGTAACATTTTTCTTAAGTTTTAGAGGGTATTTTGCAACATTTTTCTTTCAAAAGCATAAACCTTGGCGGTGCACCTTTTTCCTGCTCTCCTTGATAATATCCAATTCCGTTTCCACAATATATAATACAAATTTCTCCTTCGTTGGCCCTCTCTGCTGCTTGCTCCAACAGCATTTCCCCTATATAATCTTCACCAATAAAATAAACATTTTCCGCACCACTTAGCTTATGAAGATAATTTTTCATCGCTTCTTTATCCATATAATCAACCGCATGCAGACAAGCTTCTTTAAAAATATCTGGTTTATGGAAATGCCATATAATATCTTTTCGCTTCTTTGAATGACTTAATTCCCACTCAATTCTTTCCTGCTTACTTTTTATGATATAGTTTTGAACAATTTCTTTTTCTGTTTCAACTACATATTCCATAAAATATGCATCCCCTTCACTCTCAGTAACAAATGCTCCTTCAGAATTTCACCTTTGGCATCCTCACACTCTCCGGCAGCCAGCTTTTCACCAATGCATACGTCTCTTCTGTACATTCACATCCTACCGTTCCTGAAAATATAAAATCACTCAGACATTTCTTCTTTTTCTTAAAAGACATGACAAAATCTACACCAGCCTCATTTTTTCTCGTTGTTCCAAATTCCACTTCATAGTACTCATCCCAGTTGAAATGAACTGTCCATATTTTAAAATTAATATACGTGATTGTAACCCCCGTTTCATCTATAACATATGATACTGAAAATCTCAAATAAATATACAACACAACCAAATACATAAACCCGATTCCTATAACAGTCTCACAAATTCCTGTTCCTTCCCTGCATAACAGAATACCAAAAAAAACACAAACTATAAATAACCCAATAAAAAACCAACAAAATCCCTTATTTGAATATTGCTCCGGCAAACCGCCTCTTATTTCTTTCACGACTTTCTTCCCCCTGGCATGACCAAATCTTTTTGAGGCAGCAGCCAATTCTGCTGACTCTTAATTATATAAACCTTTCTGTCCCTTCTACCCGCATAAATACTGCTTTTGTGTCAGACAATGTAATACACATTACAAATTTCGTACAGAATATAAAACGTATCTCTATTGTGCTCCTTTTTTCCAAGCACTAATACTCTGTTTTTTTCTTCTCCTGTATCTATCATCCTGACAACCGCAAAAACTCTTCTTCCCCGCCGAAACACGCTCTCTATCCGGCATTTTCCTACTTGTTTGGGATAAGGTTCATCCTCTGGCCCCAACAAGTATTTTAAATTATACCTGTTCAATAATTTATATCTGGCAATAAAACTTTTTCTTTTCAATATACCTGCACTCAAAAGACTTAATCCTACATAAAGTGTGATATAAGCTCCGCCAAGCCAATATGTCATCTGTATATCTATAAAAAGCATTACAAAAGCCAATATAGAATAGATGATAAATCCATATACTTTGATTGTTTCACAGTAATACATTTCTTTAGGTATACCTTTATAAGATAACTTATCTAGTTTCTTATATAAAAATCTAAACTTTTTCGGCTTTACACAATCCTGAACGGGATAGTCTTCTATTGCTTCCAGATAAATGTGTTCATTTCCCTTTTCATATGACATTTGAAATAATATAAGAGACATAACCCACAATAAAACCGATATGCAGCCTTTTGACATTAGAAAAAATATTGCTGCAATTTCCAAAACAAATAATATATTCTGCATACTTCATCCTTTACCATTACACTTACAGTATCTTACATGTCCTTTAATATTCAAGAGACAGTTTTAGGCTCATTCCCTTCCGCTGTCTCTTTCATTATAGCATCTCATTCCCTGATCTTGAACCGGTTAAAACTCTTTTCAAACTTTTCAAGTCACTTTCTCGGCATAATCAAGGCATATCCACCCCTGCCCTAATTTCAGTTTTCCCCATCGGCTTTTCTCTCCGGCTGCATTGACAATTCCCGTTGCTTCTTCTGTAATGGTAAATACCCCCTTGCCTGTAAATCCCACAGCCTTTGAGTGAATCGTGGGTGCCTGCCGGATGTTCAGATCGTCAACAGAAACTCTTACCAGATATGCTGTCTTTTTATTTAATGTCGTACTATCTGACGAAGTATTTTGATCTGTCTGATGACTGTTATTATTCCAGTCATTCTGACTGCTCTGCCCGCTTTGATTTGTTGACTGTTTTTTATTCCCAATACCAAAATACTCTGCTATTGCAGCCGCCTTGGCCTCCGCTATAGCTTTTAAATTCTCCTGTTTCGACAGGAAAAGACATTCCTTGGGATTATCATGAAAGCCATGCTCAACTATATAATCATAACGAACCGGGCCATTTTTCGCCTGTCCCTATGAAGCTGCCCCTGATACTGCCCCGCGGATAACCCCATACCAGTCTGCGCCGTTGCTCTGGGTCTTTGTCACAACTCCCCGGTTATAAGTGATGCCTGTGGATGGCTTCATGACTTTGACAATGGCATCGATCATTTTCTCTGCCAGTTTTCTGATAGCTCCGTCGATACCCACAGAACTGTTGAACTGTCGAAACTTGATGGCCCGAAGAACCCCCAGCAGTGTATCCGCGCAGATAGCCAGCATCAGGATTTCTATAAAAATGTTATTT
>NZ_JAMOKJ010000018.1:0-61746 GCF_023656595.1 Coprococcus intestinalis | reverse complement strand
AGATTATTACACTGAAAGGTGTGTTACATGTTAAGTTGATTGAACCGCCGTGTACCGAACGGTACGCACGGTGGTGTGAGAGGTCGAAAATTCCTCATCAAGAGGAATTTTCTCCTACTCGATGGATGCAGGAGTATTTATGAAAGTTAAAGAAAAAGTAATGGAAATCGTTTTTCTGGTGGCGGCCTGTGTTTCTATTCTGGCAGTTTTACTGATCTGTGTTTTCCTCTTCTCAAGTGGTATTCCGGCCATTGGTAAGATTGGACCGCTGAATTTCCTTGGAGGAACTGTCTGGAAACCAAGCAATAACTTATTTGGTATTTTACCGATGATTCTCGGCAGTATTTATGTTACAGCAGGGGCCATTATCATTGGTGTTCCAATTGGTATATTTATGGCTGTTTTCATGGCAAGGTTTTGCCCGGGCAGCCTGTATAAAATTTTGAAGCCGGCAGTAGAACTTCTGGCGGGTATCCCATCGATTGTTTATGGTTTCTTTGGTATGGAAGTTTTGGTGCCACTGCTCCGAAATACATTTGCGGCATTTAACTGCAAAGGTAATTCTATGCTGGCAGCATCCATTCTGTTAGGCATTATGATACTTCCCACCATTATCGGTGTTTCTGAATCCGCGATTCGTGCAGTGCCGAACAGTTATTATGAAGGATCTCTGGCATTGGGAGCAGATCATGAAAGAAGTGTATTCTTTGCGGTGCTTCCGGCTGCTAAATCCGGCATTCTGGCCGGCGTTGTACTTGGTATTGGACGTGCGATCGGTGAAACAATGGCGGTTATCATGGTAGCAGGTAATCAGCCGGTGATGGCGCACAGTATATTTAAGGGTGTACGAACCATGACAGCCAATGTTGTCATTGAAATGGGGTATGCAACAGGTATTCACAGAGAAGCATTGATTGCGACAGGTGTTGTATTATTTGTATTTATTCTTCTGATCAATCTGTTGTTCTCAGTTATTAAAAGGAGGGAGAAATAATGAGTGAAGTAGACGGCGTTAAAGCAATTAATAAAGTCACTTTTGGACAGCGCCTGAAAGCTTATAAAAGAAGCAAATTATCTTTCCTTCTGGCAGTACTTGTTTTACTTTCAGCGATTATTACGATTGGCGTGCTGGGTTACCTGATATTTTATATTTTGATTAAGGGCGTCCCAAATCTCAGTCCAGACCTGTTCTCATTGACTTACACATCAGAAAATGTGTCTATGATTCCGGCGATCATTAATACGCTGATTATGACGATTCTGGCTCTTCTGATCGCAGTACCGCTTGGTATTTTCTCAGCTATTTATATGGTTGAATATGCTAAAAAAGGAAATAAACTGGTAGGTGTTGTCAGTGTGACAACGGAAACACTGGCAGGTATTCCTTCTATTGTCTATGGCCTTTTCGGTATGCTGTTTTTCGTTACCTATTGCCATTGGAAATATTCTATACTGGCCGGTGCATTTACTCTCTCCATTATGATTTTGCCTTCTATTATGCGTACGACGCAGGAAGCCCTTTTGTCAGTGCCGGATTCATTCCGTGAAGGCAGTTATGGACTGGGAGCCGGTAAATTGAGAACGGTTTTTAGAATTGTTCTGCCGTCAGCAATTCCGGGTATACTGGCAGGTATTATTCTGGCTATTGGTCGTATTGTAGGTGAGACAGCAGCTTTAATCTTTACAGCCGGAACTGTACCGGATATTGCAAAAAACCTGATGTCATCCGGACGAACACTGGCGGTTCATATGTATGTGTTATCCGGTGAAGGACTGCATACGGATCAGGCTTATGCAACGGCGGTTGTGCTGCTGGTGGTTGTTATCATTATCAATGGATTATCTACACTGATCGCCAAGAAATTTACGAAGGCCTAGAAGAAAGAGAAAGGAATAGATATGGATAAATTTAATGTAGAACATCTTGATTTATATTATGGTGATTTCAAGGCGCTCAAGGATATCAACCTGAAGCTTCCGGCCAACGAGATCACCGCATTTATCGGACCGTCCGGCTGCGGTAAATCAACATTTTTAAAATCACTGAATCGTATGAATGATCTGGTGGAGGGATGCAAGATTACCGGTAAAGTGACGTTGGACGGTGAGGACATTTACGGATCGAATATGGACGTCAATGTGCTGAGAAAAAAAGTAGGTATGGTTTTTCAGAAACCGAATCCTTTTCCGATGAGTGTTTATGACAATATTACATATGGACCGAGAACTCATGGTATCCACAAAAAATCCCAATTGGACGAAATTGTAGAACGCTCACTGAGAGGAGCCGCAATCTGGGATGAATTAAAGGACAGATTAAATAAGAGTGCCCTTGGACTTTCTGGTGGTCAGCAGCAGAGACTTTGCATTGCAAGAGCATTGGCTGTGCAGCCGGATGTCATCCTGATGGATGAGCCGACGTCTGCTTTGGACCCAATCTCAACTTCAAAGATTGAAGATCTGGTTTTGGAATTGAAAAAAGATTATACCATCATCATGGTCACTCATAATATGCAGCAGGCGACCCGTGTTTCAGACAGAACCGTCTTTTTCCTGTTGGGTGAAGTGATTGAAGACGGCAAAACAGAAGAACTCTTCTCTATGCCGAGAGATAAGAGAACAGAAGATTATATCACAGGGAGGTTTGGCTAATGCGCAATCGTTTCGATTTACAGTTAAAGCAGCTTAATGACGACATTATTGAGATGGGCAATATGATTGAGAGAGCCATCGAAATGGGTGTTTATGCCCTGATTGGTCACGATACGGATAAAGCAAAGCAGACCATTGATTATGATATGGATATTGATCACATGGAACGCGATATTGAAGCACTGTGTATGAAACTTCTGCTTCAGCAGCAGCCGGTGGCAAGAGATTTGAGACAGATTTCCTCAGCATTGAAGATGATCACAGATATGGAGCGAATCGGGGATCAGGCCTCGGATATTGCGGAGTTATCGCTGCAGCTGGGAGATGTATCTGATATTGATGAAATATCACTGATTCAGAAAATGGCCAATGAGACAATGATGATGGTTGTCCGTGGTACAGAGGCATATGTAACAAAAGACCTGGATGTAGCCCACAATGTTATTGATAATGATGATGTGGTAGATGATCTCTTTGATCAGATTAAAATGGCACTGGTTAAGCGTATCCAGGATAATCATGTGAAGAGTTTTGAGGCGGCGGATCTGTTGATGGTGGCTAAATACTTTGAACGTATCGGTGATCATGCCACCAATATTGCTGAATGGGTGATTTATTCTATTACAGGCAAGCATGTAGATGAGGCAGATAATTAAGCTGTGCAATGAGATTGCAGGAGGGATAAAAGAAAGGCGGGAGAGAATGATGATGAAGCGTATGTGGTATGAACTGAATATTCTGGCACTGAGAAAACATGTGCGTCCTGTCAGCTTGTTCCTGCTGGTGCATACATTGCTCTGGTGTGATCTGACATGGCTGATTTGTCAGATTGGATGCGATATCCTGGAGATACCAAAGACATTATATCAGATGAATATCCTTCTGATCACAGCCTATGCAGGTGTCTTTGGCGGACTGATCGGCGGAATGATCTATCTGATGCATGAAAATCTGACCTGAATACAGGAAGGATGTCTGTAAGCAGAAACGAATTCCGTATTAGGATATGCGAGCGAGTCTTGAAATCATAAGAAACACGCTTCGCGAGTTTCTTATGATTATCGCGACAGTCGCCAAGGCCTCATGCAAGCATGGGCTTTGGCTCATTGCTCGCGTAAATAAAAGTGACCCGTATGCTGTGGAAATCACGGTATACGGGTCATTTTCAGATTGTTTGTAAAACACGGAAATCTGCGGAGCCTGCCATAAACCGGCCTATGATCATTCATTATATCCGTCCGGCAGAATGTACAGAGAATCAATGGAATGTTGTATGTAAGTGGTAGGAATAAAAGCATTCCTGGTTCCCGTGATATTCTGCACACAGCCGACAGCATCTGCCGTATTGCAGACAGGTACCGTAGATTTAAGCGTTAGTATGATTATAACATTTTGCATAGTAAATAGCAACGATTAAAATCATGAAGAATTATGAAAAATAGCCATATATCTGTGAAAAGAGGTTGCATTTAGATGGAGCAACTGGTAAGCTAGAATAGGAAATGATAATGACAGATATAGAGACAACAAAGGAGTAGAGGAAAATGAAAAAGTTTATATCTGCAATATGTGTCATAGCGTTGATGATGCCGTCGACATTATCAGCTTTTGCAGATGCGGGAACAGCGGACAATCTGAGCGGACAGCAGGCTGTTGTGGTAGATGTCGCTGACAGTACGGAGGATGCCGCAGAAACGGAGACAGAAACAGTTGTTGAGACAGAAAGTGCTTCTGTTGTATCAACAGAGAAGGCTTCCGATACAAAAGCGACGTCAGATACATCAAAGGCATCTGAGACAGAGACTATGGATGAGACGGAGGATGAACCGGAAGTAGACCCGCAGTATGCAGATGATCCGCAGTATTGGAAGGAAATGAAGAAACAGTATGGTGTTGCAACAATGAGTGCAGTACCGGATGAGTATAGACATAATTCCAGATTCTCAGACTGTGTTGTAAGATATGGTGTGGATGTATCCAGTTATCAGGAAGATATTGACTGGGCGAAGGCAAAGGACGATGGGGTTGAATTTGCTATTATCCGTGCCGGATACAGAGGATGGGGAAGTGACGGCAATCCGGGCAAGGATCCGTACTTGATTAAGAATATTGAGGGAGCACAGGCCCAGGGCATCAGAGTTGGTGTGTACATTTATTCCCAGGCCATTACACCGGATGAGGCAAGGCAGGAAGTGGACTGGGTGATCGGATGGCTGCAGGGGCATCAGATCGATCTGCCGATGGTTTTGGATTATGAATATGCTGAAAGCTATGGCGCTTTAACAGGACGACTTTACAATGCGAATTTATCCCGTCAGGCAGCTACGAATGTATGTCTTGCGTTCTGTGATTATGCAAGTCAGAAAGGCTATATACCGATGGTCTATGCGAACAAAGGGATGCTGGAGAATAATCTGAATGCATCTGCTATCAGCGAGAAGTATCCGATTTGGCTGGCACATTATACATATCAGACCGGATATACGGGGGATTATGACTTCTGGCAGTATAGTTCACAGACGACTGTAGATGGCATCCCTGGATCCGTAGATGGCGATTTCTGGTATGAAGATGCTGACAACTATGAAGTGACTTTAGACAACTATACAGCTCCTCAGTGCATGGAAGCCGGAGAGGGATTTTTTGTTGAGGGAAGAGTTTCCTCTGGATTGAAGTTGGATGCGGTTACAGTCGGTGTTTATGATAGAAATAATCATCAGGTAACAGGCGGAACTGCTTATCCGGGAACTTATACATACGATCTTTCAGCATTAGATGCATCAGTGAAGATTAGAGGCCTTTCTGGTGGTATGTATCATTATAAAGTAATTGTTCAGGATTCAGAGGGAGAGCATCAAATGCTGGATAAGGTTTTCTCTGTATGCAGTAACTCCCCGACGATTCAGGATGGTACTTATCTGATTGCATCAGCAAAGAACCAGAATAAGGTACTTTCTGTTGATAACAACAGAAATACATCAGGCACAAATATTTTGCTCTGGAATCGCTTAGAAATTCCATATCGACAGTTCCAGTTTACTTATCAGGGAAATGGTTATTATAAGATTAAGAATATGGGCTCTGGGTTATATCTCTCAGCAGCAGGGCAGAGAGGTTCATCGGGAACCAATGTAGAACAATCTTCATCAGCAACCTTATGGCAGGTGCTGCCTGATGGTGCAGGCGGTTATTATATTGTTCCGAACTGTTCGTACACAAGCTGTTTGGATCTGTATACAGGTATACCTGATAATGGCAAGAATATAGACCTTTGGAATTACAATATGCGAGGATCACAGCGCTGGTATCTGATCAGTTCATCAGCTAAGCCGTCCATCAGCGGTCAGACTATACCGGGCAATATGCAGCAGGGATCGTCATTCAGCATTCGGGGCACAGTTTCATCAAGAGAGAAAATCACATCTGTGACAGTTGGTGCTTACGATACGAATGGCAGAATGAAGATTGGAAAGACAGCTCAGACAAATGCAAAAGCCTATAATCTGAAGAATCTTGATACAAGCATTAAGTTCGGCTCATTGCCGGCAGGTGCCTATCGTTATAAGGTAACCGTAAAGACAACCACTGGCACCTATACATTGATTAACCGGATTTTTATGGTGAAGAGCAATGGCAGAACTGTTTCTAATGGTACCTATCGACTGGTTCTGGCTCAGAATAAGAATTATGCCATTTCGGTTGATCGTGACGGAAAAACGTCGGGGACGAATCTTCTTTTGTGGGCAAATAGAAATGTTGCTTTCAGACGATTTAAGTTCACCTATCAGAGCAATGGTTACTACACAATTAAGAACCAAGGTTCCGGCCTGTATCTTTCTGTAAAAGGACAGGGTTCGGCATCCGGTTCTAATGTAGAATTGTCTTCATCAGCAACGCAGTGGCAGGTACTTCCGGATGGCACAGGAAGCTATTATCTGGTTCCGAAATGCTCATCGACAAGCTGCCTGGATTTATACAGCGGTGTTCCGGCGAATGGCAAGAATATCGAAATTTGGAATTATAATATGGGTAAAGCTCAGCGTTGGAGCCTTGTTAAATAACTGTTCAAAACTCACTTCCGAAATGCCATACATTTTGGAAGTGAGATACTTTGTCAGAGAATCAAAAGGATGGTGGGCAGATGATTACATCTGATGATATTTTATCCCTGAATTTTTATAACTATGGCAACCCTTTTACGGGAAGTTATCAGGGAATGCGATACCGTATCATCAAACAAAAAGAAGCAAAAGACGAAGAGGGCAATATCCTGAAGGAGGAAGGGCTTTTGGCAGTAATCTGGCCAGAGCCCTTTGCTTATGAAAAGACACAGGATGCCCTTAAGACAACACAGCTTTTTCCTTTTAGTGAAGAGGGAAAAGCGCAGGTAATTGAATGGTTGAATGCGTCATGGGAAGAGGGGATTTATAAGAATGAAACAATATGATGTGATTATTATCGGCGCAGGTCCTGGCGGTATTTATTCAGCCTGGGAAATGGCCATGAAGAAATCGGAATTGAAGATTGCCGTTTTTGAGAAGGGCAGAGAACTTGAGAGGAGAAAATGTCCGATTAATGGGGATACTGTCAAGAACTGTGTAGGATGTCCTTCCTGTGCCATTATGAGCGGTTTTGGCGGAGCCGGTGCATTTTCCGATGGTAAATACAACATTACCAATGAATTCGGCGGAACACTGCATGAATACATTGGCAAGAAGAAAGCCATGGAACTGATGAGGTATGTAGATGATATCAATATGAGCCATGGCGGCGAAGGCACCCGGATGTACTCAACCGGCGATACAAAGTTTAAGAAGATTTGCATCCAGAATAACCTGCATCTGCTGGATGCTTCGGTCAGACACCTTGGCACGGATGTGAATTATATTGTGTTGGAGCAGCTTTTTGCGGAGCTGAAAGACAGAGTGGATTTCTTTTTCAACTGTGCTGTGGAGCATGTGACAAAAGAAGGCGAGGGCTATGGCGTTCATACTTCGGATGAGAGCTATTTTTGCAAACAGTGCATTATTTCCGTTGGACGAAGCGGCAGTAAGTGGATGGAGACCGTTTGTCGGGAGATGGATATTCCAACGAAATCCAATCGTGTGGATATTGGTGTCCGTGTTGAATTGCCTGCCGTTGTATTTTCGGATTTGACGGATGAACTCTATGAGAGTAAGATTGTATACAGAACAGAGAAATTCGAAGACCTGGTACGTACCTTCTGTATGAACCCGAAGGGCGCAGTTGTAGCGGAAAATACCAACGGTATTGTCACAGTGAATGGTCACAGCTATGAAAATCCGGAACTTCAAACAGAGAATACGAATTTTGCGCTTCTTGTGGCCAAACATTTCTCAGAGCCATTTAAAGACAGCAACGGTTACGGTGAAAGTATTGCCCGCCTCTCCAATATGTTGGGCGGCGGTGTGATCGTACAGCGTTTCGGTGATTTGATTCGGGGAAGAAGAAGTACAGAAAAACGTATCAGAGAGAGTCTTGTGGTACCGACATTGTCGGCTACACCGGGAGATTTGAGCCTTGTCCTTCCGAAGCGAATCCTTGATGGTATCATTGAGATGATCTATGCACTGGACAAGATCGCTCCGGGTACAGCTAATGCAGATACGCTGCTTTATGGCGTGGAAGTTAAGTTCTACAATATGGAAGTCTCTATTGATGAGAATCTTGAGACACGGCATAAAGGGCTGTATATCATTGGCGATGGCAGCGGTGTGACACACTCACTGTCCCATGCATCAGCCAGCGGCGTATTTGTGGCAAGACGCATTATGGAAGGCATCGAATAAAAATCATATACAGAACAGTTCCGGCGGCCACGCTTAACAGCGTATTGCGTTTCCAGAGATGGAGGATGACAACACCTGCAATGGCGATGGCGGCGGCAATGGTTTCGGTGTCGAGGACAGTCAGTGGACCCTTCAGGCAGTAGATAACCAGGACAGCAATAATAGCAGGCGGCAGTTTGTCGGCGATTTCTTTAAGGAAAGCCGGCATCTGCCGCTTTTTAAATACCAGAAACGGAAATGCGCGGATCAGAAAGGTGATACCGGATGCGATGGCGATCAGCAAAATGGAATGTCCTGTATTCATTACGGCAGCTCCTTTCTTCTTTCGGCCTGTGCAAAGGCTGTGACAAATAAAACGGTGATGATCAGTGCCGGCAGCAGGAAATTGCCTGAGCCGAAAATGAACAGACAGATAATGCCTGCCAGAAGCCCTGTAACGGCGCAGCGGCCGGCGGCTTTAGGATGGGCCAGCACCTGGTCCAACAGAATGACAACAAATAGTGCGGTCATGGAAAAATCAATACCGGTAAAGTCAAATGGCAGTACCTGACCAAGCACAGCGCCGATGACAGAACCGATGATCCAGTAGCTTTGGTCAAACAGGTTGATGAGAAACCAGGCTGGTCGGTTCTTTTCCTCCGGATCTTCGTTTTTGCAGCTGCAGAGGACGGAATAAGTTTCATCCGACAGAGAAAAAATCATGTAGAGCTGCGTCTTCATTTTTTTGAAGGATTCAATAAACGACAGACCGTAAAAAACATGGCGGCTGTTGACGAAAAGTGTCGTGACGGCGACGGTCAGGGGCGAAGCGGCTGAAGCCAGCAGCGGCACAAGGACAAACTGCATGGAGCCGGCATAAAGAAAAAGACTGATGCAAAAAGCCCATATAAAATTAAAACCGGCCTGCTGAAGCACAATACCGAAAGCGATACCGAGAAAAATATAGCCGAATAGGACGGGAAGGGTCCTGGAAAAAGCGTATTTTATATATTTCTTCATTTCTCTATTTCCTTCCAAATGTACTTTACTTATCATAGCAAGTTAATGAGAAAAAAGCAAATAGATACATCTGACGATGGGGGAGATTGTCTCAGTTCATTTACAGAAGAAAGGGCTTTTTTTTATGCCCGGGGACTGGTACAATAGATACAAAACGGTATAAATGAAAATGATATGGAGAGATAAAGAATGAGCGAAGCAACAGAGATAACGATTAAAGGGCTTTCTGATCTGGCGGTGGGGACTTATCTGCTGGTGGATGTCAGGGATGCCATTTCTTTTGGCTATGGGGCCATTCCGGGCGCAGTCAGTATGCCGGATATTGTTGAGCAGGCTGAAGCCGGAAAGTTGGCAAAGGATAAGAAATATATATTATATTGCATGAAAGGCATGAACAGTGCGAGGCTGGTGCCGAAACTGCGCGAACTGGATTATGATGCCGTGAGTCTGTCGGGCGGTTACAGTGCATGGCTGATGGCAAGTTTTGGCGGTGATGACAAGCAGGAGGAGATTGAGAAGAGTCTCCGTAAAGGCCGTTTTCACAAAGCACTGTTCAGCAAGTTTGCCAAGGCAATCAATACCTATGATCTGATACAGCCGGGGGACAAGATCGCGGTCTGTATTTCAGGCGGCAAGGATTCCATGCTGATGGCGAAATTATTCCAGGAATTGAAACGCCACAACAAATTTCCATTTGAGCTGGTGTTCCTTGTGATGGACCCGGGATACAGTGAAGTTAATCGAAAGTTAATAGAGAATAATGCCCGGATTATGGGTGTGCCGATTACAGTTTTTGAATCCCAGATTTTTGAAGCAGTATATGATATCCAAAAGTCCCCATGCTATCTGTGTGCAAGAATGCGCCGCGGCCATCTGTATAATAAGGCAAAAGAACTTGGGTGCAATAAGATTGCATTGGGGCATCATTATGACGATGTCATTGAGACCATTTTGATGGGGATGCTTTATGGTGCTCAGGTACAGACCATGATGCCGAAGCTGCACAGCAGTAATTTTGAGGGTATGGAACTGATTCGTCCGATGTATTTAATTCGTGAGGAGGATATTAAGCAGTGGCGTGATTTAAACGGTCTGCATTTTATCCAGTGCGCCTGCCGCTTTACAGACACCTGTAGTTCCTGTCGTCCGGATGGCACATCGGCCTCCAAGCGCATGGAGATTAAGCAGTTAATCAGTGAACTGAAGAAAGTGAACCCTTTTGTAGAGGGCAATATTTTCAAGAGTGTGGAAAATGTCAATCTCAGCACGATTATTGCCTATAAGCAGAACGGACAGGTTCATCATTTCCTTGATACTTATAATGACCAAAAGGAATAGGAGGAAGCAGGATGGCTTATAAAATCATATGTTACGGTGACTCCAATACTTATGGTGCCTGCGGTTTTGTCGGCGGACGGCATCACGCAGATATCCGATGGACTGGCATCCTTCAGAATTCTGGTTTATATGACGTTGTGAATCTGGGGGAGAACGGACGGGAGATTCCGTCGGATCAATGGGAACTGAATGAATTGACGGAGATTCTGCGCCGGGAGGGTGATTTCGATCTGCTGACAGTGATGTTGGGAACCAATGATCTGCTGACCATGGTTCGCTCCGGCAGTGCCAGGGTGGCCGTGCGGATGGAACAGTTCCTGACAGAATTTCTTCAGGTACAGCCAATGGTCTGCAGACCGGAACAGGTGCTTTTAATTGCGCCACCGTCTACGGCTCTTGGTGAGATGGCGCCGTCATCCACCGGTTTGGATGAGGCCTGTCGTGAGCTTGGGGATTATTATGCGGATATTGCAGAGAAACTTCATCTTCATTTTGTTAATGCATCTGTCTGGCCTGTCGAACTGGGGGCTGACGGGGTACATATGACGGCAAAGGGGCATCAGATTTTTGCCGAAGAATTGAAAAAGGTATTGGCTGACATTTTCTAAATACAATACCCCCGCTGTCCGGTGGGCAGCGGGGGTATGAATGTCGGTCAATACCTTTTTAAACGACTATAAATTTATTGCATCACACCAACTTCATCAGGAACGATGACGTCAGCATCTGTACATGCCAGAATATCTTCGACTGTATATCCCGGCGCAACTTCGCGGAGAACGAGACCTTCCGGTGTGACTTCAAAATAACATCTTTCAGTAACGATATCTGTGACGCACTGATAGCCTGTCAGAGGCAGTGTACATTTCTTAAGAATCTTGGACTGACCGTTCTTCTCGCAGTGATCAGTTGCAACGATAATCTTCTTGACACCGGCACAGAGATCCATGGCACCGCCCATACCAGGAACAAGTTTGCCAGGAATCGTCCAGTTGGCAATGCTGCCTTCCTGATCGACCTGCAATGTACCAAGAACAGCTGCGTCAATGTGACCGCCGCGGATGAACATAAAGGAAGTTTCGTTATCATAAACGCTTCCCCCAGGAATGATGGAAGCAGGTTGACCACCGGCATCGATACAGTCGATGTCAACGTCGTCCCAGCTTGGAGAAGGACCACTTCCGACCGTTCCGATCTCGGCTTCAAGCCAGAGCTCTACGCCTTCAGGAAGATAGTTCACACACATCAGAGGAACACCGATACCAAGATTTACAAAATCACCATTTTTAAAGAATTTCGCGCAGCGGGATGCAATGAGTGCGCGTCCGGTTAATTCTGCCATTACTTATTCCCTCCTTCTGCCTTTTCTTTTGCTTTGGCTTCTGCCTTAGCCTTTGCACGCTGCCACATTGGACACAGTGGGCGTTTCTCGCCTGTGCGCACATAGACCATATCAACAATAGGTGCAGGTACGTGAATCTCTTCAGGTCCGAGTTCACCGACTTCTACGATTTCTTCTACTTCGGCAATGACAAAATCACCGGCGAAAGCCATTGTGCTGTTGGTAGCTCTGGAATTCAGATGGAAATAGAGATTGCCGGCTGTATCTGCTTTGGTTGCCTTGATCAGGGAAACATCTGCATGAAGTGGCATCTCAAGGAGATATTCCTTACCATTGATCGTCAGTTTCTGCTTGCCGTTCTCAACTTCTGTGCCGACACCGGTAGGTGTCAGGCAGCCGCCAAGGCCGGCGCCACCGCAGCGGATACGTTCGGACCATGTACCCTGTGGGCAGAACTCGATATCCAGTTCGCCTGCAAACATCTGATCGCGGGCAAGTGGATTGAGAGCAATATGTGTTGTTACAAGCGATTTCACGCGTTTTTCACGGATCAGCTTACCGACACCCTGATCCGGCATACCAGCAGAAACAGCAATAGCATGGATATCTTTGATACCTTTCTCAAGCATACCGTCGATAATCTCATCAGCGGCAAATTCACCGTGCCAGTCACCAAACATAATAGTCTGGCCGTCATGGATTTTGGTAAGGGCTTCTTCTTTGCTTACAACTTTAGACAGCAATTTGACAACCACCTTTCTTAAATAAAATGTAACTGTTCAGAGCCAAGCAAAATTTCAAAAAACAGGTGTAAAATGCTTGCATTTTTAAGACTGTTTTTGAAATTTTATTTGCCTTCAAAATGGGCTTTGCGTTTTTCCATAAATGCTTTGCAGCCTTCCTGGAAATCCATGGATGCAGCACATTCGCGCTGTGTCGGGATTTCAGTTTCAGCAAGCCACTGCTTGTAATCGGAATAAGCAGCGTCATAAATCTGTTTCTTAATATTCTTATAGGAAAGAAGAGGACCAGCAGCCAGTTTCCTTGCAAACTTCATGGTTGCTTCATCCAACTCTTCTTTGGCAACAACCTTGTAAGCCAATCCGAGTTCTTTCGCTTCCTCTGCACTGACTGGGCGACCAGTAGCAGCCAGCTCCATTGTGCGTGCGGTACCGAGGCTCTTCGTCAGAAGATAAGTTGCACCTGTGTCAGGAACAAGACCGATATTGACAAAGGCCAGAATGAATTTGGCATTGTCAGCACAAATCATAAAATCACCGCCGAGAGCGAGGCTGACACCGGCACCGGCTGCTGCACCGCAAACAGAAGTGATGACCATCTTGCTCATGCGTTTCAGGCCATCTGCAACCACACCGACCTTGCTGATCAGGCCATCCATATTCACTTCGCCGCCTGCCTGAATCAGTTCATAGAAATAACCGATATCACCGCCGGCGGAAAATGCACGGTCTGTACCTTTTAATACAACAACTTTTACATTCGGGTCCTTCTCAGCAGCATCCACTACATACATCAGTTCATCAGCCATCTGCTCATCGATGGCGTTCAGATTCTTCATGTAGTTCATTGTGATCACAGCGATACCATCTTCGTTAACAGTGTAGATCAGCTTTTTCAGTTCCATAAAAAAACCCCCTTTAAGATAATCGGTTGACACATTATCACAATAAAGAAATGACGCATTATTGTACAAAGTACATAATGATTATATATAATATTATACATGTTTATGGCATAAATAGCAATATAATTTCCGGATATTTCCAAACATTTACCAGAATAATGCTTAATTATTCGACAAAATCTGAAATAATGTATATAAAATAAACAAAAGCATAGTAAAACACTGGGAATTTATAAATGCGTATTGACAATTAGAAAAATATACCATATAATTCCTACTAAATCGCTAAGGTAACGGGAGAATATGAATTCTCATAGTTCTTTAGAAACGAATAAAATTTCAGTATAGAAAAGAAGTGAGTCAGTTGATCAGATTTGAACATGTTTCCCGCGTTTTCCATAATGATGGGCGGGAGTTTGCAGCAGTGAATGATGTGAGTCTTGAGATTGAGAAAGGCGAGATATTCGGCATCATCGGTTTCTCCGGTGCCGGCAAATCCACATTAGTTCGATGTATTAATTTGCTGGAGCGGCCGACTTCAGGAAAAGTCTTTATCGGTGACGAGGAACTGACTGCCATGTCACCGGCAGAACTGAGACAGCACCGCAAGAAAATCGGTATGATTTTCCAGCAGTTTAATCTCTTTGCTTCCAGAACGGTTTATGATAATGTATCATTTCCGTTAAAGGGCAGCAATCTGACAAAGGAACAAAAGGATAAGAAAGTCCGTGATTTGCTGAAACTGGTAGAACTGGAGGAGAAGGCTTCAGCGTATCCGTCACAGTTATCCGGCGGACAGAAGCAGCGTGTGGCTATTGCCAGAGCTCTGGCTAATGATCCGGAGATTATTCTCAGCGATGAGTCCACCAGTGCGCTGGATCCGAGAACAACAAGAGCGATTCTTGACCTTTTGAAGAAAGTCAACAGAGAGCTGGGCATCACCATTGTGGTGATTACCCATGAGATGCAGGTTATTAAAGACATTTGTGATCGGGTAGCGGTTATGAAAGATGGTCGTGTTGTTGAGACAGGAACAGTATTTGATATTTTCGCCAATCCAAAGGAGCAGATTACAAGAGAGTTCGTTGAGAACACATCCAATATGTCCCGGATTTATGAATTGGTGGAGACCAAGAGCCCTGTGGTGGAGTTAAAACCGGGAGAGGCTATTTTGCGTTTCAGATATCTGGAGCGAAATGTGTCGGAAGCCCTTGTTTCACAGTTATCAAGAAAATTTGATCTGGATTTAAATATTATTTTCGGAAGTATCGAATTGATTGGTGAAAATCCAATCGGCGGTCTGGTGGTTATTGCCCAGGGAACATCGGACAATATCAATCAGGCAATTCAATACCTGAAGGACAAGAATGTAGGAGTGGAGGTGATTCTGGATGGTCGAACTGCTTAATCAATGGCTGCCGAATGTCATGGACAGGCCGGATGTTTTTATCAAGAGCATTCAGGAAACCTTTATCATGGTGGGCTGGTCAGGAGCTATATCATTTGTGGTTGGTTTATTTCTGGGAGTTCTGATTACGGTAACGAAGCCGGGAAATATTCTGGAACATCCGCTGGTTTATCAGATTATCGATAAGGTGGTCAACCTTTTCAGATCTGTACCCTTTATTATCCTGCTGGCTTGCCTGGTACCCATTAGCCGTCTGATCATGGGAACGGCCATCGGTGTCAAAGGTGTCATTGTGCCTCTGGTATTTGGATGCGCACCGTTTTTTACAAGACAGATTGAATCAGCGTTGGCGGATGTGGATCCGGGTTTGATTGAAGCCGCCCAGTCCATGGGACTGGACAATAAAGATATTATTTTCAGAGTGTATCTGAAAGAGAGTATTGCAGGCATTGCCCGCGGTACAACGATTACGATCATCAGTCTGATCGGTCTGACAGCCATGGCCGGAGCCATCGGCGCAGGCGGTCTGGGCAACTTTGCCATTATGTATGGTCATCAGAGAAACATGCCGGATATCACTTATACAACAGTGGTTGTGCTGGTTATCATTGTTACGGTGGTACAGCTCATCGGCAATTATATAGCGAAAAAAAATACACATTAAATTTTTACCACAATGCATTAGGAGGAAAACGACATGAAAAAGAAAGGTATTATTGCACTTGCATTAACAGCCGCACTGGCACTTGGCGCATTAACAGGCTGCGGAAACACCACAGAAAAGGAAACAACAGGCAGCACAGATGCGGCTGCTGAGACAACAAAAGCATCCGAAACAGCAGGTTCAGAGGCAGCAGGAAGCGAAACAGCAGTTTCAGGTGAGACACGAGTGGTTAAACTGGGATTAACTGGCGTTATCTATGAAGATATCTGGAATCCAATCAAAGAAGAACTGGCAAAAGAGGGCATTGATTTGGAATATGTTCAGTTTTCTGATTATTCCTTGCCGAATGAAGCCTTAAATGCCGGTGAAATTGACATCAACGCTTTCCAGCATCACGCATATTTCAACAATGATGTGGAAAAGAATGGTTATGATATTACACCAATTGCAGATACATTTATCATTGCCATGAATCTTTATTCTGATAAGGTAAAATCTGTAGATGAAATCAAAGATGGTGACGTTATTGCTATTCCGGATGATGCATCCAACGGCGGCCGTGCACTGAAAGTACTGGCATCCGCAGGGCTGATCACACTGAAAGCAGAAGCAGGCGCTAATCCGACGGTTGCGGATATCGATACATATAATGTAAAAATTGAAATCAAGGAAATGGGCGCAGCAGATATCCCATCTGTATTGCCGGATGTGACAGCAGCCGTTGTCAATGGTAACTATGCATTGGATTATGGTATTGATCCGAGCACAGCTATTTTTGAAGAAAAAGATTACGATGACGACAGCTATTTCTGCCTGATGGCTGTTCGCAGCAGTGACGCAGACGATGCCGTTTACAAGAGAATTGTAGAATTATTCCAGTCAGAAACAACAAAGCAGATATTCCAGGATGAATTCAACGGCTACTTTGTTCCTGCATGGGAAGTACAGAAATAATCGATATACAAAAATAAATATAACGATTCAGTTTGGCTTTAGACCATTGTGGCTGAAGGCATGAGAAAATGATTTAGAGATGCAAAATCCCATCAGCAAAGTCGATTGTTGATGGATTTTGCAGTATAATCACCTTGAACATAATGATAATGAGTAAAAACTTCAAAGTGTGTTTTATCGTGTTGTGAGAAAACTGAATCGCTGCAACAGAGAATAGGAGAGTAAAAGAAGCCATGAAGGAAGCACTTTTATCAATTATAAAAGATGAAAACAGAATCATTACAGGCCAGATTGATCCGCAGTATCTTTCTGACAATCTGGGACGTAAAAAAGGAACAGCCGAAGCGGTTGTATTTCCGATATCAACAGAAGAAGTCAGCGGGGTTATGCGTTATGCCTGGAAAAATAACCTGCCGGTGACACCGAGAGGTGCAGGTACGAATCTTGTTGGCTCCACTGTACCGTCAGGTCACGGGATTGTGCTGGATGTGTCTTTGATGAATCATGTCCTTGAGCTGGATGAGGAAACCTTCACGGCCACTGTTGAGCCGGGGGTTGTACTGGAAGATTTTCAGGCTTATGTTGAAAGCAAAGGTTTATTCTATCCACCGGATCCGGGCGAAAAGAAAGCCACCATCGGCGGAAATATCAGCACCAATGCAGGCGGTATGCGTGCTGTGAAATACGGCGTAACCAGAGATTACGTCATGGGGTTGGAACTGGTTCTGGCAGATGGCACCGTTGTCATGGCGGGCAGCAAGAACCGTAAAGATACCTCCGGCCTTGATCTGAAAGAGATTGTCATTGGTTCCGAAGGAACACTGGCGGTGATCACCAAATGTATACTGAAGCTGATTCCGAAGCCGGAAGACAGTCTCAGTGTCCTTCTCAGCTTCGACAGTCTGAAAGCAGGTATTGAGAGTGTCAGACAAATTATTCAGGCTAATTTGAATCCGACAGCCATGGAATTTATTGAGCGTAAAGTGATTCAGTTGGGGGAAGATTATCTGAAAATGTCATTCCCTGAACCGGAGGCCAGCGCCTATGTGCTGACAACCCTTGACGGCAGCAGAAATGAAATCAATGACCACCTCGAAGGACTTCGCAAAGTGGCAAAAGAAAGCGGTGCCCTTTCCGTTCTTCCGCTGGAGGATAAAGAGGAGGCAGCCAGAGTATGGAAGATTCGCGGTATGCTGGTGAAAGGTGTGGAGGCTGTTTCAGAGCAGGAGCCGCTGGATATCGTTGTGCCGATTAACCAGATTGATGCCTTTGTCAATTTTGTCAACGCCTTTGAAAAAGAATGTGGTATGCGCATGATCAGTTTCGGACACGCCGGAGACGGCAATGTGCATTTGTGTGTTGTCAGAGGTGATAGAGACGATGAAACCTGGGAAAAAGAGCTTGACGCTAATCTGACTGTTCTTTATGATAAAGCTTATGCACTGGGCGGTCTGGCCAGCGGCGAGCACGGCATCGGACTGAGCAAGCAGAAATATCTGCTGAAAGCATCAAAGCCGGAAAACATTGCATTGATGAAGCGTGTGAAAGCAGCTTTTGATGAGAAAAATATTTTAAATGCAGGCATTTCCTACAATGTCTAAAGGAGTACAGATATATGAAACCGTTAAGTGATAAAACTGCCGGATTTACAGATTCGGTGATCAGAAGAATGACAAGAGTCTCAAATCAATATGGTGCTGTCAATTTATCTCAGGGATTTCCGGATTTTGACCCGCCGAAGGAAATCACAGACAGACTGCGTGAAATCGCACCGCACGGACCGCATCAGTATGCCCTGACATGGGGCGCACAGAACTTCAGAGAAGCCCTTGCGAGAAAACATGAACATTTCTCGGGTATGAAAGTAGATCCGAATAAAGAAATTGTTGTCACATGCGGCAGTACGGAAGCGATGATGGCTTCCATGCTCACCGTCTGCAATCCGGGAGACAAAGTCGTTGTCTTTTCCCCATTTTATGAGAATTACGGTGCAGATGCGATTCTGTCCGGCGCACAGCCGATTTATGTGCCGTTAAATCCGCCGGAATTTAACTTTGATGCCAATGTACTGGAAGATGCCATGAAGCAGGATGGGGTGAAAGCCCTGATTCTCTGCAACCCGTCCAACCCATGTGGCAAAGTCTTTACACTGGAAGAACTGCAAATCATCGCTGATCTGGCCATTAAATACGATCTGTATGTTATTACTGATGAAGTGTATGAGCATATTTTGTATAAGCCGAATAAACATATTTATATGGCCACGTTGCCTGGAATGCGTGAGCGTACAATTATCTGCAACTCCCTTTCAAAGACTTATTCCATTACAGGATGGCGTCTGGGTTATGTCATTGCACCGCCTGAAGTCATTGACAGAGTCAAGAAAGTGCACGACTTCCTGACTGTGGGTGCTGCAGCACCGCTGATGGAGGCGGTTGTGCCGGGACTGAACTTTGGCGACGATTATTATGTTGCATTGCAGGACCATTATACTCATATGAAAAACTTCTTTGTCGGCGGTTTAAAAGACATTGGCCTGTCATTCACAGAGCCTCAGGGGGCTTATTATGTCATGGTAGATATCAGCGAGTTCGGTTATAAAGATGACTATGAATTCTGTGTGGATCTGGCAGAGAAAGTCGGCGTCGGCGCTGTTCCGGGTTCCAGCTTCTTCAGAGAAGACGTGAACCAGTACATCCGATTCCATTTTGCAAAGAAGGACGATACATTGAATGCGGCGTTGGAAAGACTGGCGGATATTCGGAAGATATTGAAGAAATAATTTTTCTTTTTAGAAGCCTCAATATCCCCATGTCATCAGCTTCCACTTACCGCCATTAGAACGAGCCAGCCACCATTGCCAGCCGGTATATTCTTCATCAGGATTCCATGCACCGCCGCCATTTTTCGGAGAATGAAAATCGCTTGTAAACATAATGCACTGGTCGAAGGTTTCCTTGTTATCATTGGCAGCTTCCAGTTCGTTCATCCAGGCAATATGATCGGGAGTGCTGCATTGGTCATCTGAACTGTAGGAAATACTGTGCAGTTCACAGCCGTCAAAATCCTTGAATACAGTTTTAATGGCCTTGATGGCGGCATCCATATCTTCTTTGGAATAAATAGAGGAGCTGCCATAATCAATGGTGACATCTGACATTTTGGCCTGTTTGCCGCATGCGGTTAAGGCAAAAAGACCGATGATACCCAAAAATAATAAATATTTTTTCAATGTTTCCGACCTCCGTTCTGTGAAATTTTTGAAATCCTAATATTTTCATGAGTAGTATAACATATGATTAGGAGATATAAATGAACGAATCTCTTAAGAAAAAATGACGATTTATTTAGGCTTTAAAACAGGTGTCAAGATGAAATGTGCGAAATTTTTCACTTTACAATCAGCCGTTGACAGCCCAGGAAAAGTATGTTATTTTGAAATTAAGTAAAGTTTTCTTCGGAAATGAGCATGTTCTCTACTGGCGGTGACAGCCCGCGAGCCATTCGGCTAATTCGGTGTAATTCCGGAGCCAACAGTCAGTCTGGAGGGGAGAAGGAGGCTTTCCGGCTGAGCGCCGGATGCCGTTTTTTTGCTCATTCTATCCAAGTCATCCTATCAGCATCCGGTATCAATATTATTTCTTTTGGAAGTAATAGCTGCCGGGTGCTTTTTGTTTTGTTCAAGTCGAGCGACCGCGAGACTTGGCGCGTGATTCTGGTCAGCGTAAGCTGACATATTCTTTACAGAATCACTGCGCATCCTCGCGGAGCGTTTATCTCAGTCGGAGATTGGACTCCCACTGACACAAATTTGCTGTTACTCACCACCTGAAAGAGGTGGGGGTCTTCTCGACTGAGATAAAATGTCATGATGATTGAGGAGGGGATGGAGAATGGTAAATATGCAGACAAACAGAAGTCCTTTGGAAACAGAACCTCTTACGAAGTTGTTGTTCAGGTATTCTGTTCCGACAACCCTGACTTTGATGGTTAATTACATCTATAACATTGTAGACCAGATTTTTGTGGGGCAGGGTGTGGGCATCACAGGAATGGCAGCCATCAATATCGCTTTTCCGCTGTCAATTCTTGTCAACGCGGTTTCACTGCTTCTGGGAGATGGTTGTGCGGCTAATGTCAGTCTGTGTCTGGGACGTCGGGAGCAGGAAAATGCCAATAAGATTTTCGGGCAGGCAGTGACCTGGATTGTTGCCAGCGGCATTGCGCTGGCATTCATTTGCGGTATATTTGCGCCGCATATTGTTACGCTGTTCGGAA
Source organism: Coprococcus intestinalis (assembly GCF_023656595.1). Lineage (NCBI taxonomy): Bacteria > Bacillati > Bacillota > Clostridia > Lachnospirales > Lachnospiraceae > Coprococcus > Coprococcus intestinalis. Next base: position 40,656 of record NZ_JAMOKJ010000018.1, on the reverse strand, counting down.
CAACGAATACGGCTTATGGGGAATCGCTGGCTTATATGCGGGTGATTGCCATTGGTATCCCGTTTCAGCTCATTTGTCCGGCTTTTACGGCGATGATTCGTGCGGACGGGTCACCGCAATATACTATGAAATGTATGATGGCCGGTGCAGTGGTCAATATTATTCTGGATCCTGTATTTATTTTCGGGTTGAAAATGGGGGTCGTGGGGGCAGGTATTGCCACGGTGATTGGAGAAATGGCAGCAGGCATATTATGTCTGCTCTATCTGCGCAGATTACAATCTGTACAGCTTGAAAAGGGCGCATTGCGCCCGACCTGGCCGGTGCTGAAGATGATTCTGCAGCTTGGTTTTCCGAGTTTGCTGACTCAGGGATTAACGGCGCTGGTACAGATCGTGCTGAACAATCTCATGCGTGTTTACGGTGAAGCCAGCATTTACGGCAGTGATATGGCGCTTTCTGTTTATGGCATGATGATGAAAGTTTATCAGCTTGCACATTCCATGTTTGTGGGGGTTTCCTCCGCCATTCAGCCCATTAACGGCTATAACTTCGGAGCGAAGAATTATCAGCGTGTGCGCCAGACCTATCGTCTGGCCACTGGCATTGCAGTCGTTATTTCAGCTGTATGGTGGCTGGTTTATATGGTATTTTCAAGACAGATAGCAGGATTGTTTGTTGCGGATAATCAGCTGTATTTTGACTGTACGCAGCATTGCTTCCGACTTTATATGATGGCTTTTTTCCTGTATGGGGTGCATATGACGACGGGTTCCTTCTTCCAGGGAATCGGGAAGCCGACAAGATCATTACTTGTACCGCTGATTCGACAGGGCGTGTTACTGATTCCTTTGGCACTGGTAATGTCCAGATTGATTGGATTAGACGGGGCACTGCTGGCGGCACCTGCGGCAGATACAGTTACTTGTCTGCTGTGTGTGGCTTTGGCACGGACGGAATTCAGGCGGTGGGAAAAAGCTGGGATGTTGTAAAAAAGATAATATTTAATGTGATAAAGGCAAGAACGTCAATGGTTGAGATAATCATTTTTGCTCTTGCTTTTCTATTGATTTGAGTAAAAACTCACATGAAATAAAAACAAGTGTATTTTTACTTGAATTTATTAAATGAAATGGTATAATTAAAGCAAAAATACACATAAATTAAGAACGAGTGTAATTTTACTTAAAACGAAGGGGGGGGGTGACAGAATGATATTGACGTATAGGCAGTGTCTTGAAAAGTATGGAACAGATTACAGGATTAAGAAAGCAATAGAAGCAGGTATTTTATTTCAAAAAGAAAAGGGGTTATATTCAGATAAAAAGATATGTTCTGAACTTGAACTGATGACTGCAAAGTATCCGAGAGCGATATTTGCAGGGAGCAGTGCGTATTACTATTATGGCTTGACTGATATTATACCGGACTATTATTGTTTGACAACGAAAAGAGAAGATTCAAGGATAAAAGATAAAAGGGTAAAGCAAAGTTTTGTTAATGATGATTTGTATGATATTGGCAAATGCCTTATAGAGTATCAGAGCGTAAAGATTCCAATATATAGTCGTGAGCGATTGCTGGTGGATTTAATACGATTTAGAGGAAGAATACCTTTTGATTATTATAAAGATGTGATTGGCAGTTACCGAAGGATAATTAATGATATGGATTTTTTCAGTATGGAGGATTATGCTGAAAAAGTCAAGGGTGGAAAGAAGATTATGGATGCCATACAACTGGAGGTTTTGTGATGAATCTGCTAGAAGATATTTAGAAGAAAACGGATATAATAGGTGTAGTGAAGTTAGTTGATATTATAGGAGAAAGTATGGACAAATTAGTAGATAATAAGATGATAAATAAAATAGAAAAATTACTTCAGGAAGCAAGAACACATGTTGCAGTTGAAGTGAATAATACCCTCCTAAGAACGTATATGGAAATAGGGAAACTGCTTGTCGAAGATATTAATTTGCATGAAAATGAAGAGAATTATCAAAACAAAACAATTTCTATGCTCTCAAAAGAACTTACCAGAAAATTTGGTAAAGGTTTTTCACGTGCCAATATTTGGAATATGATTACATTTTATAAAGAATATGGCAGCGTTCAGACAGTGTCTGAACGCTTAAGTTGGTCGCATTATTGTGAACTTTTGTCAATTTCTGATAAAGCTAAACGTCATTTTTACGAAATTGAATGCGCAAATTCCAGATGGAGCGTCAGAGAATTAAGAAGGCAAATTGCGTCATCGCTTTTTGAAAGACTTCTGTTATCAGATGGGAAGGCAAATAAGCAGAAAGTATTAGAATTGTCGTTAAAAGGTAATGAAATTGTAAAACCACAGGATATTGTGAAAGATCCTTACGTATTTGAATTTTTAGGGATACCAGAAAATAAGCCGATGATGGAATCTGATTTGGAGGAAGCACTTGTCAGACAAATAGAAAAATTTTTATTAGAATTAGGAAAAGGTTTTATGTTTGTTGGGACACAACAAAGAGTGACATTTGGCAATGTCCATTATTATGTAGATATGGTGTTTTATAACAAAATATTAAAATCATATGTTTTGATTGAATTAAAAACGATTAAATTAATGCCGGAAGCAGTAGGACAGTTAAATATGTATTTAAATTACTATGCAGCAGAAGTTAATGATGAAGATGATAACCCGCCAATAGGATTAATTTTATGTACGGATAAAGGAAATGTAGATATGCAATATGCACTGGGCGGTCTGAGCAATAATATTTTTGCATCAAAATATGTAACGTATATGCCAGATAAGGAACAATTGATTGCGCAGGTAGAGGCAGTACTCTCTTTAAAAGATAAAGAGAAAAAATAAACAACCATTTGTGTCGTAGCAATTTGGATTATATTATTTTTGAGTGCCTAGCGGAGCGTACGATTGGTCTGGCTAAGCAGGAGATGCTGAAAGATCCGACACTGACATTGGCATCATTACGGTATGAATATGGTTGGACATCGAATGACGCAGACAAGATGGGACAGTGTGTGTTGGCCGGACATGGGTATAATGTTACAACATTTAATGTACCGGTTACTTATTGCGGCACAAATGATGAAATAAAGGGACAATATCAGCTGGCAATCTGGGAAAATCATGCAGACCCTATTATTTGCGGGCGAGAGCAGCTGGGATACTCGAAAATATATGCAGATATTACAGATATATGCGAAGAAGAAGACGGAACCTATGCGGCATTATCATCATGGAATTTTGAATTCCTTAAATTACATTTTAAAATGGACGAAAAGCCGGATGATTTAAGTGAAATGCAGAAAGTACTTTTTGATGAGGAGAATGAAGGTATCATGCATTACAAGTACATTCCGCACTCAGAGGCAGGATTCAATAAGGCTGATGTGCAATATGTTACAATAACACCAAAAACATTTCCTGCACCTGAGGATGCCAAACCTTTGCCTCAGCCTGAACGAGTATGGGGAAATGCTTCTTTAGAATGGTGGATACCTGAGTGGAAAGATATGCCGACTCAGTACCATATTGTACAGGTCTTGGCTTCGTTGCCGATATTGCGGGTTGTCGGGGCTTCCAAGGTACATTTGTGGCATTATAATGATGTTTATCATCAAAAGGCTATTGAGTAAAAAAGTTAAACAGTTTATAAAAGAGTAACAAAGAAGAAAGCAAGAGCGAGATGGTTTGAGAGAATCATTTTTGCTCTTGTTTTTGGTTAGTGCATATTGGCAAAGTGTTCAACCGCTTTGGTAAAGTTCGCAATGGTCTTGTCGGCATCACCGTGTTCAATGTTGTATCTGACGCAATGCTGGATGTGCCCCTTCAATACGACCTGTCCGGCCTTATGGAGTGCAAATTTTGCAGCATTAATCTGGGAAAGAATATCTTCACATGGCACATATTCATCAATCATGCATGCAGCAGGCCTATGAAATGAGAAAAGTTTATAATTGTCTAAAATAGCATAATTGAGAATGTTTATCAATTATGCTGTTTTATTTTAACACCGCCGTCGTTGTATGATACACTGGTTAGAGATAACTAATATTACGGCGAAAAACAGTCAATATAGAATGAAGAGAGGCGAGAGGAATGTTTCTGGAAATCAATCAAATCAGAAAATCTTACGGCTCAGGGGAGAGCCGGGTTGAAGTGTTGAAGGGGATTGATCTGTACGTAGAGCAGGGGGAATTCTGTGTGCTTCTGGGGCCTTCCGGTTCCGGCAAATCGACACTTTTGAATATTATCGGCGGTATTGACCAGGCAGACAGCGGGGATATCTGCATTCGAGGTGAAAGAATGGCAGATATGAAAGAAAAGAAGCTGACATTGTATCGCAGAAAGCATCTGGGTTACATTTTCCAGATGTATAATCTGATCCCGAATCTGACAGTCAGGGAGAATGTAGAAGTCGGGGCTTATCTCAGTGAGAAGCCGCTGGATGTGGATGAACTTTTACATACACTGGGGCTTTACGACCATAGAAATAAGCTGCCGAACCAGCTTTCCGGCGGACAACAGCAGAGAACGGCCATCGGCAGAGCCATAGTCAAAAATCCGGATATTCTACTGTGTGATGAACCGACAGGCGCGCTGGATTACAATACATCTAAAGAAATCCTGAAACTCATTGAGAAGGTTAATCAGAAATACGGCAACACAGTGATTATGGTCACCCATAATGATGCCATCAAAGATATGGCGGATCGTGTGGTACGTCTGAGAGACGGCATGATCCGCAAGAATTATCTGAATGAGCAGAAACTTTCGGCGGATGCATTGGACTGGTAGGAGGTGGTACAGATGAAGAATCCACTGAACCGGCGTCTGACAAGGGAATTAAAAGGAGAATTGGGCAAATATCTGGTGATTTTGATTCTTCTGATCGCAACCATCGGGTTTGTATCCGGTTTCCTTGTGGCAGATGGCAGTATGCTGACGGCATATAATGAAAGTTTTGAGAAATACAATATAGAAGACGGCCATTTCACAGTTGTAAAACAGATGAACAAGGCTCAGAAGAAGAATGTTGAAGCTCTGGGAGTGACACTTTATGATTTGTTTTATGTGGAAGAAACGTTAGTGACGAATGATAGTACACTTCGAATTTTTCCAGATCGCAAGGACGTCGATAAAGTATGTCTGATGGAAGGAAGTATGCCGGAGAAATCGGACGAAATTGCCATCGACAGAATGTATGCGGACAACAACAGTCTGAAAGTAGGCGATGTGATTGCATCAACAGATCACAGCTGGAGAGTGACAGGATTGGTGGCATTGTCTGATTACAGCGCATTATTCTCGGACAATAATGATTCAATGTTTGATGCGATCAAGTTTGGGGTGGCCATTGTGGCTGATAAGGGCTTTGCACAGCTGGATCAGTCTAAAATGACCTGGCAGTATGCATGGAAATACAATCAATCGCCAAAGAACAACATAGAAGAGAAAGAAATGTCGGATGATTTGATGTCAGATATCAATAGCATTATTGTACTGGACAGCTATACACCGCGTTATCTGAATCAGGCGATTAATTTTACCGGTGAAGATATGGGCAGTGACAGAGGCATGATGATTGTCCTGCTGTATATGGTTATTGTGATCATGGCTTTTGTGTTCAGTGTGATCATCAGCAACACCATCAGCAAAGAGGCCAATGTCATCGGCACGCTTCGGGCATCCGGTTATACGAGAAGTGAGTTGGTGCGGCATTATATGATGGTGCCGATTTTTGTCACTTTGATCGGTGCCGGTATCGGCAATATTTTGGGATACACTGTTTTGAAAGATGTTTGTGCGGGCATGTATTACGGCAGCTACAGTTTGCCGACCTATGTTACATTGTGGAACTCGGAAGCCTTTGTATTGACCACCATTGTGCCAGTGGTGCTGATGGCAGTCATCACCTTCGCGGTATTGTCTTACAAACTGACACTTTCACCGCTGAAGTTTCTGAGACGTGATCTGAGCAGAAGAAAACAGAAACATGCGTTGCCGTTGAGTGTGCATATTCCGTTTTTTAATCGATTCCGCATCAGGGTCATTCTACAGAATCTCAGCAATTATCTGGTGCTTTTTGTGGGTATATTATTTGCCAATATGCTGCTGCTCTTTGGACTGGGATTGCAGGTAGTACTTGATCATTACAAAGCGACCATTGGCGACAATATGCTGGCCAATTATCAGTATCTGCTTCAGATGCCTGTGGGAGCGGTGGATGAGGATCACAAGCTGGAAAGTATGTTGAATATGATGATGTTCAGTCGTTCTGTTGAAACAGATAATCCAGATGCAGAAAAATTCAGTGCCTATTCACTGAAAATGCAGCAGAATGCCACCAGGACAGAAGAAGTGCTGCTGTATGGCATTGAACCGGACAGCCAATATATTCATCTGGATCTGCAGCCGAAGGATGTCTATATTTCATCCGCTTATGCAGACAAATATTTGCTGCAGCCGGGGGATACGATTACCCTGAAGGAAACCTATGAGGATAAGAGCTATAACCTGACGGTAACGGGCATTTATGATTACGAAGGTGCATTGGATGTCTTTATGTCGAGAGAAGCATTAAACGACATGTTTGATCTGGGCAGTGACTATTTTTGCGGTTACTTTTCTAACAGCGAAATAACAGATATTGATTCCAAATATATCGGTTCACTGATTGATATCGATGACCTGACCAGAATCAGCCGTCAGTTGGATCAGTCCATGGGCAGTATGATGTATCTGATAGATGGATTTGCGGTGCTGATTTTCGTTGTATTGATGTATTTGCTTTCCAAAATCATCATTGAGAAAAATGCCCAGTCCATTTCCATGAACAAGATTCTGGGATATACGAATAGCGAAATCAGCCGGTTATATATTATTTCTACATTTATCGTGGTGGCGGTGTCTATACTGATCAGCATGCCTTTGGTTTATGAAGGACTGGTTTATATTTTTCGGTGGATGCTGATCAACAGTATGTCCGGCTGGATTCCGATTTATCTTGGCAAATCAATTTATGTCAAAATGTTTATCATGGGTGTTGTTTCCTATGGTGTGGTTGCTTTGCTGGAGTACAGGCGTATTCAGAAGATTCCGATGGATACAGCGCTTAAAAATGTGGAATAGACGGGAGGCAGTGCGATGAAAATAAAAAAGCGATTAAAAGATAAGGCGGGAATGCTCGTATTAACAGCGGTGCTTGTGGTGGCTGCGTTGATAGCGTCTGTTGTGAGCGGTTGTACGGAGCAGGTCAAAGCAGCGGAGAATGAGGTTTCAGCAGAAACTTCAGCTGATACTGACAATAGTAGCCATAAAGAAACCAAGACAACAGATGCAGATAAGAACGGCAGTAAGAATGATCAGGTATCGGATAGCGATAAAAGCGCTGACAAAGGCAGTGATAAAACAGATAAAACGGAAACTGTCTATGCCAAGGCAGATTCATCCGGCAAAATTTATGATGTGTCTGTGGAGGCAGTGCTGAAAAATGAAGGAGAGGGAGAAATCACAGATTATTCGACACTTTCTGACATTAAGAACACAGAAGGCGACGAAGAATTTACAGAGAAGGGCAGCAACGTGGTTGTATGGGAAAATCATGGTGAGGACATTCAATATAAAGGTACTTCTACAGATGCTCTGCCGGTGGATGTCAAGATTACTTATTATCTGAATGACAAACAGGTGACTGCGGATGAATTAAAAGGACAAAGCGGCAAAGTCAGAATCCGTTTTGATTATACCAACAAGTATTCTCAGAAAGTAGAAGTAAATGGAAAGACAGTTGAGGTATCCACACCTTTTGTTGTGTGCTCAGCCATGTTCCTGTCATCGGATAACTTCAGTAATATTGAAGTGACCAACGGCAAAACCGTGGAAATGGATGACCAGAACATTGTAATTGGTTATGCCATGCCAGGACTTTCCGACAGTCTGCAGTTGAAGAATTATGAAGCCACAGAAGATGTTGATATTCCGGAATATGTGGAACTGACAGCGGATGTGACAGATTTTTCACTGGATTTCACAGCAACCATTATCTCCAACGGTATGTTCGGCAATATGGATACGGATGACCTGAAAGATGTAGATGACTTGATTGATGCCATGGATGATTTATCAGAGGCTTCAGACAAACTGGTGGACGGCGCTGCAGAGCTGGCAGATGGTGCGGATGAATTGGGTGACTATTTTGGACAGTATCTGACAGGGGTATCTGCAATGGATGAAGGTTCCGCAGGTTTAATGAAAGGGCTGAAAACCGTCAATGACCAGAAAGGCGCACTTCTTGAAGGTGCCAAAGGCCTGCAGCAGGGACTTGAAACATTGAATCAGTCATTGGCAACAGTGAATCTGGATGGACAGTCTGTGGATATGCAGCCGATGTCCGCAGCCGCAGCAGCACTGGCACAGGATACAGCAAAATTAAAAGAAGCGCTGACAGTCATGCAGTCAACGTTAAATGATGTGAAAACCTTTGCCAATGATGCAAAATCTTATAAGGAATCTGTTCAGAAAAAGACTTCCGAGGCAAAAGGTGCACTGGATGCAGTGGATTTGAGCGAGGCAGAGAAAAAGGCAGAATCAGAAGCAAAAGAGCAGGCATCAAAGGCTGTGAAAGAGGCTCTTGCGGGTACAGATTTGACAGATGATCAGAAAGCTGAGATTCAGTCAAAAGTGAAAGACAGTATTTCAATTTCCGATACAACGGATACGGCTTCAGGAAAGATTGCCGAGGCAAAAGATGCGCTGAAAGATATGCCGGACCTTGAAATTCCGGAGTTTTCACTGGGTACAGATACAATTACCGTATTGGTTGAAGATATGCAGAAACAGCTGCAGGTACTGGGACAGTATTCAGAAGCCTTGTCGAATCTTGGCACACAGATGTCTGGACTCTCAGGCACACTGGAACAGTTAAAATCCGGTGTCAGCAGCCTGGTCTCCGGCAGCGGTCAGCTTACCGAAGGCGTGCAGGCTTTGAACAATGGTATTGAGCAGCTTTATCAGGGATCGGTGGCATTAAATGACGGTACGGGACAGCTCATCACGGCCGGAAATGCTATCTCTAAAGGATTTGATGGCCTGTCAGAGGGAACAGATGCCCTCAGTGACGGCATGAAAGAATTTGACAAAGAGGGCATTCAGGAACTGAAAAAACTGGCAGGGGATGACCTGGAAAATATCATCACCCGTGTCCGTGCTCTGAAAAAAGCAGATGAGCAGTACAACAACTTCTCTGGTCTTGAAAAAGGAAAAACCGGAAGTGTACGTTTTATTGTAGAAACAGACGAGATAAAAAAGTAAAGTTATTCTAATATTTTAAATTGGTTCTTATGATAATCTATCCGGCCTTCCCGGCGCAATTTGCTGAGTTCTGCGGACATAGCACTGCGCTCGACACCGAGATAATCCGCCAACTCCTGGCGGTCATAAGGAATCGCAAAAATTCGGCTTTTATTTTGTTTAGCCTGCATCAGCAGATAAGCCATCAGCTTTTCCTTGGTGGTCCGTTTGGAAGTCAGCTCAATCTTCTGATTCAGCATAATGTTTTTGGCGGCAACAATATGCAGAAGATTGGCGATAATCCGATTATGAAATTCACAGGAATTGCCGCAGGTGGTGATGACACGGCGGCAGTCCAGCAGAAGAATCTCACTGTCGGTAACTGCGGTTGCAGTGACCGGCAGTTTTTCTATGCCGGCGCAGGCAAAAGCTTCGCCAAAGAGCTGTGACGGCTCCATCATGGAAATGATATTGCGGTTGCCGAAAAAATCATCTTTGGCAATCTGGACTTTGCCGGTTAATACAACACCAATAAGACTTGCCGGTTCCCCTTCCCAGAAAATCGGCTGGTTTTTTGAATAGGAAGCAGTCCGTGCTCCGAGACAGGTCAGCATGCCATCTAAATCATCCTCAGAGATACCTTGAAAAAGTGCGGATTTTTTTATCACTGGAAAATATTCTCTCATAAAAGAGCTCCTTTTGTTGGAATTACAACGTAACTTTTGGGCAAAGTATACTATGATAGGTGCATAAAGTCAAGGAGGTATTCCAATGGAAAATAATATGTTTTGTTTTCAGTGTGAGCAGACAGCCGGATGCGGCGGATGTACAGGCAGAGCAGGTGTCTGTGGCAAGCAGGCGGATACAGCACAGCTTCAGGATCAACTGACAGGGGCACTCATCGGTCTTGCCCGTGCGGCAGAGGGAAATGTACCGGGACCTTCCACTGATAAAGTCATTATCGAGGGATTATTTACAACCGTCACAAATGTGAATTTTAATAATGAAACCATTAACGCTCTGATCAATCGTGTGCATGAGGAGAAGCACAAACTGGTGCCGGACTGTGAATCATGCGGTTCTCCATGCGGCAGAACAGAAGATTATGATATGAAAGGCATCTGGGAAGCAGATGAGGATATTCGTTCATTAAAATCACTGATTCTTTTTGGTATCCGAGGTATGGCAGCCTATGCTTATCATGCTGCTGTGCTTGGATACACTGACAAAGATGTTAATCAATTTTTCTATAAGGCTCTTTTTGTCATCGGTGAAAACTGGAAAGTGGATGAACTTTTGCCGGTAGTTATGGAAGTGGGAGAAGTGAATCTGAAGTGTATGGCACTCTTGGATAAGGCCAATACAGAGACTTACGGGACGCCGGAGCCGACAACCGTTCCTTTAACTGTAGAAAAAGGCCCGTTTATTGTTGTGACAGGTCATGATCTGTATGATCTCAAACAGCTTTTGGAGCAGACAAAGGATAAGGGTATCAATATTTACACCCATGGCGAGATGCTTCCGGCTCATGCTTATCCTGAGTTGAAAAAATATCCGCATCTTAAAGGCAATTTCGGTACCGCATGGCAGAACCAGCAGAAAGAATTTGCCAATATGCCAGCGCCGGTTCTGTTTACAACCAACTGTCTGATGCCGCCAAAAGCAAGTTATGCAGACAGAGTATTTACTACAGAGATGGTGTCTTATCCGGAAATCGTGCATATCGGCGATGAAAAAGATTTCTCACCGGTGATCGAGAAAGCGTTGGAACTTGGTGGTTATAAGGAAGATCAGCATTTTACCGGCATCAACGGCGGGCATGAAGTGACAACCGGTTTTGGTCACGGCACAATTCTGTCAGTGGCTGATAAAGTGGTTGAAGCGGTTAAAGCCGGAGATATCCGTCATTTCTTCCTGGTGGGCGGCTGTGACGGTGCAAGACCGGGCAGAAATTATTTCACGGATTTTGTGAAGCAAACACCAAAGGATAGCATTGTACTGACATTAGCTTGTGGTAAGTACCGTTTTAACGATTTAGATCTGGGAACCATTGGCGGTCTGCCTCGCCTTATGGATATGGGACAATGTAATGATGCTTATGGCGCAATCCAGGTGGCAGTGGCGCTGGCCAATGCCTTTGGCTGTGGTGTCAATGATTTGCCGTTGTCCATGGTACTGTCCTGGTATGAGCAGAAAGCGGTCTGCATCCTGCTGACGCTGCTGCATCTCGGCATCAAGAATATTCTTCTCGGACCGACACTGCCGGCATTTATCTCACCAAATGTACTGAAGATTCTGGTGGATACCTACAATATCGGTGCGGTGACAACACCGGAAGCAGATATGGCACGGTGTCTCGGAATGCAATCATAAGATGTTGGGGTCAATCACAAGAGTAGTTCAGGTGGTGTCTTATATAGTCGTAAACAGGACGAAGTATATGATTCAATTGGAAAATACAGGGAAAACTCATGTCAAACTGCACAAAAACAGAGACTTAAAATATAAATAACTAACAATTTGACAAAAAAGCAAGAGAATTCTCTTGCTTTTTTTGTTGAAGTGGTATATGATGTAATTACAGAGTTGGAAACGTTTCCAGAAACGTTTCCGGGAAGGTTTTATCTTTAAAACGAGGAGGAATCATAATGAAAAAAAGAAGTTTATTAGCTCTGGCCATGGTTGGCGCACTCAGTGTTTCCATGCTTGCAGGCTGTGGCAGCTCTTCAACAAAAGAGACACAGGCTCCTGCAGGTTCTGAGGCAGCAACAGAGGCAGCAACAGAGGCAGCGAAAGAAAGCACAGCAGCAGGCGACGGCAAGGTTTATTATCTGAACTTTAAGCCTGAACAGGATGCACAGTGGCAGGAACTGGCTAAGCTGTACACAGAAGAGACTGGTGTTCCTGTAACAGTTTTAACAGCTGCATCAGGTAATTATGAGACAACACTGAAGTCAGAGATGGCTAAGACAGATGCACCAACATTATTCCAGGTAAATGGTCCTGTTGGTCTGGCTTCTTGGAAAGATTACTGCTACGATCTGAAGGATTCTAAGATCGCAGGTGAACTGACAAATGATGAATTTGCTCTGATGGATGGCGATTCTATGGCAGGTATCGGCTATGTTATCGAGACATACGGCATCATTTACAACAAAGCCCTTCTTGAAAAAGCAGGTTATACACAGGATGATATCAAGAGCTTTGATGATCTGAAGAAAGTTGCTGAAGACATCACAGCACGTAAGGATGAGCTTGGCTTCTCAGCCTTTACATCCGCAGGTATGGATGGCTCTTCTGACTGGAGATTCAAGACACATCTTGCAAATCTTCCAATCTACTATGAATACAAAGCAGACGACATCAATACAACAGATGCCATCAAAGGTACATACCTTGACAACTATAGAAATATCTGGGATCTTTACATCAACAACGCAACATGTGATCCGTCCCTTCTTTCCACAAAGACAGGTGATGATGCAGTTGCTGAATTCGTAACAGAACAGGCTGTATTCTATCAGAATGGTACATGGGCATACAACGATGTTGCAGAACTCGGTGATGACAACCTTGGCATGCTGCCAATCTACATCGGTGCTGAAGGTGAAGACAAACAGGGTCTTTGTACAGGTACAGAGAACTACTGGTGTGTTAACAGCAAAGCAAGCGAAGCAGATATCCAGGCTACACTTGATTTCATGTACTGGTGTGTAACATCTGAAGTTGGTACAAAAGCTATGTGCGGCGGCGAAGGTGCAATGCCATCCGGTGACGCAGGCATGGGCTTTGTTATTCCTTTCAAAGGCAACCTTGAATCATCCAATCCTCTGGTTAACATCGCTAACCAGTATGTAGCTGATGGCTATACACCAGTTGCATGGACATTCTCCACAATGCCTTCAGAAGAATGGAAGAACGGTGTTGGTTCTGCTCTGACAACATACGCAGCAGACCAGACAGATGATAACTGGGCAGCAGTTGTAAGCGCATTCGTAGACGGATGGGCTAAAGAAGCAGCAGCTTCCAAATAATCAGGAACGCAAACGGTTTTATATCGTAACTGTAGATTAAAAGACAGTGGGCGGGCATCCCTTGCCCGCCCACTGGTTTTTTATGCGGGTAGAATCTGCCAGGCATATTTGGACTCGCACTTTTATCAACTTAAGAGGGAGGTTGATTTTGTGGAAAAGGCCATTAAACGTTATCTTCCGATATTCGTTTTACCGACTCTGGCTGCATTTATCATAGGTTTTATCGCACCGTTTATTATGGGTGTTGGACTGTCCTTTTGTGAATTCACGACAGTCAAAGATGCGAAATTTGTAGGTATCAGCAATTATGTAAAAGCATTTCAGGATACAATTTTCAGACATTCGTTTTGGTATACGGCACTTTTTGCGATTGTATCACTAATAGTGATTAATGTCTGCGCCTTTGCACTGGCGCTGGCTCTGACGAGGAAAATGAGAGGAACAAACATCTTCAGGACGATTTTCTTTATGCCGAACCTGATCGGTGGTATTGTTCTTGGATATATATGGCAGCTGATTTTTAACGGTATTCTTGCAAAATATTCCACAGCGCTGGCATTGAACCAGTGGCTGGGCTTCTGGGGACTGATCATTCTGGTATCATGGCAGCAGATTGGTTATATGATGATCATCTATATTGCCGGACTTCAGTCTATTCCTGGAGAAGTTATGGAAGCAGCACAGATTGACGGTGCCAATAGCTGGCAGTGCTTATGGAAAGTTACCATTCCGATGATGATGCCGTCTATTACGATTTGTACATTCTTATCCATTACCAACGGATTTAAGCTTTTCGACCAGAACCTGTCATTGACAGCTGGTGAGCCGTCCAAATTATCTGAAATGATGGCGCTGAATATTTACAACACATTCTATGGCCGTTCAGGATGGGAAGGTGTTGGGCAGGCCAAAGCGGTTATTTTCTTTGTCATCGTTGTGGCTATTGGTCTTATTCAGCTGAGAGCAACACGTTCGAAGGAGGTGCAGCAGTAAATGAAGAACAAAAAGACATTGAGCTGGATCGGTACAATCTTTTTTACCATATTGGGTCTCATTTATATTGCACCGATTATTATTGTATTACTTAACTCATTTAAGAAGAAATCATTTATCAATCTGGAACCGTTCAAGCTTCCGTCAGCGAAGAATTTCATTGGTCTGGACAACTATACAACTGCGTTGGATCAGTATGGCCTGCTGAAGGCTGTAGGATGGACAGTATTTATTACTGTGGGTTCTGTTATCGTTATTCTGATCTGTACTTCTATGTGCGCATGGGCAATTACCCGAGTGAAGAATAAGTTTACCAATGCATTTTATTTATTATGTGTTTTCTCAATGGTTGTACCATTTCAGATGGTTATGTTTACATTGTCATTGATCGCAGACCGTCTCAAATTAAATACACCTTGGGGCATCATTATTATTTATCTGGGATTTGGTGCCGGGTTGGCCGTCTTTATGTTCTGCGGTTTTGTTAAATCCATTCCTATTGAAATAGAAGAAGCGGCGATGATTGACGGATGCAATCCGGTGCGTACATTCTTCTCAGTTGTATTGCCGATCATGCAGCCAACTTATATTTCAGTTGGTATTCTTGAGACAATGTGGATCTGGAATGACTTCCTGCTGCCATATCTTGTTTTGGATATTAATAAATATAAGACGATTTCCATCGCAATCCAGTATATGAAGGGCAGTTATGGACGAGTAGATATGGGCGCGATCATGGCGGCGCTGATTATGGCGGTTATTCCTGTTATTATCTTTTATCTTGCCTGCCAGAAATATATTATCGAGGGTGTTGCAGCCGGTGCTGTTAAGGGTTAGAATTGTATGCGGAAATCCTGCTGAGAAATGTATCTGCGAAGCAGACTGACATTCTGTATCAGGATTCGCAGACAGATATTGAATCTGACACCTGAAGAGAGAGGTAAAAACTGTGACAATAAAAGACATTGCAAAGGAAGCCGGATATTCCGTAGGTACAGTCTCAAGGGTACTGAATAATCATCCGGATGTTTCTGACAAGGCCAGGAAAAAGGTCATGGCCGTTGTCAAAAAAAATCATTTTAAACTGAACAATAATGCGAAGCATCTGAAACAGCAGTCTAACAGTGGTATTGCAGTGATTGTCAAAGGTAATAATAACATGCTTTTTGCAACGATTGTTGAAAAGCTTCAGGGATTGATCAAAGAGCGTGGCTATGTCTGTCTGATCTACTATATTGATGAGGATGAGAATGAAGTTGAACAGGCACTGCAGATTTGTCGTGAACGGCAGCCCATGGGCATTCTTTTTCTAGGCAGCGATTTAGAGTATTATCGCGGTCGTTTTGGGGATGCCGGCATTCCGGGGCTGCTGGTTACGAACTCGGCAGAGGGGATGGAACTTGAGAATCTTTCAAGCGTCAGTACGGATGATGAAGGCGCGGCACAGACGGCGATTGAGTATCTGTTCACGCTGGGACACAGAGAAATCGGGGTATTAGGCGGCAAATTGGAGAATTCTTACGCAGCAAGGTCCAGATATATGGGCTGTCGGAGAGCATTTGAACTCCGTGGACGGAATTTTGACAGGAGCCGACAGTATGAAGGTGCCAGATTCTCTATGGAAGATGGTTATCATGGCATGCTGAGAATTCTGAACAAGATGCCTGAGGTGACAGCCGTTTTTGCTATGTCAGATGTGATGGCGATTGGGGCCATTCGGGCCATCAAAGACCGGGGCCTTCGGGTACCGGAAGATATTTCGGTGATTGGCTTTGATGGTATTGTACTCAGTCAGTATATGTGTCCGAGATTGACGACCATCAAGCAGGATAGTGAGATTATTGCCAGACGTAGTCTGGAGATACTGCTTGGCAATATCCGGGAGGAGCTTCCGGTGACGTATGAGAGAATTCCGTCACTTTTTATAAGGGGTGAAAGTACCTGCGCTCTGTCAGTACAGAATAAAGGAGATGAGAAAAAGTGAGGAAAAGCGGTATTTTGATGCACCTGGCGTCTCTGCCGTCTGAATATGGCGTTGGAACGATGGGGGCAGCGGCAAGAAAGTTTGCTGATTTCCTCAGCGATGCAGGACAGCAGTATTGGCAGCTTCTGCCAATCTGTCCGACCAGTTACGGTGATTCGCCGTATCAGTCCTTTTCTACATTTGCAGGCAATCCTTATTTCATTGATTTGGATTTGCTGGCGTCTGAAGGGCTTTTGGATAAAAAAGAATATGTATCTGTTAATTGGGGTGATGATGTATCACGAATTGATTATGGAAGACTTTATGAACAACGCTATCCGGTTTTAAAATTGGCTGCAAAACGTTTTTTGGAAAATGAACCGGAAGATTTTGAGACATTTTGCGAGCTGCAGGCTTTCTGGCTGGAAGATTATGCGCTGTTTATGACATTGAAGGATACCCATGGCGGCTGTTCATGGTGGCAGTGGGAGGATGAACTGAAAAGACGCGATCATTCGGCCATTGATAAAGTACGCGAAACAATGGCTGAACAGATTGCTTTCTGGAAAGTGCTGCAGTATTTCTTCTTCCGTCAGTGGAAGAGTCTGAAGCAGTATGTCAATGACAAAGGCATTGATTTTATCGGTGATCTGCCGATTTATGTTTCCCAGGACAGCGTGGATGTCTGGGCCCATCCGGAACTTTTCCAGCTGGATGAGAATCTGATGCCGAAGGAAGTTTCCGGTTGTCCGCCGGATGGCTTTTCTGCCACAGGACAGTTGTGGGGCAATCCGCTCTTTGACTGGGACAAGATGGCAGAAGATGATTATGCATGGTGGGTTGGAAGAATCGATTATTTCTGTCATATTTATGATGTACTGAGAATCGACCATTTCCGAGGCTTTGATTCTTATTTTGCGATTCCGTATGGCGCTGAGACGGCCAAAGACGGTTACTGGAAGCAGGGGCCGGGCATGAAACTTTTCAATGCGGTGGAAGCCAAGATTGGTAAACAACCGATTATTGCCGAAGATTTAGGCTTTCTGACAGACTCTGTCAAGAAACTTTTGGCTGACAGCGGATTTCCTGGCATGAAAGTTTTTGAATTGGGCTTTGACAGCAGGGATACCAATGGCAACGGCTATCAGCCGCATAACTTTATCAGGGACTGTGTGGCTTATACAGGAACCCATGACAATGATACCATTCAAGGCTGGTTTGCATCCGCGGATCCTGTTGATACAGAATGGGCCAGAGAATACTTCCGATTGACAAAAGAGGAAGGCTATCACTGGGGTATGATGCGGGCTTTGTGGGGAAGTGTGGCAGACACAGCCATCGTGCAGGCGCAGGATCTTCTGGGACTTGGCAGCGAAGCCAGAATGAACGAGCCGTCCACTGTGGGGCGGAACTGGCAGTGGCGGGCATTGCCGGGAGTGTTCACAGAAGAACTGGCACAGAAGATACATCGGATGATGGTGCTGTATGAGAGAGTGAACTAAAACAGAATTTAAGAGAGAGATTATATAAAGCGGCCGTGAGCAGAAAATTCACGGTCGCTTGTTTTTGTATGAGGTGGGTATTTTTATACTCTTTTTGAACCGTATATGTTATAAATTAAATAAATTAGAATAAAATATTGATTATTTGTATGCTTTTGCATATAATATATATATCCAGTAAAGATATATTCAACCTGGATTTAAATTGCAATTCAAGATTGAAAAAGTTTTAAGTGAAAGAAGGTATGGTTATGGCTCAGGCTACATTTAGTATTCGTATGGATGAGAATTTGAAAAATCAGTTTGATAATTTATGTAAGGAATTTGGTATGAACGCTTCTACTGCATTCAACATTTTTGCTCGTGCAGTTGTAAGAGAACGAAAAATCCCATTTGAAATTTCTGCGCCAGCCAATGTTTCATTAGAGGATGGTCGTGCTGCGTTTAATGCATTGCGGCTATCGGCCAAACAGAATAATCTGGAAGAATTATCATTGGATGATATTAATGCAGAAATACAGCTTGTCCGCAGTAATAGAGATTAGAATGGGAGAGTATGTATGAATTACCTGGTTGTAATTGACACAAATGTCTTGATATCCGCTTTGTTGTCAAAGCATAATGATGCGGCAACAGTTCGGGTGCTTAATGCTGTTTTTGATGGGAAGATTATTCCTGTATTTAATGAAGAAATCCTTTCGGAATATGACAATGTTCTTCATCGCCCGAAGTTCAAATTCCCAGATGCAAGTATTAGAGTTCTGTTGGACGCAATTAAAACATATGGAGTATTCACAAAACAGTTTATTACGGGCGAGATACTTCCTGATCCTAAGGACCTTGTTTTTTATGAAGTTGTTATGGCAAAGAGGGATGAGAATGCATATCTTGTTACAGGAAATGGTAAGCATTTTCCTAAAAAGCCGTTTGTTGTGACACCGAATGAATTGCTTTCTATTATTTATCAGTAGTGTGGTATGTTAGAGCTTGTATTATTACATGAGAGGTTTTTTATTACAAAACAGCGGCCGTGAGCAGAAAACTCACGGCCGCTTGTTTTGTACCTATGAGATAGTCTATAATCCCAGAACATTTGACAGAAATAGTTTAAGAAGCGCTGCCACGGCAAATGCCAGGACGGCAGTAATGATAATTCGGATTGCTTTAGGAAAATTATCAAGTACAGACGATCTGTTTTTTCGATGGAGTTTATTGATCAAACCTGTTGAATAAAAAACAATCATAGTAATTGTTACCGGCACTAAAGTTTCGCAATACAAATACAGTTTTTCAAAGAAGCTATTTTGTCCGGATACGCCGGCAGCTTCAAGAATATAACAGAGAATGAGCGCGCAGACACCTGTAATACTTAAATTCCTGACATTCTTGATCATATTGATTTTTTCTTCACCTGCATAATCTGATAATTTTTCAGCGACTTCTTTGACTTCTTCGTTCATATTCTCACTTTTCCTTTCACCATTGATGATTTCAGGAATACTTACATCGAAAAATTCTGAAATTTCCACAAGCAGACTGATATCTGGCATGTTATGCCCGGTTTCCCAACGGGAAATCGTTCTGGCGGAGACATTGAATTGTTCGGCAAGCTGTTCCTGAGTGATACCTTGTTCCTTTCGAAGTTCTCTGATGAAACTTCCAATTTTTTGTTGATTCACACTGTAACCTCCTTGATGACAGGGTAAAATAAAATATCTGCCGGAAACACGACACAAAGTGAGAAATGCTGTATTTCGGAAGCAGACACATGTGTCTGGTACATGAATTTTATTGTAACATGAATTAGATTCAGATAAAACATAAAAGAGAAGTTTATATTGAGCTTTTAACTTTTTTACTGTATACTGTTAAAGGTGAAAGTGATAAAGCACAACTTTTAATAACTATGGCGTTTTGCTATTTAGGGAAGGAAATTTAGAATGTTTATTGTACAGCTTATTGAAGCCACCTACAATTTTCTGTGGGGCGACTTATTTCAAATTCCGCTGCCGGTCGGCGGTTCTATCGGCATTTCACTGCTGATTATATTTCTTGTGCCGGCGGCGGTTTATTTTACGATTCGTACGCGTTTTATGCAGGTTCGCCTGTTCCCGGATATGGTGCGTGCCCTGACGAAACAAAAGAGCGGGGAAAATGGTCTGTCACCTTTTCAGACTTTGATTGTATCCACGGCCACCCGTGTCGGTATGGGGAATCTTGTGGGTGTTGTAGCGGCTATTTCTGCCGGTGGTGCCGGTGCTGTTTTCTGGATGTGGATCATGGCGGTTTTGGGTTCTGCCACAGCTTTTATTGAGGCTACACTGGCACAGCTTTATAAAGAAAAAGACCCGCTTTACGGCGGTTATCGCGGTGGACCGGCTTATTATATCCATCGTTTTTTCGAGCGCAAAGAAGGTAGGAAGAAAAGGTATGTTCTGCCGGCGGTATTATTTGCCATTTCGGGTCTGATTTGCTGGTGCGGTATCAGTCAGGTTATCAGTAATTCGGTTTCGGAATCATTTAACAATGCCTTTAACATTCCGCCGCTTTATACAACGATTGCACTGGTAATTTTGGCGGCGGTGATCGTGCTCAGGAAAAATGCGACGGTCAAGGTGCTGGATGTATTGGTACCGGTGATGGCCGTTTTATATTTTGTGATCACATTGATTATCATCGGAATGAATATAACGGCATTGCCGGGGGTTTTTCAGCGTATTTTTGAAGAAGCTTTCGGCATCCGGCAGTTTGCCGGCGGAAGTTTTGGCGCTATTTTGATGAATGGTGTAAAACGCGGCTTGTTTTCCAATGAGGCCGGTTCGGGTTCTGCACCTTGTGCGGCAGCTGCTGCAGAGGGAAAGACACCGGTGACCATGGGACTGGTTCAGTCTCTTGGCGTCTTTATCGATACCATTGTGATTTGCAGCTGCACCGCATTTATTATGCTGCTTGTACCGCAGGAAGTGACAGATGGTCTGTCAGGTATGGCACTTTTGCAGACGGCCATGGAATTTCATCTGGGGCGATTTGGCGTGATTTTTATTGCAGTCACATTAGCTATGTTCAGTTTTTCAACATTTCTCGGTATTCTTTTTTATGCCCGATCTAATGTGGCGTACCTTTTTGGTGATAAATGGTGCTGGCAGATGGCCTATAAAGTATTGGCGCTGGTTATGCTGTTCATCGGCGGTATTGCCGCCTATACATTTGTATGGGATCTGGGTGATGTGGGCATCGGCCTGATGACATTGTTTAATATTTCAATCCTATATCCGTTGTCGAAGGAGGCATTTCAGGCACTGGGACAGTATGAGAAAGAGAAAGCGGAGAAATAGGATTTTTGTAAAGTATTTAAGTCATTTGCATCGGATAATGCCCAGCAAAGTTAATATTTGGTAAAGACGGTAACCGTTTCACAGGTCATGGGGTGCGGGGCACAGCGTGGTTACAAAAAGCGCGTGCGTGGTACGGAAGTAGATGTGATGATGCTGCCGAAAATTAAGTTTGAAATTGTCGTATCCTCAGAAGAATGGGAGCAGAAAACCATTGCTGCGATTCAGAAAGCCGCTTTCACAGGCGAAGTCGGTGACGGCAAGATTTTCAGCTATGAAATTCGTTCTGCCATGAAGATCCGGACAAGGGAATGCGGGTATGATGCATTAAATTGAAAAGAATTGAAATGTCAGAAGTAGAGATGTGCTTCTGACATTTTTAATGCTTGATTTTGAAAAAAATCAGGATTAATATATAGTACAGACAATAACATAATCAATATTCGAAAAACAGAATGAATGACATGAAATGGAAAGGGTGATCAGAATGTCAAATTATAGTATATTTTTGCCAAGTTATAGCGTAGGAGAGGAATGTTATAAAGAGATTCCTTATGTAACACGAAAGTATGGTAAAAAGGCAGTTGCTATCGGAGGAAAGACGGCGATGTCTAAAGCGAAGCCGGAATTATTAAAGGCTTTGGAAGGCACTGATTTTGAAATTACTGATTTTATCTGGTATGGCGGTGATTCGAATTATGAAAATGTTGAAATACTGAAGAAGCACCCGGAAGTAATAAATGCAGATATGCTGTTTGGTATCGGCGGCGGACGTGCTTGTGATACAGTTAAGATTTTGGCGGATATGTTGGATAAACCGTTTTTTACCTTTCCGACACTGGCCTCTAACTGTGCCGCATGTACAGCTATTGCGGTTGTATATAATCAGGATGCATCTTTTAAAGAGTATTATTATATGAAGACGCCGGCTTATCATACTTTTATTAATACAAAAGTCATTTCAGATTCACCTGCAGAGTTGTTTTGGGCGGGAATTGGTGATGCCCTTTCAAAAGAATACGAAGTTCTTTTTGTAACCCGTGATAAGCCGATGTATCATACACCATTGATGGGACATTGTATTTCAACCATTTGTACAGAACCTCTGCTGACGTACGGCAAACAGGCATTGGAAGATTGCCGACAGAGAAAACCATCTTTTGCACTGGAACAGGTTGCATTGGATATTATCATTTCAACAGGTATTGTGTCAAATTTTGAAACCCATGAAGCACAGCCGGATCCGAAGGATGATTATTATTACAATAGTACACTTGCTCATTGTGTTTATTATGGCGTATCTACGATACCGGCAGCGGAGAAACATCTGCATGGGGAGATCGTTTCCTTTGGTGTGCTGTGTCTGCTGACTTATGATGGACAGATTAGAGAACGTGATAAAATTATGGCATTTAACGCAGATATGAGATTGCCGGTTACACTGGAAGAAATGGATTTGACAACGGAAGATGTGGATAAGATTGTGAAGAAAGCATCCAGCGTGATCGAGTGGCAGTTCGTACCGGGCGGTGCATCAGAGGAAAAATTTAAAAACGCTATCCTGGAAACAGATGAAGCCGGAAAGAGTTATCTGGCACAACATTAAAAGGAGTAAAAATAAACAGAGATGTAGCACGGATTAAAAATGGGTGAAACCTGTGGCATGATGATGCAGGTTTCATCCATTTTCTGCTTGACGAAGAAACAAATTTGCAGTATGATATTTTACAGATTAGATAGTTTACATTGTGAACTAAATAGACGGCATGAGTACTCCGATATGAAGATACAAAACTTCTGATGAATGGTATGAAGGATCAGTTGGTGTATCAAAAAGATGCTGCATCAATAAAGATTGAACAGGATATATGAAATGAGAAATACAGAAAAGGACAAATATTGGCGAGAGATGATTAGAAAACAGGGAGAATTGCGGCATTTTGGCAGCATGGCTATTCGAAAGAGCAGTAAAGGGGATCTGGCATCTGCACAGGAGGTGGATTTACTGTTTCGAGTGGCTTTGTCAGGCGGTATGATGACACCGGGACAGCTGGCAGCGGATATGGGAGTCAGTAAGACGATTATCAGTCGTTTAATCGATAGTCTTGAGAAGAAAGCACTGATTATTAAAGAAAGAACATTGAACGACCGGAGAAGTTATGGTATTCGTGTAACAGATGATGGCAAAGAAGAAGTAGACCGGATGTATTATTATTACCTTGATCCATTGTACACATTAAGGGAACAGATGACGTCAGATGATTTTGAGAAATTATTCAGACTCATTGAAGCGGCCAATACGATTTTGAGTAACGCGAATAGCAAATAGATAAGAAGCGTCAATAGTCGCACAGACTGAAATAGAAAAATGAAGCAAAAGAATATGATTAATGAAAGGATGAAAGATTAATGACATTTTATCAGGAATTGCAGTTGAGTTCCGCGGGTTCCAAACAATTAATTAAAAACACAACAGATAAGAAGGAAAAACGCAGACATATTTTGATTTATAATTTTAAAGTCTATCTGGTCATGACATTCTGTTTTGCACTGGTAACCTTATACAGCATGATCTTCGGATCGGACAATAGTGTAGCCGGGGTTGTTTTTCTGTTAGCACTTCTGGTGCTTCGCCAGGCGGATTTTGGTATTCGGACGCATCATGGTCTGCTGTGTATTGTCGGTATTTTTGCTATTTTGATCGTCGGACCGAGGGTCTCCAATATGGTTTCACCATGGGCGGCCTTTGTTATTAATATTGGCTGCATTTTTACATTAATGCTGCTTGGCTGCCACAATGTCATTATGTACAATCATTCCACATTTGTGCTGGGATATTTATTGCTTCAGGGATATGATGTCACCGGCAGATCATATTATCTGCGTGTTATCAGTCTGTTGGTGGGGATGCTGATTTGTATGGCTGTTTTTTATAAGAATCAGCGCAAGCGTCCTTACAGAAGACATTTTCTGGATATTTTCAGAGAATTCAATATTCGTTCGGCCAGAAACTGGTGGTACATCAAACTGACACTGGTGGTTTCAACAGCGTTGCTGATTTTCTCATTGCTGGGGCTACCGAGAGCCATGTGGGCCGGCATTGCATGCATGTCCGTCTGTCTGCCGTTTTCGTCGGATATTGTCGAACGTGCCAAAAAGCGAGGTCCGTATAACATCGTCGGCTGTCTGATTTTCCTTGTATTGTATTACATACTTCCGCCATCCATGTATCCTTATATCGGCATCATTGGCGGAATTGGTGTTGGTTACTCTGCAGGATACGCATGGCAGACAGTCTTCAATACCTTCGGCGCCCTCTCTATCGCTTCCGGCCTCTTTGGTGCGGCAGGAGCGGTCGCTCTCCGAATCGGCGCCAATGTCTTTGGTTCTGTTTATACTGTACTGTTCGATAAGGCTATGAATGGCCTTATACAACTGGTTAATAGCAGAGAATGCAGGAAAGCAGTATAAATCTGTATTCTACATAGTTGATAAAAATAAAATCATAAGATATTTCTTACGGATGAAAAATAGTGTCGGCTAATTTTATTTAAAAGCTGTGATATTTAAATGAAGTCTAAATAAACAGCTGCGAAAGCATAAAATTCGAAAAGGTGCAGCAAAAGCCCTATTCAAAGGCAGGTGCTTCCAGCATAGCCGGTACTTAGATGTCGTTTTTTGACATCTTATGTACCGCTGCTAATGCTGGGCAGCGCGAGCGTGCCTGCTTTGAATAGGGCTTTTGCTGCACCTTTCGTAGACTAGGGATTTCGCAGCATTGTTTTCACAGCGTCAAATAAAGTAATTCTGTTTTCCAGGCCGGAAGAAATACCGTACATGCATGACCGTCGACAGGAGCAGTGTCAGAAACTCTGCCACCGGAATGGCAATCCATGCGCCGGTTAAGTCAAGGAAAGTCGGCAAAATCAACAAGCTCAATACAATAAATACAAGCGTTCGGCAGAAGGAAATCATTGCGGAAATCAGACCGTTGGATAAGGCGGTGAAAAATCCGGAGGAAGTAATGTTTAAACCGCTGAACAGGAAGTTAATGGCAAAAATCTTAAATCCCGGAGCAGCCAGCCGGAAAGTATCCGCATCATGTGTAAAGACGGAAACAATTGGTGTGGATAATGTAACGGCAGCGATTGTCAGAAGAACTGAGGAAATACCCACAAAGAGGAAAGCAATACGATGGATATTTTTCAGTTCTTTTTTGTTGCCTGCGCCGTACTGGAAACCGACGATCGGTCCGATGCCGATGGAAAATCCAAGATAAAAGGCATTGAACAGGAACTGTCCGTACAGTAAAATCGTGATGGCAGCGACACCCTGTTCGCCGGCCAGACGCATCATGACAATATTGAACAGAAATGTAACGATGGCATTGGACAGCTGGGAGATCATTTCAGAGGAACCATTATAACAGGCCTGTCCAAGCTCCCTGAGATGGAGTCTGAAATGGGTGAAATGCAGAGAACCTTTCGAAAATGTAAAAAACAGCAGGCCGGCGATAGCCGGAATGGATTGACCGATACCTGTGGCAAGGGCAGCTCCGCTGATGCCCATCTGGCAAACAACGATAAAAACATAGTCCAAAACGGCATTCAGGATACCTGCGATCATCGTCAGAACAAGGCCAAGGTTTGGTCGGCCTGCAGTAACAAAATAAGACTGAAACAGACATTGCAGGATGGCTGCCGGTGCAAAGCTGACGACGACAGAAAGGTAACTGTCGCAGTCAGCCAGCAGAAGATCGCTGGCTCCTAGGATTCTGGAAATAGAAGTCAGATTCATATGGGTCAGCACAAGAATGACAACACTGATGAGCAGACTGATGACCACAAACTGGGTCATACATTCCTTGGCTTCTTTATTTTTGCCTTCCCCCATGTAACGGCTGATAATGGCATTGCCACCGGTGCCCAGCATGGTGCCAATGGCAAAAACAATATTAATGATTGGATAAACAATGTTTAAAGAGGACAGAGCATTGCTGCCGACAAAACGTGAAATAAAAATACCGTCGATAATCGTATATAATGACATAAACATCATCATAATGATGGAAGGTGCGGCAAATTTTAAAAGAGAGGCCGGTGTAAAATGGCCGTTAATTGAGTGACTCATAAATAAAATCCTTTCAAAAGATAGTGTAACTTTTATCAACATTTGATAGAATATACTATTGGGTAACCCTATAGTCAAGAGGGAATACAAATATTTACAATTAGATGCGTGAAAAGGCAGAAATGCTTTTGGAGGGATAAAATGGACAGGCATGAATATATGACAACAGGTGAGTTTGCGTCGGCCATGGGTGTTTCAAAGGATACATTGTTTCATTATGATGACATTGGCTTATTTTGCCCTGAAAAGGTATCGGGAAACGGGTATCGATATTATTCCATTTATCAGATGGAGACATTTGATACCATACGGATGCTGCGGGACCTGGGGATGCCTCTGAAAGAAATCAGAGATATGCTTGCGCATCGCAGCCCGGAGCGGGTGATGCATGTTTTTGCAGAGAGAGAACAGCAGATTGACAGAGAGATAGAAAAGCTAAAAGCGATGAAACAATGGCTGTCCAGGCGGCGGGAGAAAATTGCAGATGCAGAAAAAACAGATTTTTCGGAAGTGACGATTCAGGCATTTTCCGAGAGATACTATTTGTATGGGCATGTAGCGGATGGCCTGGAGAAATCCATCTATCGGAAAACCAGCGAGTTGATTGCGGAATTCAAGAAGTCGGGTATGCGGAGCGATTATGATGCAGCTTATATTCAATATGACGAAAATGTCCAAAAAGGGAAATTTACAGAGTATGACAACACGATTCTGCTGGTGGATGAGCGGCCTGCGACAGGTCAGTATGAGATTCTGCCGGGAGGCAGGTATATTACTGCTTATCATGTAGGGCATTGGATGAATATTGGACAGACATATGAGCGATTGCTGCAATATAAAGAACAGCATCACTTAAAGACTGAGTCGTTTTATATTGAGCGGTATGTGGTGGACAATTTTATTGCCAAGGAAATAGAGGATTATGTAACTGAAGTAGCAGTGAGAATTTTGGATGCGAGTGACAGGTGATCATTCAGGCAGCAGATGAATTGAAGAGAAACTTTGAATAGACAGGAGAAATCAGATGAAGAATATACATGGCGGAGATATTTATCAATACAATAATATTCTGGATTTTTCAGCGAATATTAATCCGCTTGGGGCCCCAGAATCAGTGAATCGGTCAATTGCTGATGCTATCGGGCAAATTGGTCATTATCCGGAAATGTACAGCGACAGCCTGCGAAAAGCCATCGGAGAGAAGTATCATATAGACAGCAGTCAGATCATTTGCGGAAATGGAGCGGCGGACGTTATTTATCGGTATGTGTATGCGGTAAGACCGAAGAAAATTCTGGTGACGGCACCTTGCTTTGCGGAGTATGAGGGAGCCTGGCAAAGTCTTTGGGCATCGTATGACGTACCTGAAACAGCGGTGTATTCTTTGAATCACCAGGATTTTTGCATTAAAGAAGATATTTTGACGTTGATTGAACGAGAAATGCCGGAGGTTATTTTTTTGTGCAATCCTAATAATCCGACTGGGGTTCTGATACCGGTACAGATTTTAGCATCAATTGCTGAATGCTGCAAAGACAATAAAATCCGGTTGTTTCTGGATGAGTGTTTCATGGATTTTACAGGACGTGAAGAAGAAAATTCTCTAGTTGAAAAGCTGAAGGAATATCCAAATTTAATGATATTGAAGGCTTTTACAAAGATGTATGCCATGGCTGGTGTCCGTCTGGGATTTGGTTTGACAGCGGATACAGAATTGATCGATCGGATGTATCAGGCAGGGCCGCCATGGAATGTGTCAGTTCTGGCAAGTGCAGCAGGCAAAGCAGCCCTCAAAGAGGATGATTTTGTCAAAGAAACTGTGCAGTATATCAGAAAAGAAAAAGAATATTTGTATCAGGCATTGGATACACTGAGGGTACAGTATTGGAAAAGCGCGGCTAATTATATATTGCTGAAAGCAGATAGGGACTTAAAGGAACGTTTGATTGCAGCAGGCATATTGATTCGTGACTGCAGCAACTACAGAAATCTTTCGGAGGGATATTTCAGGATTGCAGTCAAAAGCCATGCGGATAATGAAAAATTAATCGCAGCGCTGAAAGTAGTTTTGGAGAGATAAATGAATTGGAGCAGCGAAATTACCGGAGAAAGTTTGAACTGACAGAATGATAAAAAAGTTTTGAGAAAATGATAAAAAGTGATTGACAAAAGCGTGGATATCGTGTATTATAACGATAACAGTAATGATTACTGTTATTTAAAAATAAAACGAAACACGAATATAAAATCATATCGAGAAAAGGAGATTATAATTATGAAGAAATGGGTTTGTACAGTATGTGGTTATGTTTATGAAGGTGAAAACGCTCCGGAGTTTTGTCCAGTCTGTAAGGCACCAGCCAGCAAGTTCAAAGAACAGTCCGGTGATAAGACATGGGCTGCAGAACATGTTGTAGGTGTTGCTCAGGGTGCACCTGAAGATATCATGGCTGATTTAAGAGCGAACTTCGAAGGTGAATGTTCAGAAGTCGGTATGTATCTGGCAATGGCGCGTGTGGCGCACAGAGAAGGCTATCCTGAGATCGGTTTATACTGGGAGAAAGCCGCTTATGAAGAGGCTGAACATGCAGCGAAGTTTGCAGAACTTCTTGGTGAAGTTGTCACAGACAGCACGAAGAAGAACCTTGAGATGAGAGTAGATGCTGAACACGGCGCAACAGAAGGTAAATTCGATTTAGCTAAACGTGCGAAAGCGCTGAACCTGGATGCTATCCACGACACAGTTCATGAGATGGCCCGCGATGAGGCGAGACACGGCAAAGCGTTTGAAGGTCTGCTGAAGAGATACTTCGGTTAATTAAAAGTATTTAGAAAAAAAGTTCCATACAATTCTGTAACATGAATAGTATGGGGCTTTTTTTTATGTAATAGGAAATCTGTTGGAATTCC
This sequence comes from Coprococcus intestinalis, assembly GCF_023656595.1. Taxonomy (NCBI): domain Bacteria; kingdom Bacillati; phylum Bacillota; class Clostridia; order Lachnospirales; family Lachnospiraceae; genus Coprococcus; species Coprococcus intestinalis. The sequence continues at coordinate 11,494 of NZ_JAMOKJ010000018.1, read as the reverse complement.
CTATTACATAAAAAGGCACTGTGTGCCAGAAAGCGCAGTTCGCGGAGAGGAATATATAGCGGTGCTATCCGCTCACGCGCGAAAGTGTGCGACAAGCGCATACTTTGTTCTTAGAATGAAAAAAGATTGACAAGTGCTGGGTTAGCGGATAAGGTATAGGGTAGAAGGAGAAAGTTGTGTTATGAAGAAAATCAATTTTAATGAAGTTATAAAGGAAATTATCATTCTGACAGTGGCAGTGGCAATTATTGCTGCTGCTGTGTATTTCTTCCTTGTCCCGAGTCATACATCTGTCAGCAGTATTTCCGGTCTGGGTATTGTCTTGTCGAATTTTGTGCCGTTGCCCTTGTCAGCGATTACCATGATTCTGAATGTGGTGCTGCTGATCATCGGATTTTTGACATGCGGCAGGGAATTCGGTGTGAAAACCGTTTATACAAGCATTATGCTGCCGGTTTTTATCGGTATTTTTGAGAAAATATTTGCGGATTATGATTCCATGACAGGTAGTCAGGAACTGGATGTGATTTGCTATATTCTGGTTGTCAGCGTGGGATTAAGTATTTTGTTTAACCGCAATGCATCTTCCGGCGGCCTGGATATTGTGGCGAAGATCATGAATAAATATTTACATATGGAACTGGGAAAAGCCATGTCCCTCTCCGGCATGTGTGTGGCATTGTCCGCTGCACTGGTCTATGACAAAAAGACTGTAGTTCTGAGTATTCTCGGCACTTATTTCAACGGCATTGTGTTGGATCATTTTATTTTTGACCACAATATCAAGCGCAGAGTCTGCATTATTACAGAGAAGGAAGAAGCCCTGAGACAGTTTATTATTCATGAGCTGCACAGCGGCGCAACGATTTATGAGGCCATTGGCGCTTATAATAAAGAGAAACACAATGAGATTATCACGATTGTTGATAAGAGCGAATATCAGAAACTGATGGCGTATATTAATCGTGAGGATCCGAAGGCCTTTATTACGGTTTATAATGTATCGCATATGCAGTATCAGCCGAAGGTGTGGGAATAGATATTGTCGGGTTTTAAGTTTAAGGGGAACCGGCGATTGATTCCGCCGGTAAAATATAAAGAATAGAGATTACAGGAGGTAATGTTTATGGAGTTTAAAGATGTTGTGTACGGACGCAGGTCGGTGAGAAGATTCAAGGATACACCGGTGGATGACAAAATTTTGGAAGAAATTGTAGATGCGGCCCTGTGGGCACCATCGGGAGTGAATCTCCAGCCATGGTATTATGTGGTTATCCGTACACCTGAGAAGATGACAAGATTGAAAGAAATGATGAGCGTTGTTTCTGACAGGGATAGACCGCATCTGGAAAAACGTTTTTCTGCTCACCCGGAAGTTGTAAAGACGACACTTTCGTTCATCAGTACACTTGGCGGGGCGCCTGCGGTAGTACTGGCTTTCAGAGACAAGCCGGATTATACATGGGCCCTTCTGGATGAAGGTGTTGTTCAGAGTGTTGCAGCTTCCATGGAGAATCTGGTTCTCAGTGCCTATGACCATGGTGTGTCCAGCTGTTGGATGACAGCAGCAAACCAGGCTCATATGACAAAGGATCTCAGAGATGAATTTGCACCGGGACATGGTGAACTGGTGGGAATTATAGCTTTGGGATACAATGCAGCGGAGGAGGCGTCAAAGGCACCGAAGAGGAAAGCAGATAAGTTTGTGATGATCTGACAATCACGTTTGTGACAGAGATATTTATTTTGAATTGGCAAATTTATTGTAACTATGGGGCATCCATGGCAATTCTACCACGGAGAGGTGTTGATTTTTAGCTGGTCATGTTATGCTGAAAAAGTAAAAAGGAGGATTGCCATGGATACAGTTAAGATTGGAAAATATATTGCTGGAAAGAGAAAAGCCCTTGGAATGACGCAGGCACAGGTGGCAGAGAAACTGGGAATGAGTGACAAGTCCGTTTCCAAGTGGGAGCGGGGCATCTGTCTGCCGGATGTTTCTGTTTATATGGCGTTGTGTGAAATCCTCGGAATATCTCTCAATGAATTTATTGCCGGGGAAGATATTGAACCTGCTGAGGTGCTTCAGAAATCCGAGGAAAATCTGATCCAGGTGACGGAGGATGGAGAACACCGCAAGCGCAAATTGAAAAAAATCATTGTGTTGCTGGCAGTTTTCGGAAGCGTGATGGCGGGGATTCTGATTTATCTGTTGACGTTTAAAAATCAGCCGAGAGTGAATTACATAGAACCGCTGGCACAGGATAGTACAGAGATGAATATTGCCGGTATGCTTTCAGATGCGGATGGCGCTTTTTTATATGATTATGCTGTGGATAAGGAAATTAAAGGTATATCATTTGAATTGGCTGTTTACAAAAAAGGTGTGTTGGAATCCGAAAGCTCGCTGGGAACAATAAGCTGGTCCGAGCTTGAGCAGATTTCGTTAAGAAACGGAATGATTGCGGTTATACCGGATTTTCAGAATTTTAAAGTTAAACTGATTGTTGCCGGTGAAGGAACAAAATTTTCTACGGAATTTAATATTTTGGAGGATGTACAGGGTAGAAATTATTACGGACGGTCAGCAAAAAGCATTGATGAAGGGAAAATAACGATTCAGCCCGGAAAAGAAATCGGCATATTGGCTTTGTATTATGCAAAAAACGCGTTGAGTGTGACACCATTCTCAGATATTGAAAATGAAAATGTTGACAGCTGTAATGATGAGGTTTATTATCTGACAGTGAAATTCGAAAAAGATGATGATTCCTTGAATTGAGAAATAAAATGCAGCGTATTGAAGTAAAATCGTCTGCAGTAAGAAATCATCAAGCTGTTGAAAAAAAGTTTGATTGGGAAATAGAATATCAGTTGATATGTTATACTGAATTCAGCTGATGATAGAATGACATACATGGGGGATATACGATGAAACGTACACAGAATAATTCATTTGACAGCCAGCAGGTACTTTCAGTCATTGAGCAGTACAGTACGGCACTGGATTTGTTGGATGCGTATGACCATCAGACGATGAAAAGACCAAAAGGAAATGAAGCCGCATATGTATTAACTTATGAGGAATGTATGCATGTGGTCGCCTGTATGCGGTTTGGCAAAGAATCGGATCTTTTCGGCAAGGAAAAAGACGACTCTTTTAAAGGCAGTATTGGAAACATTTATCAGTCTTTTGCGGGCATGGAAGTTTATCCGACATTGGAAGAGAAAGCGGCGCATTTGCTGTATTTTGTGACGAAGAATCATAGCTTTTTCGATGGCAACAAGAGAATTGCAGCAGCGATGTTCTTGTATTTTCTTGATAAGAATGGTGCATTGTTTGCCAATGGTCAGAAGACAATTGATGACCATACACTGGTAGCGCTGACGATTATGATTGCTGAGTCCAGACCGGATGAGATGGAAATGATGATTACGGTTGTAATGAATTGTATGAAATAAGATAAGTGAAGCAGAAAGAGGAAAAGATGCCGACTGGCTGGTTTGGAAAAATCAGTTGGCCGGTTTTTCTTCATTGCAAAAGCACAGCGATTATTTGGTTACATAACACACATGAAAATACCCCAGAAAGGAAGTATAAAATGCCTGATTATATCTTACAGTTTTTCAATTCTTCATATTGGGCACTCATCAGCAATGTTTTTACAGCGATTGGTGTTATCAGCGTTATTCTTGCCATTGTCCGTTTTGTACATAACCGTCGGCGTAAAGAATGGAAAAGTAATGTCTCCATTCAGGATTATCCGACAGATTACGATGTTGAAATGGAATGTCGGAATGCGATTTATTCGAAAATATGGACCGAGGAGCCGACGGTGGGCATATCAACGATTGTATTCAGGCCGGTGGATTGTGTGATACCAAAATTGAAGGTGTATGGATTTGGCATCAATGGAAAAACGGATGGTGTCATAGAAACGTTTAGTGATTTGACACCGGAGGATGCGGTATGTTTTCGGCTTGAGAGAGCAGAGTGTATACCACAATATAAAATACGATGGTATTCTGAATACGGGGAATATGCAGAACATGTATTGAGTGATAATCTCAGAAATGGCATCAATACGGTGGATGGCATTGAATATCATATAAATTTTGTGTCAGTTCTTCGAAGAGCTTTGGATTTGCGGTAATCATATGAGGGGTGATGGAATGACTAATTTTGACTTTTTGAAATAAGGCTACCGCAATCCGACTGGCTTTAGACGTTGGGGTAATGTAGCCAAAAGTTAGATAGTATTGTATACTTATGGCATGGGAACATGGAAATTATGCCAGCAGCCAGCTATGTTCGGTTTGCGGATAGCAAAATACAGAGATAAAAGATTTATCAATAAGAGAAATGAACCTATCTGGTGAAAAGTGAGGAATTATTATGAAACAGGAAACGATAGACAGAATCAGAAAGTTTACAGAAGACAGGGAGTGGGAGCAGTTTCATTCTCCGGGCAATTTGGCAAAATCCATAGTCATTGAGGCGGCAGAATTATTAGAGTGTTTTCAGTGGAATGATAAGGAGTATGATTTGCAGCATGTAAAAGAGGAATTGGCAGATGTGATGGTGTATTCCCAGAATCTGTTGGATGCTCTTGGATTGGACGCGGATGAAATTATCAATATGAAGATGACAATGAATGAGGCAAAATATCCGGTGGAGAAAGCAAAAGGCAGCGCAAAGAAATATAATGAGCTTTAAGAAGGAAGTGTGCTGAAATAGTGTGTTATGGCGGCCACAGTGCCTTATCGGGATGGAGATAATCCGAAAGAGCAAACCGCTTTATATTATTCGAAAAAGGTGGGGAGAAAACAATGCAGACTTATACATATGTATCAAAAGGGAAATTTGAATTAAGAGAAAAATCGAAACCGGTAATCATGCATGAAAGGGATGCTATCGTAAAGGTAACGCTTGCGAGTATCTGTTCCAGTGATTTGCATATCAAGCATGGAAGTGTTCCACGTGCAGTTCCGGGAATTACTGTTGGTCACGAGATGGTTGGAATTGTTGAAGAAGTTGGAGGTGCTGTTACTCATGTTAAACCGGGAGACAGAGTAACAGTAAATGTGGAGACATTTTGTGGTGAATGTTATTTCTGTAAAAAAGGTTACGTCAATAATTGTACTGACCAAAATGGCGGTTGGGCTCTTGGCTGTCGCATCGATGGCGGTCAGGCTGAGTATGTGCGTGTGCCGTTCGCAGATCAAGGTTTAAACAAGATTCCAGATGAAGTTACAGAGAGACAGGCATTATTCGTTGGAGATGTTCTGGCTACCGGTTACTGGGCAACTCGTATTTCTGAAATTACAGAAGATGACACAGTACTGATCATTGGTGCAGGTCCTACAGGAATCTGTACATTGCTTTGCGTTATGCTGAAGAATCCAAAGCACATTATCATGTGTGAGAAAGACGAAGAACGTATTCAATTTATTAATAAGCATTATCCAGATGTACTTACTGTTTCCCCGGAAGAATGCGAGAAATTTGTTAAGAAAACAAGTGATCATGGTGGAGCAGATGTTGTTCTCGAAGTTGCCGGAGCAGAATCAACGTTTCGTCTTGCATGGGAGTGCGCAAGACCAAATGCAATTGTAACAATCGTTGCACTTTATGATAAAGCACAGAGTTTACCGCTTCCGGATATGTATGGCAAAAATCTTATTTTTAAAATCGGTGGAGTGGATGGATGCGACTGCGATGAGACATTGAAATTGATTGCTGACGGAAAGATTAATACAGAACCACTTATTACGCATACCTATCCTCTAAGTAAGATTGAAGCGGCTTATGATCTCTTCGAGAATAAGAGAGATGGTGTTATAAAAGTAGCTGTTGAGTGTTGGCATTAGTTGTTATCGCAGCACTTCTGACATTTCTTTTACCAAAGGGATTTTACGAAACATAGGATATTTTATTGCACTAGATAATTGGGAGTGATTTATGATGAAATTAATTCAGAATATTGATGTTTATGCCCCACAGCATCTGGGGAAAAAAGATGTACTTACAATCAATGATAAGATTGTTAAGATTAAAGATGCAGGTTCTATATCTGCAGATGGATTTCTTTCTGAGGCAGAAATAATCAATGGAGAGGGGTTACTTTTAACTCCGGGATTCATTGATAGCCACGTTCATGTACTTGGAGGCGGTGGCGAAGGTGGATTTGCCAATCGTACTCCGGAAGCAACTATGGAAGGAATTACGAAGTTTGGAGTAACAACAGTTGTTGGCTGCCTTGGAACAGATGGAATCGGTCGTGATATGTGTGCACTGGTTGCAAAGACAAAAGGATTGAATGAGCAGGGAATGTCTGCATACTGTTATACAGGCAATTATCATATTCCGGTGCGCACGTTGACTGACAGTATTGTGAAAGATATTATGATGATTCAGGAAATCATTGGAACTGGAGAAATCGCGATCTCTGATCATCGTTCTTCACAGCCGACTTTTGAGGAATTTACACGTGTCGTTGCGGATACAAGACTTGGTGGTGTTCTTTCCGGGAAAGCCGGTATTGTAAATGTTCATCTTGGCGACAGCCCGAGATGCTTAGATCTTATTGAACGAGTAGTAGATGAGACAGAGATACCGGCTTCTCAAATATTGCCAACACATATCAATCGAAATGAGATGCTTTTTGGCAAGTCGATTGAGTATGCGCTGAAAGGCGGAGCAGTAGACTTTACCGGAAATGAAAATATTGATTATTGGGAAACTATCCGTGATGAGGTACGTGTGTGTAATGGTATTAAACGAATGTTAGATGCAGGAGTAAATCCTGATCGCATGACAATTTCTTCTGATGGACAGGGAAGTCTTCCAATATACAGTAGTGATGGTGAATTCCTTGGAATGGGCGTTGGACAGTCCAGCTGCCTTCTGAAGGAAGTAAAGGAATGTGTATTTAAAACAGAAATTCCTTTAGAAATAGCTATTTCTACAATCACATCTAATCCAGCAGATATTCTTCGTCTTAAAGGAAAGGGTAAGGTTGAAGAAGGTTATGATGCTGATCTTTGTATTCTTGACCAGGAACTTCAGCTTGTTGAAGTAATTGCAAAAGGAAATACAGTTTATACAAAATAAAGTATATTGATGTGGAATATACTCTGCCTAATGGACAAAAAGTGAAAATCCAGAGCTGTTGACTTATAAAAAGAGATAATATAAGCAAAAGAAAAGTCTTGACAAATAAACGATCGTTTACTATTATGAAGGTGTAAACGGCCGTTTATTTTTGGGATTGGAGGTTTACCAGCGTGGGTAATAGGAAAGAAGAGATATTAATTGTAGCCTTGCATCTGTTCGCCAGAGATGGTTATGAGGCTGTTTCCGTCAGCCAGATAGCAGGAGAGCTTGATATGACAAAAGGTGCATTGTACCGTCATTACAAAAGTAAAAGAGATATTTTTGACTGTATTGTACAGCGTATGGAGCAGCAGGATGGTGAACAGGCAGTAGAATATGATATGCCGGAAGGGGAAAAAGAAAAAATGCCTGAACAGTATGAGAATGTATCTCTGGATGATTTGGTGGAATACAGCAAGTCTATGTTTGAGTACTGGACAGAGGATGATTTTGCATCATCGTTTCGAAAAATGCTGACCATAGAGCAGTTTCGCAGTGAAGAAATGCAGAATTTATATCAGCAATATCTCGTGGCTGGACCTGCTTCTTATGTGAAAGATTTATTTGAAAGTATTGGAATTGCAAATGCTAAGGACAAAGCTGCCGGATTTTATGCAGTTATGTATTTTTATTACAGCATGTATGATGGAGCAGAAGATAAGCAAAATGTAAAAGATGAATTTGTATCAGCTATAAAAAGTTTGGTACAAGAGTTGAAGTGAAAGAGAATCAGATCATGAAAAATAATATAGTAATCCGTTAAGGAAAGATGAAACAAAAGGAGAAAATATGGAATCAGATATAATTAAAATCAGCCACTTGAATAAAAGTTTTGGCGAAGTAAAAGCGGTAAATGATTTGAGCTTTCGTGTGAAAAAAGGAGAATTGTTTGCATTTCTAGGAGTAAACGGTGCAGGGAAAAGTACAACCATTTCTATTCTTTGTGGACTGCTGAAAAAAGACAGTGGAACGGTTCAGGTAAACGGAATAGAAACTGACAAAGCCGGCGCACAGACAAAAAGGATGCTTGGAGTTGTATTTCAGGATAGCGTACTTGATAAACCGCTAACGGTGAAAGAAAACCTAAAGAGCAGAGCTGCTTTGTACGGCATTACAGGAAATGTCTTTGATAAGAGATTACAGGAGCTGGTCGAGATTCTGGATTTTGACGAGTTTTTAAACAGACCTGTAGGTAAGCTGTCGGGAGGTCAGAGAAGAAGGATTGATATTGCCCGCGCATTATTGCACAGACCGGAGATTTTGATTCTTGATGAGCCTACCACAGGGCTTGATCCACAGACAAGGCAATTAATCTGGAATGTTATCGAGAAGCTTCAGAAAACTGAAAATATGACAGTATTTCTGACTACACATTATATGGAAGAGGCTGCTAATGCCGGTTATGTTGTGATTCTTGACAAAGGAAGTATCGCAGCGGAAGGCACACCGTTTGAACTTAAAAATGATTATGTACAGGATATAGTGTCTGTTTATGGTGTTTCCGAGGATGAAATAAAGACATTGAACAGGGAATATAAAAAAATACGTGACGGATATCAGATAAAAGTAAAAAATACGAAAGAAGCTACGGAGCTTATTGTAGAGCATCAGGATCTATTCATGGATTATGAAGTAGTAAAAGGTGGAATGGATGATGTATTTCTTGCAGTCACAGGGAAAAAGCTAGGAGGTGAGCATTGATGAGAACAGTATTGGCATTAATGAACAGGAACAGAAAATTGTTTTTTAAAGATAAAGGTATGTTGTTTACAGCAATGATCACACCAGTTATTCTGATTGTTCTGTATGCTACATTTCTTGCAAAGGTTTTCAAAGATTCTTTTACAGCAGCAATTCCGGATATGATCACGATTTCGGATAAGCTTATTAATGGAACCGTGGCAGCACAACTGACAGCATCACTTATGGCAGTAAGCTGTATTACTGTAACATTCTGTGTGAATCTGACTATGGTGCAGGACAAGGCAAATGGAACAAGGAAGGATTTTAATGTTTCACCTGTCAGCAAGGGCAAAATTTATTTGGGATATTTTCTGTCAACAGTAGCTAATTCATTGATGGTCAATGGAATTGCGTTTATATTATGTCTGGGATATCTGCTTAAAATGGGATGGTATATGAACGCAGCAGATGTATTATGGGTTTTATTTGATATAATATTGCTCGTCCTGTTTGGAAGTACGCTTTCAAGCATCATTAGCTTTCCGTTGACAACACAGGGACAGCTTTCGGCTGTGGGTACAATTGTCAGCGCAGGATATGGTTTTATATGTGGTGCTTATATGCCGATTTCAAATTTTGGTTCAGGTCTTCAGAAGGCACTGTCTTATCTTCCGAGTACATATGCCACTTCATTGATCAAGAATCATATGCTTCACGGAGTATTCATGGAGATGGAGAGAAAATATTATCCGGGTGAAATGGTTGAAGCGATAAGAGATACTCTTGATTGCAATCCGGTATTTCATGGAAATGTGGTAAGTGTAAATCAGATGATCGGCATTATGATGGGAAGTATAGCTGTATTTGGAATTATTTATTATTTTGTTACATTGCTGCCAGAGGGGGAAGGCAGATGATACAATTAAAGTTACCAAAAGATAACTTTATGGCAGATTTAAATTAGGAGATAGACATGGAAAGCAAAGAAAAGAACACAAAGGAAAAAATATTGGAAGAAGCCTTAAAGTTATTTGCACAGAGTGGATATATGGGAACATCCATGAATGATATTGCTTCAAAACTTGGAGTAACCAAGGCTGCATTGTATAAGCATTATAAAAGCAAGCAGGAGATATTGGACAGTATTATTGAAAAGATGAATGAATTGGATATTGCGAGAGTAAAGCAGTATGAAATGCCGGAGGGTGATCTGGAAAAGGTTACAGCCGAGTATAAAGAAACGGCATTTGATAAGATCAAGCAGTTCACAAAGGTTCAGTTCCTTCATTGGACAGAGGAAGAGTTTTCAAGCTGTTTCCGTAAGATGCTGACATTGGAACAGTACAGGGAACCACAGATGGCACAGTTATATCAGAATTATCTTGCGAGCGGACCATTAACTTATATGGAAGCTTTGTTTTCAGGAATGCTGGGAGATGCAGGAAAAGCCAGACAGACAGCACTTGATTTTTATGGACCTATTTTTTTACTTTACAGCATATATGATGGAACAGAAAACAAGAGCCATGTGATAAAGCTACTGGAAGAGCATATGGATCATTTTTTACAGGAAATGCAGATAAGATGAAAGGGTGAAACGATTTGAACGATGATTCAGAACGAGTATCTTTACAGAATTTGAAGACAGTTACTGAGTGGTACATAAGCCTTAATTAGAAGTAGTTGAATTATGCATAACGTTACAGTATAGAAGAAGTGATATTATGAAGGCGGTGGAGACATTTATGGAATATATTAAAGTGACAAACGAGAACATAGACAAAGAGCACATATGCTGTGCTATTTCTAATAACAACGACATTCAGGTGTCATCCAAAAAAGAATGGTTAAAAGAGCAATTTAAGGAAGGTCTTGTTTTTCTGAAAAGTGCAGAAAGGGGGATATGTTCCGATTGTAGAAGAAGTTGCAAGAGAAAATGGCGTATCATTCCGGGCTATTCATTTACAGAGTAAAGAAGAAGCGCAGAATGCACCTACTCCGGTTACAACTTATGCGTTGTTTTATAATGGGGCATATTTAACCAACGAGCAGATGAATGATAGGAAATTTTTGAAATTGTTATCAAAGTAAATGAAAAATAGATGGAAGCTGTAATCTTGGAATATTTTCACTTGTGAGCGTTCCAAACATTGTTGGTTGTGTCGGAGCTGCAATCATAATCATTGTAACAATAGCAACACCAATAGCAAAATCACAGCATATGCGTGAGATATGGTTTTATGTAATGTCCGGCGGAGTGATGCTAAAGATTGTAGTTATGGAGATCGCAAGAATTATACAGATGTTTTAGAGAAAGTAAAATTGCATGATAAAAGTGCTCTTTATCTGCCACGGCAGGACTGTGGATACAGTTATAAGTGGCGATGAAGTGCGATAAAGTGGGGCAAATCGTGGTGGAGTGATAGGTTGTGGACTACGGTTTTTATACGGATGAGGATAGCAAAATAATGAGATGAAATGTGTAGTTGTCCTATGAATAAATGTGGAAATAGCAGGCGCAAAAAGACCTGCTATTTTTAGTTTGCGCGCCATGGGCGCGCTCTAACGGGTGAAAGTCCCGAACACGCCTAGGCGACAAGGAAGTGTATAGCTGAACAGCAAGGGTGTCTATCGTAAGGTAGAATCTGAAGGAAG